>NZ_SHKN01000001.1:1430935-1741320 GCF_004217115.1 Ancylomarina subtilis | reverse complement strand
ATCTATGCCGGTTACGAAGTGGAATTTTCAAATTACCAAAGCTGAGGAGATTGCTGAGGTGATGGCCAAAGCTTTTTATATAGCGCGCTCAGGGCGTCCGGGGCCTGTCTTGATTGATATCACCAAGGATGCACAGATTGCAACGGCAGATTATAAGTATAAAAAGTGTGAGTTTATCCGTTCTTATCAGCCCACGCCCAAGTTAGATATGAGCCAGATTGAAGCCGCAGCCGAATTGATCAATAATGCGAAGAAACCTTTACTGCTTGCTGGTCAGGGTATCTTATTGTCAGGGGCTGAAAAGGAGTTGAAAGCATTTGTTGAAAAGACTCAGATTCCGGTGGCATGTACCCTTTTGGGCTTGTCTTCTTTCCCAACAGATCATCCTTTGTATGTGGGCATGTTGGGCATGCATGGGAATTACGGACCCAATAAAAACACCAACGAATGCGATGTGTTGATTGCTGTGGGCATGCGTTTCGACGATAGGGTAACAGGTGATACCGCGAAATATGCCAAGCAGGCTAAAATCATTCATATCGATATTGATCGGTCGGAACACAATAAAAATATTAAGGTTGATGTGCCGATATTGGCTGATGCCAGACAAGCTTTGACTGCCTTGAATGAACTGGTTAGTGGAAAGTTTAAATCCGAGTGGATGAAGAGTTTCAGTGATTTTTATCAGCTTGAATTTGATAAGGTGATCAGGAAACAAGCTTATTCGGATAGGGAGCAGATTAATATGGCAGAAGTCGTTCGTTTGGTGTCGGAACAAACCCATGGTGAGGCTGTATTATGTACCGATGTGGGACAGCATCAGATGGCGTCGGCTCGCTATTATCAATTTAAAAAACCGAATACGCAAATTACTTCTGGTGGTTTGGGAACCATGGGGTTTGGATTGCCGGCAGCCATTGGTGCTCAAATTGGAGATAAAGAGGCTACGGTTGTTTCCATATCGGGAGATGGTGGTTTTCAGATGACTTTGCAGGAATTGGCTGTGATCAGACAATATAGTTTGCCGGTTAAAACCATTGTACTGAATAATTCATTTCTGGGAATGGTTCGACAGTGGCAGGATCTGTTTTTCGATCAACGTTTCTCGTGCACCCGATTGGATAATCCGGATTTTGTGAAAATTGTTGAGGGCTACGGCATACAAGCCAAAAGAGTTAGTAAGCGAGAAGATTTGGATGCAGCCATTAAAGAAATGCTGGAATCACCCAATGCCTATTTTCTTGAAGTTGTTGTTGAAACCGAATCGAATGTACTACCCATGATCGCACCGGGAGCGGCTGTTTCTGATATGAGACTGGAGTAAAGTTGATAAGTCTAGAGTTTGAAAAGGAACTAAAAATTAAAGAGATGAAAGAATATACAATAACCGTATTCTCGGAAAACAATATCGGTCTTCTGAATGAGATAACCATCGTTTTTTCAAGGAGAAAGATCAATATTGAAAGCCTGACTGTTTCGGAGTCAGAGGTAAAGGGAGTGTCCCGATACACGATTGTCGCTTTTATGGACGAAAGCAAAGTTGAGAATATTGTGCTTCAGATCGAGAAGATTATTGGTGTTTTCAAAGCGATTTATTTCGATGCAGAAGAGATTGTTCATCAGGAGGTGGCTTTGTTTAAAATTGCGAATTCAAAAAACTTGAATGGAAATCTGGAAGCTTTGGTCCGAAACTATAATGCAAAAATCTTAACGGTGAGTACCGATTTTTTGGTGATTGAGAGAGTTGGTTATAAGGCTGAAAACCAAGATTTGTTTGAGGAGTTGGAGCAATATGGCGTTTTGCAATTCGCACGATCGGGACGCGTAGCGGTATCAACTTTGCAGAAAGATTTTACCACTTATCTGAAGGAATTGGCGGAAGCCAGTTAATTCTCATTTAGAATTGAAAATAAAAAGAATAAAAATTGAATAAATAATAAAGTGGGATGAAAGAAGTATGAATGTGCTTTTCTTAATCTTAAATCCCAAATAAAAATTAAAAGAAATGGCAACAATAAATTTTGGAGGAACAGAAGAACAAGTTGTGACACGTGAAGAGTTTTCATTGGAAAAAGCTCGCGAAGTGATGAAAGATGAAACCATTGCTGTTATTGGTTATGGAGTACAAGGTCCGGGACAGTCTTTAAACCTGAAAGATAATGGTTTTAATGTTATCGTTGGACAACGTAAAGATTCCAAAACCTGGGATAAGGCGGTAGCTGATGGCTGGGTTCCCGGTAAAGATCTTTTCGAGATTGAAGAAGCTTTGGATAAGGCAACAGTTATTCAGTATCTATTGTCTGATGCAGGCCAGATTGCTGTTTGGCCAACAGTTCAGAAATATTTGAAGCCGGGTAAGGCCCTTTATTTCTCTCATGGATTCGGGATCACCTATAAGGAACGAACCGGTATTGTGCCTCCGGCTGATGTGGATGTGATTTTGGTTGCACCTAAAGGTTCTGGAACCAGTTTGCGTCGTATGTTTCTTGAGGGACGTGGTTTGAATTCTTCTTATGCTATTTTTCAGGATGCAACAGGTCGTGCTTTCGAGCGAGTAGTTGCCTTGGGTATTGGTGTTGGATCGGGTTACCTTTTCGAAACCACCTTTAAGCGTGAAGTTTATTCTGATCTGACAGGTGAGCGTGGTACTTTGATGGGATGTATTCAGGGGATCTTCGCTGCTCAGTACGAAGTTTTGCGTGCTAATGGTCATTCGCCATCTGAGGCTTTTAACGAGACGGTTGAAGAGTTGACACAGAGTTTGATGCCTCTTGTTGCTGAAAATGGTATGGATTGGATGTATGCCAATACGTCGACAACGGCACAGCGTGGTGCACTGGATTGGTGGAAGCCTTTCCGTGATGCAACCAAACCCGTTTTCGAAAAGTTGTATAAGGAAGTTGCTGCCGGAAATGAAGCGCAACGTTCCATCGATTCGAACTCACAAGAGGATTATCGAGTGAAATTGGATGCTGAATTAGAGGAGTTACGTGATAGTGAAATGTGGCAAGCCGGAACAGCGGTTCGTAAGCTTCGCCCGGAGAACAACTAAGTGAAGACTTAGTTGATTAGGTGTAAGACATGTTTGCACCCTGTTAATTTGCAATCAACTATTGGTACCCCATACTCATTTTGGGGTGCTAATAGTCTTAATGTGACTTGATCTTTTTTATAAAAATGAATGTTGGATAACCCATTCTATTCAAAACAGATCTGGTTTTTAAGTTTCAGTTGTTTAAGCGATTGGCTGATTTTTGTATGTTTGAATCTGAAGGCCAGATTGATTTGAAGATCGTAGTTGAATCGGATAAATTGTTTTCACTCAAGTTGTATAGTTTTTAGGTTTGTTCAGCAATTGAGAAAGGGTCTTAATTGGTTATATCACAGCAATGAAAATATCATGAATACGAATTCTATTCTTATCGGATTAATTCTCATTATCGACCTCATTATTATGAGTTCGACAGGGAAGACTGTGCTATAATTTGAATCAGAACAGATGAAATTATACGAAGTTCTTCCCACAAGGAAGGGCTTTTTTTTTGCTATTAACTGAATAGAACTTAACCACAAAACACAAGAAAAAATGAGTGATAGATTATTTATTTTCGACACCACATTGCGCGATGGGGAGCAGGTCCCTGGCTGTCAGTTAAACACAATTGAGAAAATTGAAGTCGCAAGAACGCTTGAAGCTTTAGGCGTGGATGTGATCGAAGCGGGTTTCCCTGTATCAAGTCCGGGAGACTTTCAATCCGTGGTGGAAATAGCCAAAGCAGTGAACAATCCTACCATTTGTGCATTAACCCGTGCCGTTGAACAGGATATTGATGTGGCTGCTCAGGCACTGAAGTTTGCTAAAAGAGGCCGAATTCATACAGGTATTGGGACTTCGCCTTATCATATTTTCAATAAACTGAATTCAAACCCAGATGAAATTCTTGATCGTGCTGTACGAGCAGTGAAGTATGCTAAGCGCTATGTTGAGGATGTGGAATTCTACGCTGAAGACGCGGGACGTTCGGATAATGAATATTTGGCAAGAGTGGTTGAGGCTGTGATTAAAGCAGGAGCAACCGTTATCAATATTCCGGATACAACAGGTTATTGTTTGCCAGGTGAATATGGTGCGAAAATCAAGTATCTGATGGAGAATGTAACCAATGTTCACAAGGCGATTTTGTCGACACATTGTCATAACGATTTGGGTATGGCCACAGCCAACTCATTGAGTGGAGTGATTAATGGAGCGCGTCAGGTTGAGGTGACCTTAAACGGAATTGGGGAGCGTGCGGGGAATACTTCTCTTGAAGAAGTGGTGATGGCGATTAAGACACATCACGATTTGCCTTACCATACCGATATTAATACGAAGGGTATTTACGAGGCCAGCCGTTTGGTTTCTTCATTAATGAATATGCCGGTTCAGGCGAATAAGGCTATTGTTGGTCGCAATGCTTTTGCGCATTCATCAGGTATTCATCAGGATGGGGTTTTGAAAAATCGCGAGAATTATGAGATTATCGATCCTGCTGATGTTGGTATTAAGGAATCGGCCATTATACTATCAGCCAGAAGTGGTCGTGCGGCACTAAATCATCACTTAAATGAAATGGGCTATACCCTTTCGAAGGAAGACTTGGATGATGCCTATTCAAAATTTCTGGTGATGGCCGATGAGAGAAAGAATGTGAATGAAAATGATTTGGCTGAGTTGATGGGGGATCATGAGTTGGAAACTCAATCCGTTGAGTTGGAATTATTACAGGTTCTTGCCGGTAAATCGACGACTCCTATGGCGACGGTTCATCTTAAGATTAAAGGTGAATCCTGTGCAGCTACTGCTGAGGGAAATGGTCCTATTGATGCTTGTTTCAATGCGGTTAAGAAGTTGATTAAACAGAAGTTTTCTATGGAAGAATTTCTTGTTCAAACCTTGACTCGTGGCAGCGATGATTTGGGAAAAGTTCATGTCCAATTGCAGCACCAAGGGAAAATGTATTATGGCTTTGGAGCCAATATCGACATTATTACCGCTTCAGTTGAAGCCTTGGTGAATGCCTTGGCGAAGTTGGTTTAAGGAAAGGTTAAAGGTTCCGCTGGCTGTTGTCTGTTAATAAGATATTTTGACATTTAAGACTTTCAGACTATTTGACTTGATTATTCATTATAAACTCACGAATTCATAAACTCACGAATTCACAAAACATATACATTGAAAGCAAAAACATTATTTGATAAGGTCTGGGACGCACACGTGGTCGAACATGTTGAAGGTGGCCCAAACATTCTTTACATCGACAAGCATTTGATTCATGAGGTAACCAGTCCACAGGCTTTTTCGGGCTTGAATGCAAGAGGTTTAAACGTATTTAGACCGGAAAGAACTATCGCAACACCGGATCACAATGTCCCTACTGTGAACCAACATTTGCCTATCGTTGACATGGAATCACGTTCGCAAGTTGAAACTTTAAAAGCGAACTGTGAGAAGAACGGGATTGAGATGTACGGTTTGAATCATCCCAACAACGGCATTGTTCATGTTGTTGGACCAGAGCTGGGACATACGCAACCTGGCATGACCTTGGTTTGTGGCGATAGTCATACCTCAACGCATGGCGCTTTTGGTGCTGTGGCTTTTGGAATTGGAACATCGGAGGTTGAGATGGTCTTTGCCACGCAGTGTATCATGCAATCCAAACCTAAAAAGATGCGGATTACCGTTGATGGCGAATTAGCTAAAGGCGTTTCAGCGAAAGATTTAACGCTTTATGTGATAGCGCAATTGGGAACAGGCGGAGCTACGGGTTACTTTGTTGAATATGCCGGATCTGCTGTGCGTAGCCTGAGTATGGAAGGCAGAATGACCGTTTGTAATATGAGTATCGAGATGGGCGCTCGAGGAGGAATGATTGCGCCTGATGAAACAACATTTGAATACATAAAAGGTAGAGCATACGCTCCCAAAGGAGACGAATGGGATGAGAAATTAACCTATTGGAAAACTTTGAAATCCGATGAAGGTGCTGAGTTTGATATGGAATATACCTATAGGGCTGAAGATATAGAACCCATGATTACTTATGGAACCAACCCGGGGATGGGAATGGGAATTACAGCATGTGTTCCGGCTCAAGCAGATATTCAAGCTTCGGAGCTGCCATCGTTTAAGAAATCATTGGCCTATATGGAATATGAGTTTGGTAGAAAAATTTTGGGTAAGAAAGTTGATTACGTTTTTGTTGGCTCCTGTACCAATGGCAGAATTGAAGATTTAAGAGCTTTTGCTTCTTTGGTGGCTGGACACAAAAAGGCCGATTCAATCACGGCATGGATTGTTCCGGGCTCTAAAAAGGTCGAAAAGCAAGCGATGGAAGAAGGCTTGGTCGAGATTTTGGAAGAGGCTGGTTTCGAATTGAGACAGCCAGGGTGTTCAGCTTGTTTGGCAATGAATGAAGATAAGGTACCTGCTGGTAAATATTGTGTTTCCACATCCAATAGAAATTTTGAAGGACGACAGGGACCGGGGGCAAGAACCTTATTAGCAAGTCCGCTCACTGCAGCCGCTGCAGCCATTACAGGTGTGATCACCGATCCCAGAGAATTCTTGTAACAGCTTGTCACTTGTCTGATACTGAAAAACAGAAAACCGACAACTGAGTTTACATTCATTTCAAAAAATAAAACAATGTCCGTAGATAAATTTACATATTTAGAATCATCCTGTGTGCCACTTCCCAACGAGAATGTAGACACCGATCAGATTATACCCGCTCGTTTTTTAAAAGCAACCAGCCGTGAAGGTTTTGGAGAAAATCTTTTTAGAGATTGGCGTTTTTCTTCTTCTGGAGAACCGATTAAAGATTTTGTGTTAAATCAGTCCGAGTATTCAGGACAAATTCTGCTTGCTGGTAAGAATTTTGGATCCGGTTCCTCAAGAGAACATGCTGCCTGGGCTATTGCCGATTATGGATTCAAAGTTGTCATCAGCAGTTTCTTTGCCGATATTTTTAGAAATAATGCCTTGAATAATGGGGTGTTGCCGATTCAGGTATCTGCTGAATTCCTGAGAAAATTATTCAAGGCTATTGAGAAAGATCATTCTCAGAAAGTAGGGGTTGATCTTGAAAAACAAGAGCTGAGGTATAATGATGAAGCTTTTCAGTTTGAGATAAATCCCTATAAAAAAGACTGTTTATTAAATGGATTCGATGATATCGATTACTTAATTGACAAAAAGGCAAAGATCCAAGACTTTGAAGGTTAAAGGTTAAAGGTTAAAGGTTAAAGGTTAAAGGTTGCGCTGACTTATTTTATTGGAACGAAGGCTCTTTTGATTTAAAGACTATTCGACTTAATAACACATTTACAAATAAATAAACCATCTAAAAGATGTCATATAAAATTGCAGTTTTAGCCGGTGATGGTATCGGTCCCGAAATTGTTGCACAAGCACGTAATGTGCTTGATGCGATTGCAGAAAAATTTAACCATCAATTTGAATATACTGAAGCTTTAATTGGAGCTTCAGCCATTGATGTGCATGGAACTCCGTATCCCGATGAAACGCATAAGCTGTGTATGAATTCGGACGCGGTTCTTTTTGGAGCCATTGGCGATCCCAAATATGATAACGACCCGAATGCAAAAGTTCGTCCGGAGCAGGGGTTGTTGGCTATGAGACAAAAGTTGGGCTTGTATGCCAATCTTCGTCCTTTGGAGCCTTTTAAGGCTTTATTGCACAAGTCGCCCCTCAAGACAGAATTGCTCGAAGGAGTCGACTTCTTGTGTATACGTGAGTTGACAGGTGGTATTTATTTCGGTCGTCCTCAGGGCAGATCAGAAGATGGAAAAACGGCTTATGATACCTGTGTTTATACTGCCGAAGAAGTGGAACGTATTGTGCGTTTGGGCTTTGAATTTGCAGGAAAACGCAGAAAAAAATTAACAATTGTAGATAAGGCTAATGTCTTAGCTACGTCCCGTCTTTGGAGAGAAATTGCACAGAAACTAGAGCCAGAATACCCGGAAATTGAGGTGGAGTATATGTTTGTGGATAATGCAGCAATGCAAATTATCACCTGGCCGAAGCGTTTCGATGTGATGGTAACTGAGAATATGTTTGGTGATATATTGACAGATGAGGCGAGTGTGATTTCGGGATCACTGGGAATGTTGCCTTCAGCTTCAATAGGTGTTCATACTTCAATTTTTGAACCCATTCATGGATCTTATCCGCAAGCAGCAGGCAAAAATATTGCGAATCCATGTGCTACCGTTTTATCAGCTGCCATGATGCTTGATCATGCTTTTGGGTTGAAACAGGAATCAGCTTTGGTTCGTCTAGCTGTAGAGAAATCAATTGAAGCCAATTTTGTGACTGAAGATTTAGCTGAGGGGGGCAAAGCCTTTTCAACGACTGAAGTCGGTGATTGGTTAGTCAATTTTATAAAAGAGAACAGTTTGTAGTTAATCTTGTGTATTGGGGAGTGGTTACCCTCTTAGCAAGTTTGTACTCAATGCTCAGGATTAATTCCTGAGCATTATTTGAATTTTAAAAGGGAAAATAGTGTCAGAAAATAAAAAGGAATATTATCCGAAAATGTCGGAGATAGTCAAAGCGAATCGAACGGTTCAGGATGTGGTGTTAGCTTCTCCATTGCTTAATAATTTGAATTTGTCATCGCGCTATAAAGCCAATGTTCATTTAAAAAGAGAAGATTTGCAATTGGTTCGGTCCTATAAAATAAGAGGGGCTTTCAATAAGATTGCAAGTTTGAGCAAGGTGAATTTAGATAAGGGAATTGTTTGTGCCAGCGCGGGGAATCACGCTCAGGGAGTGGCCTATTCTTGTCAGAAATTGAAATGTTTTGGCAGTATTTACATGCCCGAAACCACGCCTCGTCAGAAAATTAAGCAGGTGAAGATGTTTGGTGGCGACTTTGTGGAAGTTTTCTTGACAGGTGATACTTTTGATGATGCATCATCAAAGGCGATTGCGGATGCCAAAGAGCAAGGTAAGACCTTTATTCACCCTTTTGACGATCCTAAAACCATAGAAGGACAAGGTACAATTGGACTTGAAATATTGCAACAATTTACCGAACCTATCGATTATTTGTTTCTACCCATAGGTGGCGGAGGATTGGCTTCGGGTGTTGGTGCGTGGATTAAGGAATTCAGCCCCAATACAAAAATTATAGGTGTTGAGCCAGAAGGAGCTCCATCCATGAAATTGGCTTTGGATAATAAGTGTAATCTGGCCTTAGAAAGTATCGATCGATTTGTTGATGGCGCAGCCGTTCAGAAGGTTGGCGATTATACCTGGCAAATTTGCGATAAGGTTTTGGATGACATTCTGATTGTGCCCGAAGGTTTGATTTGCTCAACGATATTACGCTTGTATAATGAGGATGCTATAGTTGCAGAGCCTGCTGGTGTTTTATCAATAGCAGCTTTGGAGTTGATGGGGGATAAGATCAAAGGGAAAAATGTGGTTTGTGTTCTTAGTGGCAGCAATAACGACATTACCCGAATGGAGGAAATAAAGGAAAGAAGCCTGCTGTATGAAGGATTGAAGCATTATTTTATAGTCCGTTTCCCACAACGATCAGGCGCACTAAAGGAATTTGTGAACGATGTGCTCGATGCGGGTGACGACATCACTCACTTTGAATATTATAAGAAAAGTAGTCGTGAAAAAGGCCCGGCTGTCATTGGAATTGAGGTGCAAAAACCTGAAGACTTAAAGCGTTTGCAAGATAGAATGACGGATCGAAAATTTATTTTCGAATACCTGAATGATAAAACAGATTTGTTTCAGTTTATAGTTTAAGTCCATTAGAATTAGCAAGAATAGGAGATCGGTTAGCACTTGATCTCCTGTTTTTGTTTTTACATTTTATGCTTTACTTTGTATTCAACATTTATTCTAATACGTACAGTCCAATATGCTAAGGCTTTTCTTTTCTATTTTATTTATTCAGATCATTTTTTGTCAGACTAGTATCGCTCAAACAGATTGGTCAAAGCAATTGGATCATTATATCTCGAAACGCGATGAGATTGATGCTGCCAAGAAAGAGATGATTAAAAATCTTTTGGAAGATTTGCGATCTACCAGGGAAGAAAAAAATAGTGACAAGGAATTCTCAGCCCTAATGAAATCTGTAAGAGCATACGAATATTTTGTTTACGATTCAGCATTTAAATATGCACAGGCAGCTAACGGTTTGGCTTATCAATTAAAAGATAAGTCGAAAATTGCTGAGTCTAAGTCGAAGCTCAGCTTGATTATGCTTTTAAAAGGTTTGTATACGTCGTCGATTGATACTTTAAATACGGTTGATTATCAATACTTGTCTAATGAAAAAAGGAAGGAATTTTATAGCACGGCATATCGGGCTTATTACGATTTGTCAGGCTATTCACGAGATAAACATTACAGTGAAGCCTATAAGAAATTAGGGCATTTCTACAGTCAGAAACTGATTGATGAGTTCAAGGAGCCTTCATTTGAAAAGCTGTTGGGATTGGCATTACAAAGCATGGTGAGTGGTAAGTTATATCAAGCCGAAGACTATTATATCGACTTGTTGAATCAATTCAAACTGAATGATCATGAAACTGCGATTGTGACTTCGGGTTTGGGTTTTATTTATTCGGACAGGGGGGAAGTGGAGAAGGCAAAAGAATACTTAATGAAAGCCAGTATTGCCGATATCAAATCGTCGACAAAAGAAACCACAGCCTGCCGATCATTAGCCGAACTTTTTTACAAGGAAGGGAGAATTGATAAAGCATATCAATACATTTTACTGGCTAAAGCTGATGCCGATTTTTATGGTTCGGAACAACGCAAATTTGAAATTTCATATATCTTACCTCTGATTGAATCGGCTCGTTTCCAGAAAGAGAATAAGCAAAAAAAGATGCTTGGGCTGATTGGTGTGTTGGTTTTGGTTTTTTCATTGGTTATCCTTCGTCAGTTGCAGAAACTGCGTCAAGCGCGAAAGGAAATTGAGCGAAGCAATCAAAATTTAACGCATGTGAATGAACTGCTTAGAGAGGCCAGTCGAATTAAAGAAGAGTACATTGGCTATTATTTCAATTTTAGTTCGCAATACATCGATAAACTTGAAGATTTTAAGAAGTCTATCTCCAGACAGATGATCACCAAGTCCTATGATAATATTGAACAGGAATTGAAGAAATACAATTCAAAAAAGGAACGCCAACGCTTATTTGAAGACTTCGATCGAATCTTCTTAAAGCTCTTTCCTGATTTTGTTGATCGTTTTAATCAGCTTTTCGATGAAAAGGATCGCATCTGTTTAAAGGATGATTTATCTCTGAATACGGATCTGCGCATTTTTGCCTTGATTCGAATTGGTGTTGCCGATAACGAGAAAATCGCCAGCATCCTCAACCTTTCGGTCAACACCATTTATACCTACAAAACCAAGATTCGTAATCGCTCCATCTATCCCAACGAAGCGTTCGATTTAAAGGTAATGGCAATTAAGTCGGTGTAAATTCTCCTTTATATCATCTATATTTATCGAATTTTCAGTTTTTTTAAATTAACAGTTTATGAGTTGGTTAATTCTTTGAGTTATCAGTTATCGTCTATATATTGGTTTATATTTTAGTTATTGGAAACTGAATGCTCTTATTTTGATTATCGAAAACAATCAAAATCAAATTATAAACTCATGAACATCAAAAGACTTTTATTTGGCATGATTATTCTATCAATAACCATGCTTTCTTGTAATAGCAATATGCAAAAACAAGAACTTAAATCACCTGATGGTATAATTACTATTTCAATTAATCTTGAGAGTGGTCAACCAACTTATCAAGTAAGTTTCAATGGGAAATCAGTTATTAAACCTTCAACACTGGGTTTCGATTTTACCAATATGCCAGCCATCAAGTCGGGGTGGGAAATTGTATCAGCCAAACAAACCAGTAGCAATTCTACATGGGAAATGCCTTGGGGTGAAAAGCGTGTGGTTGAAGATCACTTTAACGAACTTATTGTAGCTTTATCTGAAAAAGAAGCTCCCAATAGAAAAATGAATCTGGAGTTTAAAGCCTATAATGATGGAATTGGTTTCAGATATGAGTTTCCAGAGCAGGAAGCTATGAAAGAGCTTTTGATTGCGGAAGAGAATACAGAATTCAATCTAACTGGCGATCATAAGGTTTGGTGGATTCCGGGAGACTGGGATATCTATGAGCATCTTTATCATACAACTCAGTTTTCTGAGATTGATGCTACAAAATTGCGAGGACATGCAAGTTTAGCTCAAACTTCTATCCCTAATAATGCCGTGAATACGCCAGTTAGTATGAAAACAGCCGAGGGAATTTATTTGAGTTTTCATGAAGCCAACCTGACGGATTATTCTGGGATGACACTTAAAGTAGATACTTCGAATATGAAGATGGTTTCGACTCTGGTTGGATCTGAGAGAACAGACTATAAAGTGAAACGATCTTTACCATTCCAGACACCTTGGCGTACCATTCAGATTGCTGAGAAAGCTGGTGATCTAATCCAATCAGATTTAATTGTCAACTTAAATGAGCCGAACAAAATTGGAGATGTTTCGTATTTTAAACCGATGAAATATGTAGGGATTTGGTGGGACATGCATTTGGGAACCAAAACCTGGGATAAAGCTAGTGGTCGACATGGAGCTACGACTGAATATGCTAAAGAATTAATCGATTTTGCATCCGAAAATAAGATTGGTGGTATTTTGGTTGAAGGTTGGAATACGGGTTGGGAACACTGGATTGGTTTTGAAGATCGTGAAGGGGTATTCGATTTTGTAACGGCTTACGATGATTACGATTTACCTGAGGTGGTTCGTTATGGTAAGGAAAAAGGAGTGGAGCTGATTATGCACCATGAGACCTCTGCTGCACCTCGCACCTACGATCAACAATTGGATACAGCTTATCATTTGATGAACAGTTTAGGGATACATTCGGTGAAAACCGGTTATGTGGGGAAACTGATTCCTAAAGGAGAATATCATCACGGACAATGGATGGTAAATCATTATCGTCGTGCATTGGAAATGGGAGCAAAGTATAAGGTAGCCGTAAATGCTCACGAGCCAATTAAAGCGACAGGTTTACGTCGTACTTACCCCAATGCGATTTCTCGTGAAGGCTTACGTGGACAAGAATTTAATGCCTGGTCGAGTGATGGAGGCAATCCAGCAGAACACTTGCCAATTGTGGCTTTCACTCGTATGCTGGCTGGTCCTATCGATTACACGCCCGGTATTTTCAATATCAAGTTGAAGCCGCATAAAGCCAATAATCAGGTGAACACAACACTGGCGCATCAGTTGGCTCTCTATGTAGTCATCAATAGCCCAATCCAGATGGTGCCTGATTTAATTGAGAACTATAAGGGACATCCGGCTTTTCAGTTTATCCGCGATGTGGTGGTGAATTGGGAACAAACGAAAGTTTTGAATGGTGAGATTGGTGATTTTGTAACAATTGCGCGTCAGGACAGAGCATCAAATAATTGGTTTGTTGGTACTATCACCGATGAAAATGCCAGAGACATGAGCCTTAAACTTGATTTTCTTCCTTCTGGAAAAAAATACAAGGCAACGCTTTATTTGGATGGTGACAAGGCGCACTGGGATAAAAACCCGACCGATTATAAGATTGAGGAGCAAGTTGTTGATGCTACTTCAATAATTGACATGCACTTGGCAGCAGGTGGTGGTGCAGCTATCAGTTTGATCGAAATTAAATAATGTGATGATTGCATCTTGCTAAGATAAAATCACAAACTCGTACACTAACAATAAAACGACTCTAAAAACTCGTTCGTTTTTAATCCCAACAGTATGTCATGTGCTGTTGGGATTTTTTATTTCAAAAGGCATACAAAGAAAAAGCTCCCTCGAATTAACGAGAGAGCTTAATGATATATTTATGTCTAGACTAAAATCTAGCTATACAATTCTTTCAATCGATTTGCCATACTTTCAGCAATTTCTTCACATTGGTTGTAATCCTTGTTTGCAGGAGCACATAGCGCTTCAGCAGGTTCAGCAACGACTTCCCATTTAATGGTTTCAGCAAATTTGCTAAGAGTGCGAACGCCGCCACCACCCCAGGCTTTTGATCCGAAAATACCCAAGACATGATTCTTAACGGCCATATTCTGCAGCTCGTGAATAAGAGTTTCCATAGCTGGGAAAAGACCACCATTGTAGGCACATGATCCTAAAATAACACCACGGAAACGGAAAATATCGTTGATGATGTATGACGGGTGCGTTTTAGAAGCATCGTGAATTCTAATCTTTTTGATACCACGCTTAACCAGCTGGCGTGCAATATTGTCAGCCATCTTTTCGGTATTACCATACATCGAAGAGAATACAATGACAACACCTTCGTCAGTTTCGTACTTGCTCCACTTGTCGTATTTGGCAATAATATCAGCAATATGCGTTCTCCAGATAGGACCGTGAGTCGCACAAATCATTTTAATATCTAATCCACCTAATTTCTTAAGTGCTTGTTGAGTTGGGCTACCATATTTACCTACGATATTTGAGTAGTAGCGGCTGATTTCTTCCTCAAGATAATCAAGATCTAACTCATCGTCGAAAATACTACCGTCCAAAGTACCAAAAGCACCAAAAGCATCACCAGAGAATAGGATACCTTTTGTTGATTCAAAAGTCACCATGGTCTCGGGCCAGTGTAACATAGGCACCATAGCGAAGTTAAGCTTGTGCTCTCCCAAATCAATTGAATCGCCTTCTTTTACCTCAAGTAAATTCTCAGAAATACCATAAAAACCTCTCAACATAGGGAAGGTTTTCTTGTTTCCAACGATCTGCATATTAGGGTAACGCTCGGTTAATGAACGAATCGATCCTGAGTGATCAGGTTCCATATGGTTTACGATCAAATAATCAGCCTGGCGACCATCTAAAACCGCTTCGATATTGTCAAGGTACTCATCCATAGCTCCTTTTTCAACGGTATCAACAATGGCTATTTTTTCATCAACAATTACATATGAATTGTAAGCGACTCCTTTAGGAATAGGCCAATAATTTTCGAAAAGATGTGTTCTTCTGTCATTACATCCTACCCAATAAATTTTATCGCTAATGTTAACTCTATTATGCATGCTAAAAGATTTATATGTTTTGAATATTGTTTTCTTATTGTTGAAATTGACTTGAATGCACTGATATTAAGACGCGTTAAGTCAAGTCTCCTTTCAGAGCACAAAAGTAATATTATTTTTTTTCTTGAAAAGGATAAAAATGTCTTTATATCCGACCGTTTACGAAATAGAGTTTGGCTATTGGGTTGTTTGGTAGTTGTTTATGACGAGTGAATTAAGCCTGGTTGTTATTTATATACGACCTGAATAAGCTTATTGTTGCATCAGACTAAATAAGGCTTGTCGATTCATAATTTTAATTTCGCGACGATTGACTTCAATCATGCCTTCTTGTTCCATTTCTTTTAGGCTTCGAGCGAATGAGGGACGTGTAACACCAAAGAACTGCGCCATTTCTGCTTGTGATTTTGGGAGTTCAATTTTCTTTTTATCAGGAGCGGCTTGCTTTAATATAAAGTTGGCCAGCTTACCTTTTATGGTTTTAAAACTGAGGAAAAGCAGCTTTTGAGCCAGGAATTGTGACCGATTTGAAATAGAATTGAGATAGTTTACTAAGAACGTCTTATTGTTTTGAAAAAGTTCGATGACCGATTGCTTATCGAGGAAGAATATTTCGACATCAGCATTGGCTGTAACGTTTACCGGGAATTGATTTTTTTGTCCGAAAAGGAAAGCTGAAGCAATAGGATAGGGGGCCATAATATCCTCAATCTTAATTGTCTTTCCTGAAGGATCGAGCATTTCACCTTTAACGCTACCTTTGAGAACAATCATGAGGTTTTCACATCTATCTTCACGAAAAGCAACCATGTCGCCTTTTTGATATTTTCGAATGCGATATTGTACTTTTTGAAGAAGCTCCTCCATTTCTTCGGCGTTGATGCCTCTAAAAACAGGTGATTGTATGAGTTGTTGACTTAGCATTTTCAATTTTGTAAAATTCAATACTAAGATATTAAGATTTAAAATGAATACAATTAAAGAGTTTAAAATCTTTTATTGACAGTGTATAAAAAAAGCGACTCACCTTAAGTGAATCGCCTTTGTAGTTGTATATGACTAATACCTTATTTTGTATTCTGATCAATGATGAGTTTGATTGCTCTTTGACAAGCCGGACAAAATTTATCGTGGCGAGTGAACATGATACAATTGGCAGCACTGCGGTATAAACCTTTTGATTTATATTGAGCACCTTCAAACGCACCCACTTTGTCACTATATTTCATATTTGACAATAGTTCGTCATCCCAGGTTCTTTTCTTGATAAAGAAGTCTTCCATCACTTTTTCGTCAACTTTTGCCTTACGCATTTCGACACGTTTTTTCTGAGTGGCAATACTGTGTTTGTCGTATTTTTCTTTTTCCCAAGGGGTTGGAATAGGCGTGTTTTCAGTCACAATATCTTTCCACTTGATGGTTTCTGGATCAGCATTGGCTGTTACGTTCAACTCCCAAGGTTCAAGGTGTTTGGCATCCATTTCGTAAGCTGTAGCTGATGTGTAATATTCATCAGCCAAATCAGCAAAGTGATGACCGAATTCGTGAACGAATAAGTATTCCTGAAACGCATTATCAACTGCAGCTGTGATATAGAGATTGTAAATACCGCCACCGCCATAAATTGAGTCATTCATTAGAATTGCTGTAAATTCATAGGGTACGGCAGCAGCTGCATTGCGAATGGTTTTGTTATCAAAACCTAAGGCATAACGTTCTGAATCGAAAGCGCCATAAGTTACTGAAAGCGCTGAACGTGTGTGAATATCCTGATGAGGATGGTTGACACCTGAATCCGGTGAAGGAGTTTCAACGGCTCTAATCGAGAATTTATCTTTGAAAGAAGCGTAAGGTTCTGTGTTCAAAAGTACATCAGCAAAACGCTGAGCGTCTTTTCTAAATTTTGCCATGTCTTTTTTTGCATAACCTTCACCCAAAACAACAATATCTACTTGATTTTCGGGTTTTCCGTTTACAACTAAATCGAGGGTGTTATAGTAATTTTTAACAGGGCTTGTAAAGGCGCGATAGTGTTGGGGATTTACTTTGTAAGTCCAAACAGGATCGAAACCATTCTTAATATTACGTTTCGATAGGATTACCTTAACTTCGGTTTTGGGCCAGGGAAAACGAATTGATTCATGAAAACTTCCCCATTCAGTATCGGCTTCAGGTGTGGTTTCCCACTCGCCATAAATACTAGAAAACCCTCTTGAATAAAGGAGTTTATCTGTTTTAATATCCTTAATTTCGAAAAAATATTTTCCTAATTTCAAATCATCAATCAAAACGGTTTTACTTCCGGCCCAGTCGCCATCGTTGACCATTTGATCGAATGCAAAGTGTTCTTCATTTGAATTTCCCACATGATTGTAATCCAATCGCATGGTAGCAGAGGTAAAATATTCTGCATATTGTGCCTTTGCAAAAATGGAGATTCCCATCAGCAATAAGGCTAATACAAATGTTTTTTTCATAGTTTTTGTGTTTTAGCTTCGTGTTGTTTTTGCGGACAAGATAATGAATATCTAAAAGAGGAAGTATGTCTAATATCATATCTTGATCAGCACCTAGCTTGCGAATGTTCTGACTTAATTAACTTAGTTTGGATATTCCATTGGATTATGAATGATATTATGAATTGATATTTTAATTTTGTGTAAGTAGTGGATTGGTTTGGTAAAAGTATCTGCATGTTAAGATTTTTAAAGTCTTATAAATCAATTCTCTATTTTTTTTAAAGCTTAAACTTAATATCGATTTTTATAATGAATTTTATTTTATTCCCGTTTAAACTGATTTACAAAATCTATTTTCTGCTGTATTTTGTATTGACCTTAATCTTATTTTATCCTTTATTTTATTTCTTTTTGGCTAAAAAAGAGAGGTTTCCTAAGGCATTTAAAATCATTAGAGTTTATGCTAAAGTTTGGCTTTACGGTTCAGGTATTTACTTGAGAGTAAAAGGGAAGGAAAATATTTTAAGAGATCAGCCTTTTTTAATCTGTTCAAACCACACATCATTTCTCGATCCGGCACCTCTTTATGCTATTTTCGATCAGCACTTTGTTTTTACAGGTAAAAAAGAAATTGAAAAATGGCCTTTGTTTCATATATTTTATACCTCAGGCATGAATATATTGGTTGATCGACACAATAGAGTCGGTGCATTGAAAAGTTTCATGAAAATGAAAGATGTGATTGATGAAGGGAATCCTTTGGTTATTTTACCGGAAGGAACCATTCCGCCACATGCACCAAAATTAGGAGAGTTTAAGGCAGGTGCAGTGTCTATTGCCATTCAGATGGGGATTCCTATTTTACCTGTAACGCAAACAACAAATTGGAGACGACTTCAGCGTGCTAGTTTGTTTAAGGGAAATGCTTGTCCAGGTGTTGCCGAAGTGGTTATTCATCCTCCTATTTCAACAGAAGGACTGACAAAACAAGATACCGAGGCTTTACAAGAGAAACTTAAGGAGGTGATTAATCAACCACTTAAACAAAAGTATGGCGTGTAAATCAACCTAAGTTAATGCATAATAGAAAGGCTTGCTCCTAAGTTTAGGGCAAGCCTTTTTTATTTATAAAGCTAATCTTCGGATTAGTCTATTATTCATTAACCTTAATAAGGTTGACATCAAAAATAAGAACAGTACCGCCAGGAATTGGTCCTCCACCATTGGCACCATATCCTAAATGTGATGGAATTAAGAGTTTACCTTTACCACCTTCTTTAAAATAAGGGATGCCTTCAGTCCATCCTTTAATAACATCATTCAAACCAATAGAAATGCCATTAGAACTACTTTGATCAAATACCTTATCATTGGTGAAATAGCCTTTGTAAGCTATAGTCACGTTTGACTCGGCATTGGGGTGAATACCTGTCCCTTCTTCTTCAATCACATAATAAAGACCCGATTCACATTTTTGAGCATCAAGCTTATTCTTCTCTATATAAGTCTTTATTTCAGTTTCGTTTTTAGCTTTCAAACAGGTTTCTAAATTGTCGTATACTGTTTTAAGTTGAATATCAAAGATAAGAACAGATCCTCCTGGTACAGATCCGTAATCTGAATTGCCATATGCCAGATGAGATGGTATTAAAAGTTTACCATTACCACCTTCTTTAAAATAACTAATCCCTTCTGTCCATCCTTTTATTACCTGTTGTAAGTGAGTGAAAATACCATCAGAATTACTTTCATCAAATACTCGTCCGTCAGTATAATAGCCTTTGTATGTTACATTCACATAGGAATTTGGCATAGCTTGTTTACCAGTTCCAGCCTCATCAATCACATAATACAAACCTGTGCTGCTCTTTTTAGCATTCAGATTGTGTGTTGTAATATAGTCCTGAATTTCAGTTTCGTTTTTCACGGTATAATCAGCCTCCTCATCTTTGCTACAGGAAACAAATAGGCAAATGGCTAAAATAAATAGGGTATATTTCATATCTAATTTTTTTTTATTGCGGGCAAATATAGTAAAAACTACCTGTATTAAAAGGAGATACTGCTTAGAGTGATAATGGATTAGTCTGTTTTGAAAAATACTTTTAAAAAATATTTTAAAAGGCAGTATTTCTTTTAAAAATAAATTTACTTTTATCACGAAATAATCGCTAACTAAATAGAAACAGATTGAGACCGGAATTCAAATATGAAAAAGAGATAGTAGGAACTGCAAATGCAAGAAACAGAAAACAGGAACAGTATCGAAAGATTGTTTCGTTTTTGTATGAAACAGGGAATGCTTCAATAGCCGAAATTGTAAAACATTCGAAAATAAGTCAGCCTTTGGTTGCTTCATTGGTTGATGATTTATTGGGTTTTGGTGTATTACTTGATAATGGTATTGGGGAATCGATAGGAGGAAGACGTCCAAATTTGTATTGTATTAATTCAGCATATCAATATGTTGTTGGGGTTGATATCAATTTGCATACGCTCACTATTGCACTTTTTGATTTAAGCAATCAGCTTGTTAGTCGTGAAGAGTATAAGAATTTTGATCTTGAAAATTCATCGGTATATACCGATAAGTTGGTGGGTAAGATAAATGATGTACTTAATGAGAAGCATATTTCGGCATCGAAAGTTTTAGCTATGGGGCTTTCCATACCGGGTTTGATTGATGCTAAAAATGGCGTGTCATTTACACACTTAACTTTTGCAGAGCAGGGCTTAGGAAATTATCTGACTGAGAAGCTTGGTTTCTCCGTTGTATTGGATAATGATGCGAGAATGATGGCTTTGGGAGAAAAAGCTTTTGGAAAAGCAAAGGGAAAAAAGGACGTTTTATGTTTGAATTTAAGCAACCGAATCGGTCTGGGGATTATTTTAAACGAGCAGTTGTATTCAGGTAAGAATGGTTTTGCTGGTGAGTTTGGTCACATTCTGATTGATCCGGAAGGCGAGCAGTGTTATTGTGGGAAGATTGGCTGTTTGGAGACTTTAACATCGGGTGAGATTCTGGTTCGAAATATCAATGAAGGCATTGAAAAAGGGCAGGCAAGTTTTTTACGGCAACGTAAAGACGAAGGCAAATCAATCGATTTGAGAGAGGTTGTTGCTGCTATCAATACAGGCGATCAATTTGCTATTGATCAGCTCAATAAAATGAGTGACTATTTGGGGAAAGGCTTGGTGACTTTGATTCACCTTTTGAACCCGGAAATGATAATTATTGGTGGACGATTGGCTCAAACGGGAAAGTATATTGTTGATCCTGTGAGAATGGCTTTAAACAAATATGCTATGGATAGAATTAGTTCAGAAACAGAAGTTGTGTGTTCTGATCTGATTGATGATGCGGCGCTGATGGGAACCCTATCTAATGTGATGAAAGAAGTTTTAAGAATAAGCTAAGATATAAATTAAGAGATATGAAACCGACATTACTTGTACTTGCAGCAGGAATGGGAAGCCGTTATGGCGGATTAAAACAAATTGATCCAATAGGCCCATCAAACGAAACGATTATCGATTATTCTATTTATGACGCGATTGAAGCTGGCTTTGGAAAAATTGTTTTTGTTATCAGAGAAAGTTTTGAAGAGGAATTCAAAGAAATTTTTAATGCAAAATTAGCTGGCAAAATTGATGTTGCTTATGTGAATCAGGAAATTGTGAATGTGCCTGAGGGGGCATCGTTTAATCCTGATCGTGAAAAACCATGGGGAACCGGTCATGCTATTTTAATGGCAAAAGATTGCATCAATGAACCCTTCGCTGTAATTAATGCAGATGATTATTATGGTGTGGAAGCATTTACTACGATGGCTAATTTCTTAACGAATTCAATTACGGAACAAGAATATGGTATGGTGGGTTATCAGCTGGCTAATACCATATCCGAAAATGGTTCAGTGTCACGTGGTGTTTGTTCTACGAATGCAGATGATCATCTGGTAACAGTTGTTGAGCGAACGCATATCGAGAAATTGAAAGAGGGAATAGCCTGTAAGGAAGATGAAAAGTGGATGCCGCTTGCTGGGGAGACAACTGTGTCGATGAATTTTTGGGGATTCACGCCTCAATTGTTTAATCATCTGGAAGAACAGTTTATCAGTTTTTTAGCCGCAGAAGGACAAGCCTTAAAATCGGAGTTTTATATTCCTTCAGTTGTTGCTAAAATAATTGAGGGGGGAAATACTAAGGTTAAGGTTTTGAAATCAGACGCACAGTGGTTTGGTGTAACCTATCGTGAGGATAAAGAAAAAGCAGCCCAGGCTATTTTAGAATTGGTTGAGAAAGGCATATATCCCGTAAAGCTCTGGAGTTAAGATTCAATGCGTTTGCTGGTTAAAATAAAGGATAGCCATGGGGCTATAACAATGAAATTACCCTAAAGAGAACAAGAATGACTTTAATTAAATCGATATCAGGAATTAGAGGCACAATAGGTGGTAGACCAGGTCAGGCTTTAACACCTATGGATGTGGTTAGTATTGCCGGGGCTTTTGGTATTTGGCTACAAAAAAGTGGGGCGAACAAAAAGCTAGTGATTGGGCGTGATGCCAGAATCAGTGGCGAGATGGTGAACCAACTTGTAGTTGGCTCTTTAATGTCAGTTGGAGTGGAGGTCATCGACCTTGGCTTGGCAACAACGCCAACGGTGGAAATGGCTGTAACCGATATGAATGCAGGAGGCGGTATTATCATTACAGCCAGCCATAATCCTAAAAATTGGAATGCCCTTAAATTGCTGAATAGTGAAGGGGAGTTTATTTCCGATCAGGATGGGAAAGAGATTCTTCAGTTGGTTGAAGATAAGGACTATATCTACAACGAAGTGGATGAGCTGGGGACTTATGCAAAGGATGAAACCTATTTAGATCAGCACATTCAACACATACTTGATTTAGACTTGGTAGATGTTGATGCTATTGCTGCTGCTGATTTTTCTATTGCTGTTGATGCTATTAATTCGGTTGGAGGTATCGCTATTCCTCGTTTATTAAAAGCTTTGGGGGTTAATCGAGTTACCGAAATCAATTGTGTGCCTGATGGGCATTTCGCTCATAATCCGGAACCCCTTCCCGAGAATATTGTGGAGATAAGCGAGCTGGTTAAAAAAGAGAAATTAGACTTGGGGATTATTGTTGACCCTGATGTTGATCGTTTGGCTTTGGTCTGCAATAACGGAACGCCTTTCGGTGAAGAGTACACGCTGGTTTCTGTTGCTGACTATGTGCTTCAACATAGCAAAGGAAGCTTAGTTGCCAATTTATCATCGACGATGGCTTTGCGAGAGATTGCTGAAAAGCACGGGTGTGAATTTTTCGAATCAGCAGTTGGTGAAGTCAATGTGGTAAGAGAAATGAAGAAGCAATCAGCAGTTATTGGTGGTGAAGGGAATGGAGGAATCATTTATCCGGAATTACACTATGGTAGAGATGCCTTGGTGGGTGTTGCCTTATTCCTGACTTATCTGGCTAAAAGTAAGATGACCTCTTGTGAAATGCGCGCAACATATCCCGATTACAAAATCGAGAAACAAAAAATCGAATTGGAAGGCGTAGTCGATTTGGATGGCATTCTGGAGCAAGTTCGCAGAAAATTTATGGATTATCTATGTCATACCATTGATGGATTGAAAATAGTTTTCCCTGAAGGCTGGGTTCATATGAGGAAATCCAATACCGAACAAATCATTCGAATTTATGCCGAAGCCACAACTGAAAAGTATGCTAAGGATCTGGCAGAATGTGTTAAACAATTAATGAAAAATCAAAATTAACAGAATCGACCTGTAATATCTTTATGAATTGCTTTTCGATTTTCTAACCTAAAATCACTTATAAAATGAGTACTTCTCAATCTTCATTCAAGAGCTTTGTTCTTCCAATGATTATCATTGGCGCCTTGTTCTTTATTTTTGGCTTTGTAACATGGCTGAATGGAATTCTAATTCCTTATTTACAAATCGCATGTGATCTGACTGATTTTCAGGCTATGTTTGTTGCTTTTTCATTCTATATCGCATATACAATTATGGCACTGCCTTCATCTTGGATTTTAAAGAAAACTGGCTTTAAAAATGGGATGATGGTAGGCTTATGGGTTATGGCTATTGGAACCCTTATTTTCATTCCTGCGGCTATGTCAAGAACTTATGGTGTCTTCTTAACGGGTTTATTTGTCATGGGGACGGGGCTTGCAATTTTGCAAACAGCTTCAAATCCGTATGTAACGGTAATTGGTCCCAAGGAAAGTGCGGCGAGTCGAATCAGTATTTTGGGGATTTGTAATAAGTTTGCGGGTGCCATGGCCCCTTTGATTCTTGCTTATTATATTCTTAACGATGGTGATGCTTTTAAGCAGAGTTTAGAGACGATGAATGAGGTTGCCCGTGTTACAGCTTTAGACACTTTAGCGGCTCGCGTAATCAATCCATATATTGTGATGACTATTGTACTTTTGATTATGGGATTTGGCGTACGTATGGCCCCTCTTCCTGAAGTTGACGTTACAAAAAATGGAGATGACGAATCAGTGGATCATTCTACTAAGAAAAATATTTTCGGCTATCCTCATTTAATACTTGGTGTTTTAGCTCTGTTTTTCTACGTCGGTGCTGAAGTTGTAGCAGGTGATACTATTATCCGTTACGGCCTCTCTTTGGGAATAGAATTAAATGTCGCAAAAGCCTTTACTTCTTATACCATGGTCACAATGGTTGTGGGTTATTTATTAGGAATTACTTTAATTCCTCGTGTAATAAGTCAGAGATTCGCACTTCAAATGTCGGCTATTTTTGGTGTTATTTTCGCCCTGGGAGTTATTCTTACGTCAGGTCTTACCTCAGTTATTTTTGTTGCTTTGTTCGGATTTGCAAATGCATTGGTTTGGCCGGCAATTTGGCCTCTAGCTCTTTCAAATCTGGGTCGATTCATTAATACAGGATCAGCTCTTTTAATTATGGCTATCTCCGGTGGTGCAATAATGCCTTTGGTTTGGGGACATCTTTCTGATTCATTTGGAAGTCAGCAAGCCTACTGGGTGATGATACCTTGCTACTTATTTATCCTTTTTTATTCCATAAAAGGGTATAAGCTGAAATCTTGGAAATAAGCAGAATATTTTGCGGGAAATTAATTTAAACAGATGGATAGAAATCTAAATTATATTGCATCGAAGTTTCAGGTTGAGGGGAATATCGAAAATATTCGTCCTTTAGGTGAAGGTTTTATCAACGATACATTTTTTGTAAAAACAGTTGGAGACATTCATCCTGATTATTTGTTGCAACGAAAGAATAAAAATATTTTCAAAGATGTTCCCGGAATGATGGGGAATATCCAGAAAGTTACCACGCATTTAAAAGGCAAAATTGCTGCTGCCAATGGTGATGTGAGCCGTGAAGCAATGACACTTATTTTCACTGATGAAAATGAACGGTTCTTTATTGATGAGGAAGGAAATTACTGGACCATGTGTCTTTTCATTAAAGATAACCTGACATACGAATCTGCAGATAGTCCGGAGCTTGCTTTTGCCGGAGGAAAGGGAATTGGTAAGTTTCAATCCATGTTATCGGATATGAAAGAACCTTTGGTTGATATTCTTCCAGGCTTCCATAATATCAGATATCGTTTTGAGCAGTGGGATGAAATCTTACAAAAAGATCCTGTAGGACGTAAGAAAAATTTAAGTAAGGAAATTGCCTGGGTTGAGAATAGAAGAGATGAAATGCTAGAATTTTGGACTTTGGTCGAGAATGGCACAATTCCTACTCGGGTCACCCATAACGATACAAAAATCAATAATATTCTATTCGATAAAGAAGGCGATGTATTGTGTGTGATCGATTTAGATACAGTGCTTAATAGTACTGTGTTAAATGACTTTGGAGATGCAATGCGATCGTATACCAATACAGGATTAGAGGATGATGAGAATCTTGAAAATGTCGGTATGGATATTGAAATATTCAAGGGGTTTACCAGAGGCTATCTTCAGGAAGCTATTTCATTTTTGACGGCATCGGAGCTGGAATATTTAGCTTTTTCTGCCAAATATATTACCTATGAGCAGGTGCTTCGTTTCCTGATGGATTATATCGATGGGGATAAATATTATAAAACAAAATCAGCAGAGCATAACTTAATCCGTACACATGCGCAATACAAGTTGCTAACAAGTATGGAAGAGCAGTTTGAGGAGATGAAACGTTTTGTTGAAACCTGTAGTCAGCAATTAAAAAATAGTTAGTCAAATGAAAAATATATTCGATTCAAAAGTAGAAAAGGCATTCTACGAATTGTCTGGTATTGAGGAGATCACCACAAAAATTCCTTATGTAGAAGTTGATAATTTTCCAAAATTGGGTTTGATGACTTCACTTCGTTTTTTGGAGTGGGCTGATCAAAATCCTCAAGGAGTTATCAGTTTGCCTACGGGTAAAACGCCTGAGTATTTTATTAAATATACGCAGTATCTTCTTGAGAACTGGAACAATAATAAGGGGCTTGATATTCGAAGCAAGTATGGTTTGGGTAATATGGCTAAACCTGATCTTCGCGGATTGGAATTTGTTCAGATTGATGAATTTTATCCTATAAATCCGGCTCAGCATAATAGTTTTTACAATTATGTGATGAACTATTATATCAAAGGTTTTGGTTTGGAAGAGAAGAACTCTTTATTAATCAATTCCAATGAAATTCCATTGGTGGATAACAAGCATTTTCTGGAAGTTTTTCCTGATTACAATATCGATTTATCATTGCGATACCGTGATGCTAAGAGTGTTGTGGAAGAAATGCAACAAAAATCAATTTTCATGATCGATAATTGGTGTACTGAATACGAGCATCAAATTCGTGAAAAGGGTGGTATTGGTTTCTTCCTGGGAGGTATCGGACCTGATGGTCACATTGCTTTCAATACAAGAGGTTCGGATCATTATTCTACCACACGATTGACCAAAACCAATTTTGAGACCCAGGCTGTTGCCGCAGGTGACTTAGGCGGTATTGAAGTATCGAGAAATCGTTTGGTTATTACCATCGGATTGGATACCATTACACATAATCCGGATGCTGTTTCAATTATTTTTGCAGCAGGTGAGGCTAAGGCTGATATTGTTAGAGACTCATTAGAAACCGAACCGGATGCTGTTTATCCGGCAAGTGTGTTGCAGCGCCAGAAAAATAGTCGTTTCTATTTAACTACTGGTGCAGCTTGTAAATTAACTGATAGTGTCAATCGTTATTATAAGTCAGGTGACTGGACGCATACAAAGACTGAAAAATCGATTATCGATCTTTGTAACAAGTCAAATACATATGGACACCACCTAACACTTGAAGATTTAAAGGCCGATCCGTATACACGTTTAATTCCCAATTTGAATGAAAACACAGTTCAGTCTGTAATCTATTCGATCAAAAAGAAGTTGGAGAAGGGAATGAAACCTGATGAAAATGAGGTGATTTACCATACCGGACCTCACCACGATGATATCATGTTGGGTATTATGCCTTACACAAATCGTCAGATGCGTTCGGCTAGTAATGAAATTCATTTTTCAGTTTTAACATCCGGTTTTACTGCTGTAACCAATCGTTTTGTTATTGATGTTTTAAAAGAATGTCAGGATTTTATCGCAAAAGGTAAGATTGAGATGCTGAATTATCCTGACTTTTTCGAACTTGGTTATACTAAGAAATGGGATAAGGATGTTTATCATTTTTTGAATTCCGTGGCTGATCGAAACACGAGCGGAAAACGAAGAGGATTATGTCATCGATTGGTGCGTGCTATTGTAGATACTTGGAAAGTCACAGATAAAGCAAATCTGGATGTGACCATTGAAAAGATTATTGATGAGCTTGAAAATTCTTACGATGGAGGCAAAAACTCACCTGAAGTTCAGCGAATGAAGGGAATGATTCGTGAGTTTGAAGAAGAGTTGGTATGGGCTCACTTTGGAACGCCGGTTAAGAATATTCATCATCTGCGATTGGGATTTTATAAAGGGGATGTCTTTACAGAAACTCCTGAAAAGAATCGTGATATGCTTCCTGTTCTTGAAGAATTCAGAAAATATAAACCAACAACCATTAGTTTGGCCATGGATCCTGAAGGTTCAGGACCTGATACGCACTATAAAGTTTTGCAAGCCATTGCAGGTGCTGTGAAAGAATGGAAAGAAGAGGCCGATTTGTCAAACCTACGTATTATCGGTTACCGAAATGTTTGGTTTAAATACCATCCTGCTGATGCAGATACCATTGTTCCTGTTTCGTTGAATGCACTTGATGTACTTGAGAATTCTTTTACCGAAGCCTATATGAGTCAGGTGAATGCATCTTTCCCAAGTTATGAATATGATGGGAAATTTAATGAGCTGACTCAAAAAGTTTGGGTTAATCAGTTGAAACAGATACAGATGTTGTTGGGAAAGAACTTTTTCTACGAAAACAACCACCCCTTAGTTCGTGCAACGCATGGCCTGGTTTATATGAAAGAAATGAATGCTGATGAGTTTGTAGCAATGGCTCAGGACTTAGAAAAAGCAGTTGAAGAAAATCCGTTTTAGATCCACACTCTAAAATGGAATAGGATTGGGGGATATTATGCCTTCAATCCTTTTTTTTACTTTTACGAGTTCAACACTTAATATCCCATTTTTAATGAAAATATATTGCGTAAGACGCCTTTCGTCTAGTCAACAGATTTCAGCTTGTAAATTGAAAGACAGTATCTGGGAACAGGCCAATTTAAATACAGATTTCAGTTTTCCATGGGAAGACGAAACAGCTCCTCAAACGAGTTTTAGGGCACTATATGACGATGATAATTTCTACTTCAGATTCGATGTGGAAGATGCTAATGTTTTGACCTACGTAGTTGAAGATGACAAGATGGAAGTTGTAAATTCTGATCGTGTGGAAATCTTTTTTAGGCAAAACGATAAATTAAATCCATACTATTGTTTGGAGATGGATGCCCGTGGACGCGTATTGGATTATGCGACCCGTTATTATCGTGATTTTGACTATCAGTGGCAGTGGCCAGGAGTTGATAAGCTATATGTAACAGCCTCAGAAAACAAAGAGGGGTATGTGGTTGAAGGAGCCATTGGTCTATCTTCATTAAAGGA
Source organism: Ancylomarina subtilis (assembly GCF_004217115.1). NCBI lineage: Bacteria > Pseudomonadati > Bacteroidota > Bacteroidia > Marinilabiliales > Marinifilaceae > Ancylomarina > Ancylomarina subtilis. The sequence continues at coordinate 1,712,507 of NZ_SHKN01000001.1, read as the reverse complement.
ATTGGGATTGTTGAAAGATAATGTACTCGAAGCAGGCTTATATCGTGGATATTGTATGAAATTGCCAGAACCACAATCTCACTTAAGATGGATATCTTGGGTTAAGCCTGATTCTAAAACACCGGATTTTCATATCCCGTCTTCATTTGGAATTCTTAGCTTCGAAGACTGTGATAAGTCTTAATTAACTAAAAATAATTAGCGTATAAAATTTAATGCCCAATCTATAGTTATAATAGATTGGGCTTTTTAGTATACTGAGTTTTATTTAGATCTGCTTTATGAGACTTAATTTATGCTTGAATGTTGATTCGCTGATATGTCCAATCAGAAGGATTATGAAATACTATTAGCTTCAATTTTCATTAACAAATCATAAACGATCGATAATCCTTGAGTTGAATCAAGAAGTGAATCTGGCGTTACATCGCCTAAGGCCTCATTTTCTGTTTCAATCCAATTTATAAAACGACTTTTGGTTCCAAATATTTTAATGCCTTTTTCTAAGAGTTCTTTCATATGAATATAATTTTGGATTATTGTTTTTTAATTTTGGATTGAATAGACTGTTTTAAAGAGCAATACGCTTACAGTTTTTGAACTTGATGTCGTTATTTTCTACATTCCGTCATGATTTCAATAAATTGATTGATTTAAAGATAATGAGTGAAATGAGTGTAAATCGATTTCTACTACTATATTAATAAATTTAAGGCACTTTTACATGTTAAATTATCAGAATAATCTTTAAAATTAAATATTATTTAGTCCTGTTTTAGCAAGGCTTTTCCCTAGAGCATGATTATGTGTTTTGTAGAGATATTCACTTGTTTAGAATGTTTCTAAGGATGTTTTGGTCTTATTTTGTGAAAATATACTTATCAGTATGGTTTATTAACTCGTTTGTATTGAACTTTTATAAGCATCAAAATTGATTAGAATTTGGATTAATAGGCCTTAACAATATCCCATTTTTGTCGATCAGGAGAATTTGTTTGTTTGTCTTATTAGATATCATATTCATCAAATGGGGGTAAGATATATTCTTCAAATTTGAATAAAAGGCCATAAATTTAATACACCAAAGCTACTAGAACTCAAATGTGATTGTGAAAAAATACCATAAAAATGGTGTTCAGATTAGCAATACGATCCTATTACACTCTCACCCCTGTTGGGAACTATTATTGATTTTACTTTTTTTCAGAAATTGAAGAATAAGATGGGACGAAGAAATGTGAAAAACTCTGAAGTAGATTCAAGAAAAACTGTTGCTGATTTTAAAATCAGTTCTGTTCTAGTTGATACTCATTGGGCACTTTTATCACCTCATCCAAATTTTAAAATAGAACTCTAGCTTTTAAAGTTAGAGTAAATGGGAATCCTTTAGTCTTTTTTATCTAGAGGAATTTGACGGCACGATATCTTATCGACTCTGATTAAGGTAACGACTCTCTACGAAAACTCAGACGTTTTCATCTTGATACGAAAATAAATTGTTCTGTATGCCTTATAAATAAGGTGTTTTCGGAATAATGCTGGCAGAAAGACCCCTTCGGGGTAATGAAGTTACTGCGAAAAGCAGAATCGTATTTGCAAAGGCATTTTTAGACTGATCTGTTTGATCAAGTTTATGAATGTATCAAATAATAGGCTCCATTTTGAACTGATAAATGGGACTGAAAGAGCGAAGCTGTGTTTATCTCGTCTTAAATTATACAGTTTTTTGCTTTGAATGTGATTAGTTCTAAAATATAAATTTTCGCATAGTGAAGACTTTCAAACGAAATTACAGATGGTATGCCATATACACCCGATCCCGATCGGAAAAGAAGTTGTATAAGGAGCTTGTAGACAAAAGTATTGAAGTCTATTTACCTCTTAAAAAGGAATTAAGAGTTTGGAGTGATCGGAAAAAATGGGTTGAAAGTCCTCTGTTTACTTCATATATTTTTGTGAGAGTAAGCGAACGCGAATATTATGATGCAATAAATTCGACATGGGCAGTACGCTATGTCTGTTTTGAAGGTCGTGCTGTGCCTATTCCAGATGCTCAAATTGATTCTTTAAAACTTTTTCTGGAAGATACCAAGAGAGATGTTGAACTGACGTCTCGTAGTTTAAAAAAAGGCGATCATCTTGAAATTACAATTGGTCCTTTAAAGGGCGTTCGTGGTGAGCTCGTACAACTTCGGGGTCAGCATCGTATTATGCTACGATTTATTAGTTTGGGCTGTTGTGTACATGCTGATATATCAATGGATGAAGTGAAAAGATTAAAGACACCAGTCGAGCTTTCTTACAAGGAAAATTGACTTGATTTTTTTTGTTTTGAAAACAAACAGGGGTGGAACAAGGCTGGATACTCTCTTGAACAAGCTTGGATATAGCCAAGGATGATAAGATGTCGATAGGGCGGATTAAAGATTAATTTGCTGTTTTGACCTTAGAATGTCAAGTAGGAATATCGGACTATCTTGATCTGTCTCTCAATATCTTTAAAAAAACATCTCACATAAAAAAAATAATTCTCATCTGAAATTTAACTATACACAAGTTAAGAGGAAAAAGAAATATTTATGAAATCGGAAGTTTTTTACTTCTGATTGTTTCAAAAAAAAAGGATGGCTAGCATTAAAGACAAATTATTATCCGGACTTGTCGGACCAGTGATTATTTCTCATCGCTATGGTAAAACTTACATTAGGAGTAAGCCAAGCAGGGTTAAAAACCCTCGTACGCCAGGACAACTAAATCAGCGTGGGAAATTTAAGGCTGCGACTCAATTTGTAAGTCGAAATTTAGATGAGTTGATCAGACCTTATTGGAATCCTGAAGCCAGACGAAATTCGATGAGTGGGCAAAATTTATTTTGCAAACTCAACACGCATGCTTTCGATTCAGATGGTTATCCGGATATAACGCGGTTAAAGTTAACGACAGGTAATTTGGGAGAGATAAGCAATTTAAGATTAGAGATGGCCGGTGATACCATTATTCGATTTGCTTGGGATGATAATTCCCGCGATAAGAAAACAAGTCAACAAAATCAATTCAAGATATTCGGGATGAATTTGGATTGTGTTGTAAAAGAGATCCCCTGTGATGCTCTTCGTGAGAACGAATCATTTGTTCTGGACTTCGAAAAATTTGGTTACTCTTATTTATTTTGTTTTTTCTGGAACCCTGATCTTCAACTCGCCTCAAAAAGTGAATGGATTGACTGTAGATAAGATTATTGTAGAAGTTGATTGTAAAAATGAAACAGTATTAATTCTTAAACCGATACCTACCATGGAAAAGCGCACATATCAAGATGAGGTTGATAAATTGATAGAAGTAGTAAATTATATCTACAAACAGTTAGGACATGGTTGTCAGGAGCATGTTTATAAGGAAGTGCTAGAGCTTGAATTAGAGTTAAGGAATATTCCTTACGCCAGAAAAACAGACTCTTCTGGCATCCAGAACAACCGTAGTGAATTTATTTGTTTTGATAAGATTATTGTTGGATTGGATACGCATTCGTATTTATCTGAAGAACAAGAAAATTCGTTTATGAATAGTCTGAAAGATATTGATTCTCCGGTTGGTTTACTTTTCAACTTTGGATATAAGAATCTTCAGTATATCAAAGTCGGTGGTTCGTATGTGTTTCAATAAAGTGGAAAATATAGAATTCAGGTTTTTAAATTAGAATAATATGAATAATCCTTTTGATACAGGATATTATACAGAACTCGATTTAGCCGATGCGGGTTTTAAATCTCTTGGGAACAATATTAAAATTGCTAAGAATTGTACCATTATGGGCCTCAATAATATTGCTATTGGAGACAATGTTATTATTGATGCCTACTGTACAATCTGTGCAGTGGGAGATGGTTTCCTGGAAATAGGGTCTTACGTTCATATTGGGGGATATTGTTTGCTTTCAGCAGGAGATGGAATTTTTATCAATGACTTTAGTGGTTTGTCGCAAGGCGTGAAAATATATAGTCGATCTGATGACTACACCGGTAAATACCTTACGAATCCAACAATTCCTGAAAAATATACGGGGGTTAAACGTGGCACTGTAAAACTTGAATCTTATGTCATCATAGGTGCCGAATCTATTATTCTTCCCGATGTCACTATAGGACAAGGTTCTTCTGTTGGCGCATTATCCTTAGTCAGTAGAAATTTACCGGAGTGGGGGATGTATTTGGGACATCCTTTAAGAAAATTGGGAAACCGATCCAAAGACATGCTAAAGCTTCAGCGCGAATTTATGAAGGAACACAAAGAAATTTTTGATGGTTTTGTGAAAAAGACACTCAAATTTTAAGGAATAGATAGCCTATCTGTAATCAAATTAAATGAAGAAAGTTATGACCATTGATAGAGCAATACACGAAAAATTACTTAAGTACATTATCGAAGTTACCTTTTTAGATAAGGATGCTATTAAAGATGATACTCTGCTTTTTGAGGAAGGCATCTTTGATTCTATGGGACTTTTATTTTTGATAGATTTCATAAGAGATACGTTTCATATAGATACTAAGGATAGTGAGTTATTAGTCGAAAATTTTGCATCTGTAAATCGGATCGCTGCATTTATTTCGAAACGAATTGGAGTAGAAGAGTCGAAGAAATTGGTTATATCTGGAAAATAAAATGTGTGGTATAGTTGGATTTTATCCCTGTTGCAAAATCAACGATTCTGTTGAGGTTTTAAAGTGTATGCTGACACGAATAAAGCATCGCGGACCAGACCAGAGTGGTATTTTACTGACCCAAGATATCGGTTTAGGAAGTGTACGTTTAAGTATTATCGATATTGATAATGGACGGATGCCTCTATCCAATGAAGATGATCGTTTATGGATTGTTTTTAATGGTGAAATCTACAATTATCTGGACTTAAAAAAAGACCTTTTACAAAAGGGACATGTTTTTAAAACAACGACTGATACCGAGGTGGTTTTACATCTTTATGAGGAATATGGCGTTGAATGTTTGAATCAATTGAATGGTCAGTTTGCCATTGCTATTTGGGACAGCTTAAAAAAAGAGTTGTTTCTTGCCAGAGACAGGGTGGGGATAAGGCCTCTATTTTATTGCAAGCACGACGGCGGAATTGTTTTTGCTTCTGAAATGAAAGCTTTATTTGAGCATCCTCAAATTGAAGCACAGATTTCTTCACTTGCCTTAAGTCAAATATTTACCTTTTGGACGACGCTTTCGCCACTCACGGTTTTTAAAGATATTTTTGAAGTACAACCCGGCCACTTTATTTTGGCAAATGATAAGGAGATAAGAGAAGAAAAATACTGGGAATTGCCTCTTTGTAAATCGGAAGAGTATCAAGATTTGACTATTGATGAGGCGATTGATAAGTTTCGCATTCTTTTTTCGGATGCTGTTAAGATCAGGTTGAAAGCTGATGTTCCTGTGGGTGCCTATTTGAGTGGAGGACTTGACTCCAGTATAACAACGTCATTTATTAAGGCTAATATTCAGAGTCAATTACAAACTTTTTCGTTGAGCTTTGAGGATAAAGAATACGATGAAGCTGAATATCAAAAGAAAGCTGTTGATTTTTTCGAAACAGAACATCGAAGTATTCAGTGTGTTCAGGATGATATTTCACAAAGAATTGCAGATATAATCTGGCATTTAGAATCGCCTATTTTAAGAAGTGCTCCAGCACCAATGGGCTTGTTGTCAGGTTTGGTTAAGAAAAATGATATAAAAGTTGTTATTACCGGTGAAGGTGCTGATGAACTTTTAGGGGGGTATAATATTTTTAAAGAAGCGATAATCAGGCAGTTTTGGGCGAGAAATCCACAATCTAAGATTCGTCCCTTATTATTGAAACGATTATATCCTTATATGTCTCAAATGAATGGGGCAAAGGCTTTGAATCTATTTTTCTCATATAAGTTAACAGAAACCGATTCTTTGGTTTATTCACATTTGCTTAGATGGAAGAATACGTCGAGGATAAAACAATATTTATCTGATCATTTTAAGTCTGAACTGAATGATTATGATCCCGTTCAGGAATTAGAAGCAAAGCTGGGCGAAAGATTCAAGGGGGTTGATCTGTTGTCTCGAGCACAGTGGCTCGAAATCAATTTATTTATGTCTGGCTATTTATTATCATCTCAGGGCGACCGGATGGCTATGGCAAATTCAGTGGAAGGGCGGTATCCATTCCTGGATCATCGAATTATAGAATTTTGTATGAAACTTCCTCCTGAGTTTAAACTGAAGTGTTTGGATGAGAAGTTTTTGTTGAAAAAAATGATGCGTGGGCAGTTACCCGATGCAATTTTAAATCGCCCCAAACAGGCTTACCGATCTCCTTCAGTCAGTTACGCCGATTCTGACTATGTAAAAGATTTATTATCAAATGAGGCAATTGAATCTGCAGGTTTGTTTAATCCGGATAGAGTGAAAAAACTGAGTATGAAAATGAATTCGGGAAAGAATATCTCAGAAGTTGACAAGATGGCTTTTATGGGAATTCTATCAACTCAAATCTTAAATGATTTGTTTGTGAAGAAGCATAAAAAGGCTTTAAATAAATCTGAATTAATTGATTGTAAATTAACCCTGTTGAATTAATCTAGCATGGAAACAACAAGCAAAGCTTTCTCAAAAGAGATTTTAAATATCGAAAATATCGAATTGGTCTGTGAAGAGATTTGTCGCAAACTTAGGGGAAATATTAAGAATCAGTTGAGACGCAGAGGTGCTGTTGTAGGTATAAGTGGAGGGATTGATTCTTCGGTTGTACTTGCTCTTGCATGTCGAGCATTGGGAAAGGAAAATGTGATCGGTATTTTAATGCCGGAAAGAGATTCAAGTCCGGAAAGTTTAACATTAGCTCAGGCTTTAGCCAATAAGTATGGAGTCAGAACAGTTGTTGAAGATATAACTTCTGCTCTTAATGGCTTTGGATGTTATGAACGAAGAGATGAGGCTATTACGAGAGTTTTTCCTGAATTTAATCCTTTGAAAGATAAAACCAAGATTGAAATCAAACAGAATATTGCTCAGAATCTGCCTTCACTATTTTCATTGACAATTATTACATCTGAGGGGGAGACAATGAGCAAGCTTTTGCCGGTTAATGAATATTTGCAGATTGTAGCTGCGACTAATTTTAAACAACGTAGTAGAATGGCTATGTTGTATTATCATGCTGAAAGTCTTCATTACGCTGTTGTAGGAACACCTAATAAGCATGAGGTTGAGCAAGGTTTTTTTGTGAAGTTTGGTGATGGGGGGGCTGACCTCATGCCCATTGGGCATCTTTATAAGACTCAGGTTTATCAATTAGCTGAATACTTGGGCATTCCTCAAGAGATAATCGATCGAACGCCAACTACAGATACCTATAGTGCTGAACAGACTCAAGAGGAATTTTTCTATCAAATGCCTTTTAAAGAAATGGATTTAATTTGGTATGCATGGGAGAATAAATACAGTGAAGAGGACGTTGCTAATGAGCTTCAAAGGTCAGTAGACGAAATTCATAATATCTTTAAGAATTTTGAGAGAAAGCAACACACAACCAGTTATTTAAGATCGGCTCCTATTTTCTGAGCCTATAAATAAGTTTGTATGAATGCATTTGACTATTTATTTGATGAATCAAAAAATCTGACTAGTGACTTTTTACTGGGAGAGAGTCGTAACACATCTTTTAGTCAGATTTATCAGCAAAGCCTAAAGTTTGCCTCTTATCTGAAAGATACAATTGGCGAGAATAAAAATATCATATTGATCTCAGAAAATTCATTATTCTCAATCATCGCCTATTTGGCAATTTTAAAATCGGGTAATGTGTGTGTGCCCTTAGATCCGTTAATTGAGGAATCAAACTTATCCTATATTGTAAAGACGACTGATGCAGCTTGCATGGTCGATTTTAGAGCAAGGAAATCAGCGACAGAGGATTCAGGGTTTGTTTGTTTTAATGAATTTGATTTTGAAAAGATTATATATCAAAAGATAATTGTACCAGGGCTTAATGGAGAGACGTTTGATGATAGTCGTCTGGCTTTAATCCTTTACACTTCCGGCTCAACGGGAATACCTAAGGGTGTGATGTTAAGTCATCGAAATATTATTGCCAATACGCATTCAATAATTGGGAATTTAGGTCTGAGTGCTTCAGACATTATGGGCGTTGTGCTGCCATTTTATTATTGCTATGGTTTATCGCTTTTACATACACACTTAAAAGTTGGAGCGGCATTGGTTCTAATCAATAATTTCATTTTTATTGGTTCGTTTATAGAGAAACTGAAAGAATATAAGTGTACCGGTTTTGCGGGGGTGCCAAGTCATTTCCAAATTTTGCTAAAAAAGTCACAAAGCTTCCTGAACTCAGAATTTCCGCATTTAAGATATGTGACTCAAGCGGGCGGTAAACTGCATGATGTTTTTATTGAAACCTTTATTCAGGCGTTTCCCAATATCGCATTTTTTGTGATGTATGGTCAGACTGAGGCAACAGCACGTTTATCAATTTTATCAGCAGAGCGACTCAATGAAAAGATGGGATCGATAGGTAAAGCAATTCCTGGTGTTGAGCTTCGAATTGTTGATTCAGAAGGAAATGTTTTGGACTCAGGAGAATTGGGTGAGATTGTTGCCAAAGGCGATAACATTATGCAAGGCTATTATAAAGATCCGGCAGGCACCAAAGAAGTTTTAAAAAAGGGGTGGTTGTACACAGGCGATATCGGAATGGTTGATGAGGATGGTTATATCTTTCTGGATAGTCGTAAAAAAGAAATTATAAAGCTCGGTGGCAAAAGGATAAGCCCTAAGGAAATAGAGTCTGTTATTTTATCAGTTAGCGAGGTTGTTGATTGTACTATCGAAGGTGTTGCTGATGAATTATTGGGTGAGAGCCTTAAAGCTCATATTGTATTGAATAGTGAAGCCGAAATCGAGATGGTGAAATCCAAGATATTGAGAATTTGTAGTCAGAATTTGTCGGCATATAAGATACCACAGATGATATCTTTTACAAAGCATATACATATGAATGCTTCAGGTAAAAAAGTGAAAAATATCGATGTTGTTTAAATATTTAAGATTAGTTAATCCGTATTTGTAAATCAATACTTCAAATTATGAAATTTAATAGGCTTATCATTTTTCTGTTGTTGTTATCGATGTTTGTTTCGTGTATTCCTCAGAAAAGAACCATTTACATGCGCGATGTGAGTGGAAAGAAAAGTTATATCAACCTTTATACTAAGGCGGTTGAGGTTACTGAAGCTTATACAATCCAGCCAAGAGATTACATCTACATTAGAGTTTTAACACCTGATGAGGCTGTGGCAAGTTTGTACAATCTGGATGCAGGACAAATGAATATGAACAGCATGGGAGATCCTAGTACTCTAAAGTTTCAGAGCTATCAGGTGAGTGACGAGGGCGATATTGATTTCCCTTATGTTGGACAGGTTAAAGTGGTTGATTTAACATTAAAGGAGGTAAAAGTTAAAATGCAGGATATCCTTAAAAAGCATATCGACACATTTACCCTTCAGGTGCAATTAACAAATACTCAATTTACAATTTTAGGAGAAGTGCATTCGCCAGGACAGTATAATATGAATAAGGATCAATTAACCATTTTTGAAGCGATCTCTTTGGCCGGAGATTTAACCATATATGGTAAAAGAAAACGAGTTAGAATTGTACGCCCTACTACAGAAGGAACTAAAACGATAAACGTTGATTTAACGGATTTAAATCTGGTGGATAGTCAGAACTATTACATTCAGCCTAATGATTTAATTTATGTAGAACCTATAAAAGCTAAAATGTTTGGTTTTGGAGAAACCTTCTCTTTAGGCTTGGTAACGAGTATTATAAGTTTCTTTTTATTGGCCAATTCTCTTAAGTAAACTTACACGTATTGTTTTTTCTCAAGGAAGCAATCTTATGTCTTCCACATAGAATTCCTATTTAAACAAAGATCATGTATCATTCAAATAATCATAATAGATCAATCTCTGATGACGTATTCAGTCTGAGGAACGTTTCAAAGACAGAAAAGCCAAACATTAAGAAGTGGATTTATCTTTTTTTGAATAAGTGGATGTGGTTTGCGTGCTTTATATTTATTGGGCTTTTGACAGCTTTCTTAATAAATAAATATACGACACCTGTCTATAAGATAAATTCAACAGTTCTGATTAAGAGTGAGTCTAAGGGGCAATTGTCAGATGAAATGGCAATGATGAGTGGGTTTTCGACTCCGGATATGCAAAATTTTGAAAATCAGGTTATTTTATTGAAAACGGAATCTCAAATATTGCAAACACTGGAGCAGTTGGATTTTAATGTGAGCTATTTTTCCAGAAAAAATATTGATATAGAGGAATATAGTGCAGATAATATTTTTGATGCGATTAATGCTTTTTTATTTTCAACAGGACAACATGGTACTTATGAATTTTACTCAGAAAAACCGTTTAAGGTTATTTTAGATCCAACACAACCTCAGCTTATAGATGTAGAATTCCATATTAAAAAAGGGGAAAATGGGGAATTAAGATTGGTTGCCAAGGGTGAAGATTTGGTTGTTCATAGTTTTTTAAAGGATGAAGATGTAGATGAAGTTCATGATTTTGACCTGAATGAGAAGCTTGAATTAGGGAAGGTGATTGTGGGTAAGAATTTTGGGTTTTCGCTTGAGAGTTTACGGCCTGATTTTCTACAATTAGTCGATGAGAATGATTTTTTCTTCGTCATTCGCGATAATAAACGAATGATTGAGGATTTTAAAGAGATAGACGTTTCGTATGCAGCAAAAGGAGCATCAATTGCCAATATGTCTACTACGGGAACCTGCCTTGAAAAATCAATAGCTTTTCTAAATAAATTGATGGAAGTTTGGATACAGAATGGCTTGGATCAAAAGAATTTGATTGCCAATAATACGATCTCATTTATTGATCAGCAACTCTATGGCCTGGGTGATACTTTGGGACGAGTGGGTGCGAAACTTCAACGCTTCAGAACCTCCAATAAGGTTGTGATGCCAACAGTTCAGGTCGAAGCGGCATATACGAGATTACAAGAAATTGATGCTGAGTTGTTAAAATTGGAAATGCAGGCCTCCTATTTCAAACGTCTCAAAGGTTATTTAAATAAGAGAGAGGATTATAATAACCTAATTTCACCAGCATCAGTGGGATTGGAACAAACTGTCCTAAGTGAGTATATAACTCAGTTGGCAACAGTTCGTTCATCATTATTCCAGTATAAAGGGAAAGAGAAATTGAACAACCCGTATTTGGAAAAACTGGAGAGGCAAGAGGGGACTCTTTTGGCCACATTGTATGAAAATATCAATTCACAACAAGAATATATTAGTCACCAGCAATCGGTCTTAAATAAACAAAAGACCAGCATCTCGAGAGAGCAGAATCTGCTTCCTGGTAAAGAGCAACAATTTATGAGTATCAAACGAAACTTTGATCTCACGAACAATCTTTATACGATGCTATTGGAAAAACGGGTGGAAGCTCAAATTCAAAAGGCATCTAACCTGCCGGATAATGAGATTATTGAAAGGGCCTATTTTGAGGAGATAATCGAGCCCAAAACAGCTCTCATTTTCCAATTGGGAATCTTATTTGGGGTGTTGTTACCTGCTTTATTTATCTTTTTGAAAGAGTTTTTTAATAATAAAATTCAAACTAAAGATGACATTGAAGAGATAACCTCAGTACCCATTATTGGCAATATCGCTCTCAGTAAGAAAGATGGAGGTGTTTTAACACAAATGTATCCACGCGATCCAATAACCGAAGCTTTTAGAGCAATGCGTACGCGTATGGATTATTTTAAGAATGGAAGTGATAAACAGACCATATTAGTCACCTCATCTACTGCCGGCGAGGGGAAATCGTTTTGTGCAGTTAACATTGCAGGAATACTTGCACTTGCAGGCAGAAAAACGATTTTACTGGGCTTTGATTTGAGAAAACCTCAAATAGGAGGTTACTTAAATATTTCGGATGAATTGGGAGTAACATCCTATTTAATCGGCTCCAATAATCTTGATGAAGTGATTCATACTACAGAATATAAAAATTTAGACTGTATCGTTTCAGGACCTCTACCACCCAATCCTGCTGAATTGATTGACTCAAAGCAAACACGGATTTTGTTTGAGGAGTTGGAAAAACGTTATGATTGTATCGTAATCGATACGAGTCCGGTTGGGATTGTAACCGATGCTTTATTGTTAACGCCATATGCCAACACAAATATTTTTGTTGTTCGTCATCAGTTTACTCATAAATCATTCTTAGATCATAATATGAAAATGCTGGGTGAAGCTAAAATTAACAATCTTGGACTTATTCTTAATGGTATTAAAACGCCAAGATACGGTTATGGCTACAGTTATGTTTATGGATATAGTTTGAATAATGAATATATCAATAACTAAAACTTATTTCGTTTGTGAAATTTTGTATTATCATATTGTGAGGATAGTTGAACAATGAACATTTAAAACGATCTGCACTTGCAATAAATAATGTGCTAATTAATTAAAAATAAATTTAGTTACCTGTGAAATATTACATTCCATAATGAGTCAGTTAAAGAAAGGTGCTTTACTTTCATATTTATCAATAATTCTAACGAATATTGTTGGTTTAGTACTTACCCCATTTATAATCCATAAGTTAGGTGATGCAGAATATGGTTTATATACACTTATTGGAGCATTTGTGGGTTACATCAGTGTTTTAGATTTTGGTCTGAATAATGCCATTATTCGTTTCGTTGCTAAATATTTAGCAGAAGGGGATAAAAAAGGGGAACAAAATTTTCTGGCCATAAGCATGTGGATCTATGGTGCAATCTCTCTTTTAGTTGTTTTATTAGGTGTTGCATTGTATTTTTCTTTGGATGTCATGTTTAGCGATTCGCTAACAGAAAGTGAGATTGGTAAAGCCAAGATCATGTTTATTTTGTTGGTCTTCAACATGGCAATTACTTTGCCCGGAGGCGCATTTTCTGCAATTTGTTCAGCTTACGAGCATTTTGTGTTCCCCAGAATGATAAATATCTTACGCTATTTAGTTCGGTCGTTTCTAGTTGTCGGGCTGTTATTGTTAGGAGGAGATGCCATTGGTCTTGTAGTATTAGACACCCTGATGAATTTGATGGTTATATTATTTAATGGCTATTATGTTCTCAAAAAGTTAGGAGTGACTTTCAAACTTCACAAGTTTGAAATGGGATTTGTGAAACAAATATTTTCATATTCAGTTTGGATATTTGTTTTTGCAATCGTTCAACAATTTCAATTGAGAGGTGGACAGGTTATTATTGGTATTAAGTTAGATTCCGTATCAGTCGCTATTTATGCCGTAGGTATATTGTTGGGGAATTATTACAGTAGTTTTTCAGGGGCAATATCATCCGTTTTTTTACCCCGGGCAACTCAAATGATGGTTGCCAATGCATCAGGAGCCGAATTAACTTCAATGATGGTTAGGATCGGACGATTATCTCTCATAGTGCTATTAGCGATATTAGGCGCTTTTATCCTTTTTGGCCAACAGTTTATTCTGCTATGGGTAGGCAGTACCTATTATATTGCGTGGAAAATTGGCTTGGTTATTATGCTTGCTTATACAATACCTCTTGCTCAAAACTTTGCCAATTCATTACTTGAGGCAAATAATAAGTTTTATTTCAAAGCCCTTGTTTACCTGTTATTTATTACACTGGGAACAATTATAGGCTGGTTTTTAATAGACTCATTAGGAATATTAGGTGTTACATATGGTATTGTTTTAGGATGGTTAATTGCTCTTGTTGTGGTTAATGTCTATTACAGTAGAAAATTGAAGTTAGATATTCTGTCATTTTTTAAAGGATTGTTTAAGAGGATATTGCCTACATTCCTAATCATTCTGATAATAGGTTCTTTTATCAGAGAATTGCCTGGAACAGGCTGGTTGAATTTTGGGATTAAAAACCTATTGTTTCTAGCCATTTACGCTTTGCTTATGTATTTCTTTGCAATCAATAATTCTGAAAAAACCATTATTCTAGACCTTCTTAAGGATCTGATTTTGAAGTTTAAATGGCAATTTAAGAGTTGAGTTCAAAAAAAATATTTGATTAAGATCTCTTATAGAGATGTATTTATATCAGTTTAAACTGTTGTTAGTCGAGTCAAATTATAATCTTAATATTATTCGTTATGATTAAAGTAGGCGGTGTTTATAAACGTATTGATGGAGAAAAAATAAAGATAGCCTGTGATTTTTATTCTGATGGAAATAAACAAACATTATGGTATGAAACAGCTTCAGAGTTTGAAGATTACATATCAGTTGAAAATTGTAATCCATTCTTTATAATTCTATTTCTTATTGCATTCCATAATCAGGAAGATATTGAATTTGAAACGCCGGTATCCAAACGCTTGTATTATGGATTCACGAAATATTTACAAGAAATTTATCTTCTGGGGCAGGATAAGTTAAAAGGAATAAATGTAAAATGCGAGCTTGTTTCTACTCAATATGAGGGTAGTGGGATTGCAACTGCCATGTCATTGGGTGTTGATTCTTTCTATTCTTTACTCGAAAAAAATAATGCATTTGATGAGATTACCCACTTAGCACTTTTTAATGCGGGAGCTTTTGGCCAATACGAAGGCGAAATAAGCCGACGATATTTTAATGTAATGAAGAATATTGTCCAGGATTTGTCCGATGAACTGTCTTTGCCATTATTATGGGTTGATACAAATTTTAATGAAATTTTAAATATCCCCTTTGGTGTAACCTGTATTTATAGAAACATTGCTTGTGCTCTATTGTTTGAGAAGAAGATTGGCGTTTACTACTATTCTAATGCTGTTCCATTTCAGGATATGCAAGTTTTTTGCGATAGTCCCGAAGATCAGGAGCTTGTTCTCTCATATGGATTATCTTCAGAATCATTGGAAGTTAGAATGTCCGGATTGTTTAAAAATAGAGTTGAGAAAACGAAAGCAATTACAGATTTCGATATCACTAAGAAATATTTAAATGTTTGTATTGTAACATCTGAATATGAGAATGTTAATGAAACGGGCGGGACAATTGAAAATTGTTCAAAATGTTTTAAGTGCAGACGGACAATGGTTACCTTGGATATACTTGGCGAATTATCCAACTACAAAAATGTATTTGATTTAGATTATTATAATAAGAATAGAAACAGGTATTTAGCTGAAACATTATATCATTTTTACAGATCAAAAGAAGTGTTTTCAGTAGAGATAATGAACTTAATACGAGAGATAAAATTCACGATTCCTCTTAAAGTGTATTATTATCTATTTATAAGAGGATTGCAACCTATTCTGAAATTTTTAAAGTTGAAATAGCAAATGCTCTATATTCTTATACTCTTAGTTATAATCTTGTTTGTGCTTAACATACTTCCCCTGTTAAAAAGGAAGTATAAAAAGGAGAGTATTGTCAAATTTCAAGATCTCAAACGGATTAAAGACTTGGTCGTTAGAGCGTCTGAAAGCATGTTGTCTTCAAATAAAGTTAAGATGTCTTTTAACGATGAAGACAGTTTATATGTAATGTTATCAGGTTTGAAGAATAAAATTATTAATAGAAGAAATACCTATCAGTACTACAATTTTCCAAGAGCCTGGTTAATGATTGGTTTACTCGATGAATATGAAAAATCTGGAGAGGTAAATATATTAGGTAATGTCGAGGGGCAGTGTGAAAAGCTGATTGATAAGGAAGGGCGTTTACTCTTTAAGTTTAATAAAATTGATCAGTCACTCTTTGGTTTAGTTTTCCTGAGACTGTTTAAAATTACAAGTCAAACTAAATATCTAAATGGCGCTAATGAAATCTATCAATTGGTTTGTTCTGATTTTCTACTAGAGACCGAACAATTGGTTCTTTACAGAAAAGAGTCGAAGGTTTGTTTTGTTGATACTTTGGGAATGGTTTGTCCTTTCTTGTATGAATACAGTGTGGTTGCTAAGTGTCCTGAAGCATCAAATTTGGCAGATAAACAACTTAATTTCTATATTGAGAATGCTTTTGAAAAAGAGACTCATCTACCATTTCATGCCTATGATTTAGAAAATGGATTAAAAATTGGACCACTTAATTGGTCACGGGGTCTAGCATGGTTTTTAATCGGACTTTCCTATGCCGTAAAATACTCTAATCAAGCAGAAAATAACCAATACAAAACTTTTGAACAGCTATACGATACGATTAATAGTAAGCTGGAAACATTAAAAGTAAAGGGTTTATTCTGGCCTCAGTTTTTTGCGCATACAAATGATAATTCAATTGATACTTCGGCGACGCTTATGTTTTATTATTCCAGATTGATCGCTTCCCGGAAGGTCGATTTTAAAGAATTTAATGCCTTACTCCAGGGATCGATTAATAAAAAAGGATACATTTTTAATAGCACAGGAGACACCATATACATTAACAAATATTCAAGACAAAAAGGTTATTCTGAAATCACACAGGGCTTATTGGTGTCGATTCTTTCAAATATTTAATCATCATGAAAATTGGAACTCTAACTTTACCACTTTGGTATAATTACGGTGGGATTATACAAGCTTATGCTTTACAGCGAATATTAGCTGATTTAGGGCATGAAGCCAGTTTGATTGATTTTCATCATCCGATACCTTCCTCACTTCAATTGCTTAGAAATAAAATGGTAAGAGGTGTTAAGAAATACCTTTTTCAGAATGGTAATGCTGTCATTTACCCAGATTATCATCAAAGAAAAATTATTTCAAAGCATACTTTAGAGTTTATTAAAAAGGAAATACAACCCATTACAGATAAAGTCTATTCTTACGATGAATTAAAAAAAATAGAGACTGATTTTGAAGCTTTTATTGTAGGAAGTGACCAGGTTTGGAGACCCAATTATACACCTAATATTCGAAACTACTTTTTAGACTTTACAGACAAAACAAAAATTGCTTATGCTGCGTCTTTGGGTACTGATGTTTGGCAATATTCCGATGATCAACATGAAATCTGTAAATCGTTAATTCAGAAATTCAGAGCGGTATCGGTCAGAGAAAAATCAGCCTTATCAATTTGTAAAGACAAATTTGGTGTTGAAGCCATACAGGTTTTGGATCCCACGATGTTATTAACTCAAAATGATTATCTCAAATTATGCGAGAAGTACGATACACCTCAAAATACGGGTAACCTTTTTACTTACATATTGGATGAGTCCGATCGAAATAAAGAGATTGTAAACCGGGTTTCACGTGTCTTGAATTTGAAAGCATTTAGAGTGATGCCTAAGCCTTTTGACGAGCACTTTCGAAAAGATGATGCTGCTTATGTGTTTCCACCTTTAACGCAATGGTTGAAGGCTTTTGATGATGCTGAATTTATTGTCGCTGACTCATTTCATGGTTGCGTGTTTGCAATTATTTTCAATAAACCATTTATAGCCATTGGCAATAAAGTAAGAGGTCTTACCAGATTTCAATCGCTATTGGAAATGTTTAACCTATCTGATAGATTGATTTTGTCTCCTGATGATCTTTCTGAATATCTGATAAATACACCCATTGATTGGTCCTCGGTGAATGCCATTTTGGATACGAATAAAAACAATTCATTGGAATTTTTAAAGACTAACCTCGAATAGATTATGATGTCTGATTCAGCCGCTATTTCTATTATTGTTCCTATTTATAATGCCGAAGAGTTTCTAAAGGAGACTATTGAAAGTGTTTTATCACAGTCGTTTTCAGAATTCGAACTTCTTCTGATAAATGATGGTTCAACAGATCAAAGTCAAAATATCTGCGAAGCGTTTGGGAAAATTGATAAACGGGTCAGGCTGATAAATAAGGTGAATGGAGGAGTGAGTTCTGCTCGCAATGTCGGAATTAGAAATGCTACCGGAACCTATATCTTTCATGTTGATGCAGACGATATTTTGCGACCCGATGCCTTAAAGAATTTGCACAATAAAGCGATTAACACGCAAGCTGATATAACGGTTGCGAACTATATTTTGAGGAGCCTCAATAATGATGAAAAAGTCATTAAGCACAGAGTCACTCATTCGGCTGAAGAATTTTTACAGGGAATGCTTTTGGGAGAGTTTCATGCCGGTTTGTGGAATAAACTGATAAAAAAAAGCTGTTACGATGGATTATCCTTTGATGAGGACGTTAACTGTATGGAAGATAAACTCATTTTAACTCAGATCTTACTTAAAAATCCAAGCCTTTCATTTTTGGATGATGAGGTTTACATCTACATACAGAGAAATTCATCACTGACGAATAATACAAGTTTAAAAACGCTCACAAGTATCGAGAAGGTTATCCAACAGATAAACAATTTGTTGAAAGACAAAAAAGTATTTGAAACGTCTTTGGTTAAGATTAAACTGGACTATAAAATTAAGTTGCTTAATAACAGTCATATCTTGAAAAAAGAGCAGGTCAGAAATAAATTCAAAGAGGTCAATTCTAATATCTTATACAGAGATATGATTCCTTTTTATTACAGGATTTTGTTGTGGTTTGAGTTTCGTAATATTTCTTTTCCAACTCAAGTTTTCAAAATTTTACGATAATCAAAGTGAGTAAATAGTCTCTCATGTAAAGTTTAAACCTGATTCTGAGATTTATTAAATGAAAAAACGATTCGTGTAAAGATGGATTATTATGATCTTTTTAACTGGATTTTAATCGGATGCATCATATTGTCATGCTTAGCTCTGATGGTTAGTCAAAAATCTTATGAAGAGAATGTTGTGAGTAAAGTTCTCATACTCTCATTCTGTTTGTTAAGTATTTTTTATTGGGGCGTACGACCAAGTTCTGTCGGTACCGATACAGGTTATTACATCAGGCGATTTAATTTTGCGATAAGTTATTCATCTTTGGGTGATTATTTTAATTATATAAGTGGCGACTATTTCTTTGGATTCATTGTTTATTACATTTCTCGCTTGGGGAGTGTCACTTTCTATTTTATTTCGATAGCTTTTTTTACAATGCTGGGGTTTTATGTTTTTTTCATGAAACTCGCAAAATATCATACCCATGCCATACTAGCTTTGCTAATGGTTGCCAGTATGTTTTCATTTCCAGGTATGCTATCCAATATTATAAGAAATGGTTTAGCAATTTCGTTCTTTTTACCCTGTACATATTATACCTTACAGAAGGATTATAAATATGCTGTTTTATGGGGAGTAGCTTCTATTCTTTCTCATGAAAGTATCCTGTTGCCCATTATTGGATTATTAGTGATTCATTTTGTGCGTTTGCCATTAAAGTATTATTTGCTTGGTTATTTGGCTTGTTCACTAATGGCTTTTGCAAATATTGGATTGCATTCGTTTAGTTTCATTTTTGATTTTGATATCGAAAAACTAAATCATTACATGAATGCAGAAATTGATATCTATAAAGTTGGATTTCGGCTTGATTTTTATCTCTTTAATACGCTATTTTTATTAGTCTTTCTGGCTCTGAGAAATAGCAGCATTGCCTTTGATCGTTATTTAAAGCTTTATATTTTTTTAAGCTCGGTTTTTTTTCTCTGTTTTCACATTCCTTTTTCAGATCGGTTTGGTATATATAGTTGGGTTTTTATCCCCATCGTGCTGTTTTTAGGTACCGAACATTATAACCCAAAGTTTAGGTTTGCTTTTTCGACCTTGGCTACTTTCATGCTCTATTTTATAAATCAACTGGTCTTCATGTATATGAATGTGCCAACACCTGATAATTAAATTCTTAGAGAATATTTAGTTCTTTGAAATAATGAATGCATTTTCACCTTTCTGTTAACTTTGATACTTTATTATTATGATTAAATTTCCTAAGAAAAAAGAGATTTTTGAATCTAAGTTTTGGAGTTTTCTGTTTCGAATATATTTCAAGATTGAGCTCTTTTTAGAAAATGATATTTTTTATGCTAAGAAGAGATACAAAAAGGTCTATGGACGGAAACTTGATTTAAGAAAGCCTCAATATTTTCATGAAAAATTGCAATGGCTTAAATTGTACGATAGAAAAGATATTTATGTGCAATGTGCGGATAAACTGACTGTACGAGACTATGTAAGGAAAATTGTTGGGGAAGAGTATTTAATTCCAATCCTAAGAGTTTATGAATCGTCAGAAGAATTGGATTCTGGCAACTTGCCTGAGGAACAATTTATCTTAAAATGCAATCATAACAGTGGATCATATACAATTGTTAAAAATAAAGATCGCATCGATTGGGCTCATCAACGGACGATATTTCATAATTTGCTGAGACAGAATTATTATGACCAAGGTCGTGAATGGCAATATCGGGATATCAAGCCCCGTATCATTGCCGAAAAATTATTACTGAACGAAGATGGCAGCATTCCTTTCGATTTTAAACTTTTCTGCCTTAATGGTCGTGTCGAATTGATTCAGGTTGATTTGGATAGAGAAGAGAATCATACCCGCAATTTATATGACCTTGATTGGAATTTATTACCCTATACCTACTGTTATCCCAATGGAAGAGCGGTGAAAAAACCTGAACGCTTTGATGAAATGGTTCGTTTGGCAGAACGGCTCTCTAAAGTTTTTCCCTTTGCTCGTGTTGATTTTTATTATTGTCAGGGAAAGGTGTTTTTTGGGGAGATTACCTTTCATCCCGAAGGAGGATTTGGCGTTTTTGATGATGATGACGTTGAATTGTCTTTGGGCAAAAAACTGTCTTTAGAATATACAAATAATTGATCTGTTATGATACCCAATAAAGTTGATGCAATTTGTTGTATTGGTGCAGGTTATGTTGGCGGTCCGACGATGGCCGTTATTGCCAAACAATGTCCGCATCTAAAAGTCAAAGTTGTAGATGTAAATAAGGATAGAATTGCAGCTTGGAACGATAAATGTCTGGATAATTTGCCCATATATGAACCGGGGCTTAGTGAAGTTATATCAGAAACCAGAGGTAGAAATCTGTTCTTTTCTACAGATATTTCCAAAGCAATTCAAGAATCTCAAATGATTTTTATATCGGTAAACACGCCGACTAAAACTTATGGGGTTGGTAGGGGAATGGCCGCCGATTTAAAATTCGTTGAACTGTGTGCTAGGCAAATTGCTGAGCTCGCAAATGAAGACAAAATTATTGTTGAAAAATCGACCTTGCCGGTACGTACCGCACAGTCTATCAAGCAAATTCTGTCCGCATATCAGAATGGGTGTCAATTTCGTGTTCTTTCCAATCCTGAATTCTTGGCGGAGGGAACCGCTATATCAGATTTGCTGAATGCTGACCGGGTTCTGATCGGAAGTGAGGATGATGAACTGGGGAAACGAGCTGAAGAAGCATTGGTTGATATTTATTCTCATTGGATTCCTAAGGAGCGAATAATTAGAACTAGAATCTGGTCAAGTGAATTGTCTAAGCTAACAGCAAACGCTTTTCTGGCACAACGGGTCTCTTCAATTAATGCAATATCGGCTTTGTGTGAGCAGACTGGTGCCGATGTTGATGAAGTTGCACACGCAATCGGAATGGATAGTCGAATAGGATCAAAATTCCTTAAAAGTTCAGTTGGTTTTGGAGGGTCTTGTTTCCAAAAAGACATATTGAATTTGGTGTATTTATGTCGTCATTTCAATCTTCCGGAAGTTGCAGATTATTGGGAACAAGTCGTTCATTTAAACGATTATCAGAAACACCGGTTCTCGAAAAAAATAATTGATACGCTTTTTAATACAGTTTCAGGTAAGAAGATTGCTTTTTTAGGCTGGGCATTTAAAAAGAACACGAATGACACGCGTGAGTCAGCAGCTATTTATATTGCAGATGAGTTGTTGCAGGATCGGGCAGAGATACATATTTATGATCCCCAGGTAAGTGAAGAGAAAATTTTTTCAGATTTGGAATTTTTGCAGAATAACAGGAGGGAGTATCATTTGAATAACACAAGTCGATTCGAGTCGATTAAAATGGATAGAATAAGAAAATTAGTTCATGTGCATTCTGATCCATATGCAGCCATGCATAAAGCTCATGCGATAGCTGTATTAACCGAATGGGATGAGTTCAAAACCTACGATTGGCAAAGAATTTATAAGGATATGCTAAAACCTGCTTTCACATTTGATGGTCGGAACATTTTATCGAAAAAGATGTTGGATGAGATTGGTTTCGAAACCTATAATATTGGGAAAGGCGAATAAATAGCTTGTGTCCACTTATACAGGTCATAAGCCCTAGATACTTTTGAATGAAGGCGTGAGGAGATTAATCTCTTGATATAAGAGTTTTAAGCGTTGTATGATATGAAAAGAATTTTACATGTGGTTGGAGGAATGAATCGAGCAGGGGCAGAAACCATGTTGATTAATTTGTTTAGGCATATTGATCGTACAAAGTTTCAGTTTGATTTTATTTATTTCACCGATAAAGAATGTGATTACGACAATGATATTTTGGAATTGGGTGGTCGAATCTTTAGAATTACAAAGACGAATGCACTTGCTAAAATGTATCAGTTGTATAAGATCTTAAGAGAGAAAGGGCCATATTTAGCCATACATTCGCACACAAACTACAATTCGTTCATGTACCATATACCCGCTTGTTTTGCGGGTGTGAAGAATCGAATTACCCATTCGCATTGTTCCAATTCTCTTTATTCAAAAAGCAGAACAGGGAGGGCATATTTGCGAGTATCAGAAAGGTTAAATCAGTGGTTTTCGAATCGGTTTATTGCCTGTGGTAATGCCGCAGGTCAATTTCTGTTTCCTCAAGTAGATCAATCGAAGATTACGATTTTACCTAATGCATTAAACTTAAATACATACATCAATCCCGATTTGAATCATTTTTTGAGCATCAGGGATTCATTATCAATAAGTTCAGTTACGCCATTGATTGTTCAAATCGGTCGTTTAAGCACGGTTAAAAATTTTGATTTCACGATTGATTTAGCTGCATATTTAAAGGGGATTGGGAAGCCATATCAATTTGCATTTCTCGGTAATGGAGAATTATGGGAAGAGCTTTCTCAAAAAGTAAACAAGCTCAATTTGAATGATTGTATCCATTTTATGGGCGTGCGGGAGGATATTCCTCAAATACTGAATGAGGCATCCTGCGTGATTATGCCTTCTTTGTTCGAAGGTTTTCCGGTGGTACTTGTCGAAGCTCAGGCTTCTGGCACCCCATGTTTAATCTCAGATACGATATCAGAAGATGTGGATTTTGGATTGGGTTTAGTTCACCGGTGTTCTTTAAAGGCTTCTTTTAAGGATTGGGATATGGCCTTGGATTGTGTTTTAAATGGATTGACGGCTTCTAAGGATAAAATAAAAGAGGTCTTAACTGAGAAGGGGTTTTCTGTTACGAAAAGCGTCCGACAATTGGAAGGTATCTATGGAGAATAGCTCAAAGGTTTTAGTTTCTATCGGGATTCCGTTTTACAATTCAGAGGCATATTTGGATTTTGCGATACGATCAGTATTGAATCAAACTTATACGCATTGGCAGCTGTTTTTATTAGATGATGGAAGTGAAGATGCCTCTCTTGCAATAGCCCAAAAATACGAGTCTGATTCCAGAATTACCGTCATCTCTGATGGACAAAACAAAGGGCTTCCTTATCGATTGAATGAACTCTCATTATTGGCAAAAGGAAAATATTATGCCAGAATGGATGCTGATGATATTATGTTCCCCCATAGAATTGAAACACAGGTGAAATTTCTGGAAGAGAATCCAAGCCTGGATGTTTTGGGTTGTTGTGCAATATCCATTGATACCCAGAATAATATTGTGGGGAAACGCAATTGTAAGAAAAGAGATGGATTTTCGAAACAGGAAATTATTCAGAATGGCTGTTTTATTCACCCATCAGTTATGGGCAAGAGGTCCTGGTTTGTTAATAATATTTACAATATTGAATATCGAAGATCTCAGGATCTTGAATTGTGGGTGAGAACGGTTGATTCCAGTGGTTTTCATGTTCTTGAAGAACCGATGATTTTTTATAGGGAGGTAGGGGTACCCACTTTTAAAAAGTATTACCAATCCTTAGTTGTAGTCTTTAATATCTACAACAAGTACATGGATAGAAAAAGGGTCTCTTTTTATTTTAAACTCTTATTGAAGTTGATCATTTATTTTTTGTTTCACATAGCCAAGCAAACAGACTACTTGATTAAAATGAGGTCTGATAATTTAAATAATACATCGAATTATTACGATATTCTGAATAGAAGTACTTTATGAAAAAGCCGACTTTTTTAATTGTTACAACTGTTCCGCAATCCCTACAGTTTTTTCGTGGACAAATTCAATTCCTCAAACAAAAATTTGAAATAGAAATTCTGTCTAGTTCAGGTGATTGGATGACTAAAATTTGTGAAAGAGAAAACGTGAAAGGGCATGTCGTTGAAATGGAAAGAGAAATCTCAATTTTCAAGGATATTTATAGCCTGTTCAGGATGTTGGTGACCATGCACCGAATTCATCCGGATATCGTTCACGGAAACACACCCAAAGGGGGATTCATCTGCATGCTTTCAGCTTTTCTGTTGGGAATCTCAAAACGTATCTATTACATTCATGGGTTGAGGTATGAGGGGACAACTGGCTTGAAGAGAAAGCTGTTAATGAAAATGGAAAGTTTGTCCTGTTGGTTTGCTACGGACATTATCGTTGTAAGTAAGGGTGTGATGAAGAGTTTGAAAAAAGATGGCATCACACAAAAACAAACCAATCTAATCCATCATGGCAGTATCAATGGTATTGATAGTTATCAGTTTTCCTTAGAGACCATTAAGAATGTAAAATGTATAAGAGAACAATTTGGAATTCCGCAGAATGCGTTTGTTTTTGGTTTTGTTGGTCGTATTGTAAAAGATAAAGGAATCAATGAGTTGATTAAGGTCTTTGTTGAGCTTAATCAAAAATATAAGAACACGTACTTGTTATTGGTAGGAAAAATTGAGCTCAAAATTGATCCAATTTCTCTTGATAATCAAGAGGAAATTAAAACCAATCCCCATATCATTTATGCAGGCATTCAATCTGATGTCAGGCCTTTTTTAAGGGCTATGAATGTATTTACTTTTCCGAGTTATAGAGAGGGGTTTGGAATTTCGCTGATGGAAGCTCAAGCTATGGAAATACCATGTATCTCATCGAATATTTCAGGCTGTAATGAAATTATTCAGGATATGGAGAACGGCTTTCTTATTGAACCCAGAAATGAAATTGGCTTGTTTAAAGCGATGGAGAAACTTCTATTAGATACACACTTATACGCTTCAATGAAGGGGTATACTCGTAAAAATGTTGTTGCCAAATATGAGCAACAGAAAGTCTGGCAAAAGGCATTGGAGACGTATTCGTATATAGCCGATTGTTAGAAAGCATTGTTCTTTTTAATATTTCGAAGGTAGGAATTAGATATTATTAATAAATCCAGATATGACCATTAAAGAAATTGGTTCAAATTTTCATACCTATACATTTCCCAAAGAAACCGATTTTATTTCTTGCCACAAGAATGCTTATTATTATGGTTGTGGCAGATGTGCCATAAATGCACTGATTAAATATCATCTGAAAATAAAGCTTTGGAAAAGACTTTTTGTCCCGGAATACTACTGTTATGAAGTTATTGATTCGATCAAATCAACAGGTATTGAGGTCGTATTATATTCGGATTATCCTTTAGCAAACGACAATGCCTTAATAAAGACGATCAAATTCCAGAAAGGAGACGTCCTATTAAGGATGAATTATTTTGGGTTACGAAATTTTCGGGATAATTCTGATATCGATGCTACTGTGATTGAGGATCACTCACATGATTTGTTCTCTGATTGGGCATATAAAAGCAATGCCGATTGGTGTGTTGCTTCATTAAGGAAAACAATACCCATTCCAGACGGTGGTATCCTGTGGTCGACTAAAAATGATATTTCATGCATTGAAGAACCCATCTCATATTCTGATCATTCTAAACTTTCTAAAGATCGTTGTTTGGCAATGAATATGAAGAAAATGTATTTAGATTCTGTAGGGAATGTTGATAAAAAGGGATTTCTAGAGATATTTCGTCGTACTGAAGAAAAATTAGGTAGTCGTAAATGCCCGGCATTGTCATCGGTCTCCAAAGAAATGATCAAAAATATTCCGATTTCTATTATCCAAAAGAAATATGATAATTATATCAGGCTGGCTAAACTTATATCTCAGGAAAAATGCACGATTTTAAAAGGTGAAAATCATGCATCACCTTTTTCTCTTGTTTTACTCTTCAACTCAATGCATGATAGAAATGCCATTAGAGAAGCATTAAAGAAGAATAAAATTTATTCGACAGTGCTTTGGGAGATAAGAAATGAAGTGGCGAATGATGATGTGATCGGTTTTTCAAAGAGGATGTTATCTCTCCCAATTGATTTTCGTTATTCTGGTTCTGATATATCTTGGATGAGTCAAATTGTGAATAATGAGTTGTTGAAAATATAGTTGATGATTTTGTATGTACTCAAGATATTTTAAGCCAATATTTGATTTTACGATAGCGTTTGTCTTATTGATTGCACTTTCACCTATTTTTCTAATCATATTTTTCCTGTTGCTTTTAACAGGTATCCATAGGCCATTTTTTTTACAAGAGCGTTCAGGTTATAAAGGTCAATATTTTTTGATCATCAAGTTCAGAACAATGACAGATAAAAGAGATCGTTCAGGTGATTTATTACCAGATAAAGATCGTTTGACTTTTATAGGAAAAATCATACGAAAACTATCGTTTGATGAAATTCCTCAACTCATAAATGTGTTAAAAGGGGATATCAGTATAATTGGCCCACGCCCCTTGTTACCCAGATATTTACCTTATTATACAAAAAAGGAAAATTTGAGGCATACAGTTAAACCAGGTATGTCAGGTTTAGCTCAGATCAACGGGGGAAATACTCTCGACTGGGACACAAGATTGGCTTTGGATGTTGAATATGTCACTGATATCACTTTTAAAAATGATTGTATAATTCTATTAAGAACAATAAGAATGGTCTTGTTATCTGACGGAAGCTGTGTTGATCCCAGATCAGTTATAAAAGATTTAAATGATGAAAGGGGAGGTGGAATTAAATAGTACAAATCAGGTAGAATTTACTCTTAAACTGAGTACTAAGATTTGTTTTTTATGAAAATTCTTTTTTTTGGCATACACGAAATTGGACAAAGGTCTTTGGAAAAGCTACTTGGTACAGATGAGGTTGAAATTGTTGGTGTTGTCACCAAATATGATACTGTTTTTCAAACATATTCTGTTTCTGATTTTGCAAAAAAAAATCATTTACAGTGTTATTCTTTAAGGTTTATCAACTGTCAGTATGTTTATGATTTATTCAAGAAGCTTGAGTTTGATTTAATTGTAGTTGCAGGTTTTCATTTAATCATTCCCGAAGAAATATTAAACTTAGCAAAAAGAGCAGCTATCAATCTTCATGATTCTCTACTACCCCAATATAAGGGGCCTAATGCATCCAAGTGGTGTATCATAAATGGAGAGAAGAAAACGGGTGTTACAGTTCATCAGATGTCCGGTAAAATTGACGAGGGGAGGATTATTGCACAAAAGGAAGTTGAAATTTTGCCTGTTGACACAGCGGGAACTCTTTTTAGTCGATTGGCTTCTATTGGATCGGATTTATTGGTTGAAGTCGTGTCTTTAATACAGAAAAACACACTTAGTTATCTTAATGTCAATGGTGCATCTCCCAGTTATTATTCTTATCCAACAATAAACGATTTGAGAATAAAATGGAATTCATTGAGTGCTAATCAAATTTATTGTTTAGTAAGGGGGTTGAATCCTAGTCCAGGTGCATTTTTCTTTTATAATAAAGAAAAGTTTAAGGTTTTTGAAATGCAGATATTATCCTCGAAATCTCACTTAAAAGAAGGAACTATTATGGAGTTGTGTGATGATTATCTCATTGTAAGTACATTGACCTGGGATATTAAGATTAATAATTTAAGAAAAAAGATCCATTATGCTTATTCAATAAGGGAGTTTATTGATGAAAACCGTTTAAAGGTTTTTGATATCCTGTTGTAAATTTTTGTTATGGAATTCAAATAAAATATTAATATTTTTAATTATGTATGTGTCATTCATAAAGCCTGTCTTGGACTTTATTTTAGCATTGTTTCTTCTTATTTTATTTTCGCCTCTTCTTTTATTTGTGTACATAATGCTTGCTCTTAGAGGGGATGGCAATCCGATTTTCTATCAAGAACGATCGGGGCTTCATGAAAAACCTTTTCGCATCATCAAATTTAAAACCATGACTGATGAAAAGGATGCAGATGGAAACTTACTTCCTGATGCTGATCGCTTAACGCCTTTAGGAAGAATAATCAGAAAAACGTCAATAGATGAGCTTCCGCAACTCATAAATGTGTTAAAAGGGGATATCAGTGTAATTGGTCCTCGTCCGCTCGTGATGAGATATTTACCCCGATATAATAAAGAACAGGCCCGTCGACATGATTTAAAGCCGGGCATTACAGGTTGGGCGCAGGTTAATGGGCGAGATGCAATTTCCTGGGATGAGAAATTTAGGTTAGATATTTATTATGTAGATCACGTCAGTTTTGGCCTCGATTTAAAGATATTATTCAAAACAATTATTCATGTTTTGCTAGGTAAAGATGAAAGTCCGGCAAACTCAGACATAATGGAGGAGTGGTATGGTAACTAAAAATAAACAATACTTATTGTACGGAGGTAGTGGACATGCTAAAGTCATCGCTGAATGTATTGAAGCAAACCACGAATTAGTGGGAGGGGTTTTTGATGATAATCCGGATTCTAAAGGTTTAAAGAATTTACCTTTCTTGGGAGAGTATAAAATAAAGAATCATAATCATCCCCTGATTGTGGCTATAGGCGACAATAAAATCCGGAAAATGATAGTCGAAGAGGTTAAAAATCTTTTTGGATCAATCTGCCACCCATCCTCGTGCATTTCACCAACCGTAAAAATTGGTGAAGGAACAGTCGTTTTTCATAATGTTATTCTTCAGGTTGATTGTGTTGTAGGTTCGCACGTTATTCTTAATTCAGGAGCTTCAATCGATCATGAATGTAGTTTAGGTGATTTTGTGCACATATCACCCAAGGCCACTTTATGTGGAAATGTGAAAGTTGGAGAAGGGACTCAAATAGGTGCCGGAGCGACAATACTTCCGGGGATTAGGATCGGCAATTGGGCTACCATTGGTGCTGGTGCTGTGATTATAAGAGACGTGCCTGATTTCGCGATTGTTGTTGGAAATCCGGGTCGAATTATTAGGTATTATGAACCTGCTAATAACAAATTTTGGCCTTTTGGAGAATCTATTAGAACCAAATAGGATTGGTTTCAATTTAATATTTTTTTAGAACGGTTTCTTTAGTAAGGAAACAAAAAACAATACGTAATTATTATCTGAAAAAAATAAGATGAAAATACTTTCGGCTAAAATAGAAGGTGATTATTTGACTTGGTTAAATATTTGGAGGCAATGGGAGGGGAAAGAAATATTTGCTCATCCTGATTATCTTAATCTATTTGATGATTATTCTCATGCTATGTGTGCTGTGGTTTCTAAGGATGATCAAATGGTTATATACCCTTTTTGTTTGAGAAGCCTTTCTGAGGATCTTAATATAAATATGGATGGTATCTCATATAGTGATATTATTTCGCCATATGGTTATGGAGGCTTGTATCAGATAGGTAATGGAAATTTTGAATCTTTAATTGAAGAGTTTTATTTAAAGTTTAGTGATTGGGCTGTTTCACAAAATGTGATTAGTGAATTTATTCGCTTCGATCTTTTTAGTCAGAGTCGAGTTCAGTATAATGGAGAGATTTCATACAATAATGACAATGTTGTCTGTGATTTAAGAAAGGGGAAAGATACTATTTGGAAAGAATTCAAAGCTAAAGTTAGAAATAACGTTCGAAAAGCGCTTAAGAGTGGGATTAGCCTGGAATTAGATTTTACCGGAGAAAATATTGATGCATTTCTTGATATCTATTATGCCACAATGGATAGACGGCAGGCTGAAAACCAATACTATTTTAAGAAAGAGTTTTTTGAACGGATCCATGAAAAGCTAAAAGGCAATTTTGTTTATTTTCTTGCTATTAAAGATGAAAAAGTTGTGTCAGCAGATTTGGTTTTAATCTCTGATCAACGTATTTATTCATTTTTATCAGGAACTGATAGCGATGCCTTTCAATATCGACCCAATGATTTTATTAAATATCAAATCATTAATTGGGGAGTTGATGCGGGTAAAATGGATTATATTCTTGGTGGGGGATATAAACCCATGGATAGTTTATTCAATTACAAAAAGGCCTTTGCTCCTCAAAGAATCTTACCTTTTTACGTCGGTAAAAAAATATACAATCCTGAAATATATGACATTCTTGTAGAATCTAAAAAACAAGAACTCCTTAATAATAGCAGTGTTTTAGATGAGAAGTGCGAATTTTTCCCATTATATAGAAGAAATGGATAAAGAAATTTCCATCTGACTCGATTCATTTTTACTTAGTTTAAACTTATTTGTATGCAGAATAGAATATGGCTTTCATCACCTCATATGGGAGGCCGTGAAATGGCTTATGTGCAGCAGGCATATGATCTGAACTGGGTTGCTCCACTAGGGCAAAACGTAGATGAATTTGAGAAATCAATAGCTGCCTATACTCAGTCGGCCTACGCTTCTGCTTTAAGTGCCGGAACGGCAGCCCTTCATTTAGCTTTAATACTCCTTGGTGTGGGAAGAGGAGATGAGGTAATTGCTCAGGATTTTACTTTTTCAGCAACAATCAACCCCATTTGTTATCTTGGAGCAAAGCCTGTGCTTGTCGATTCTGAAATGGATACATGGAATATGTGCCCCGTGGCTCTCAAAGAGGCTATCGAGGATAGAATTGCAAAAGGGATTAAACCTAAAGCAATCATACCAGTTCACTTGTATGGAATGCCAGCTAAAATGAAAGAGATTCATGATATTGCTGATTTTTATTCTATCCCGATAATTGAAGATGCAGCAGAAGCTTTGGGTTCCAAACTGGAAAATAAGATGATGGGAACTTGGGGAAAGTTGGGTGTTTTATCGTTTAATGGAAATAAGATAATAACTACATCAGGAGGAGGAGCTCTTATTTCTGATGATTTGAATTTAATTGAGAAGTCACGTTTCTTAGCCACTCAAGCTCGAGATAAAGCCCTGCACTACCAGCACAGCGAAATAGGTTATAATTATCGGATGAGTAATATTGTTGCAGGTATTGGTAGGGGACAAATGGAAGTTTTAGACGATAGAGTTACAAAACGAAGAGAGATAAATGCTTGGTATAAATCCCTATTAAAGGATGTGCCGGGAATCCATTTCCAAATGGAACCGAATGCTAGTTTTTTCTCCAATTATTGGTTAACAGCTATAGTTGTTGATCCTAAAATGACTGGTGGAATAACAAGAGATGATATTCATTTGGCTTTAGAAAAAGAAAACATTGAATCTCGTCCACTTTGGAAACCCATGCATTCGCAGCCCGTGTTTTCTGATTACCCTGTTTATATGACGGGCGTTTCGTCGCATTTATTTAAGCATGGTTTATGTCTTCCTTCAGGAAGTAATATGACCGAAGAGGATTTGGTTCGTATAAGCAAAACTCTAAAGAATATATTTCATTTTTAAGACATACATCGGAGTTTGATAATAAGATCAGACTCTGTTCTACCCTCTATTTCGACATCGTTTGTAGTCATTCAGACAGATACTCTGTTTGGGATTATAGATTTTGTTCTTTTCAGCATGCTCCCTTATTGAGGGAAAAAAATGTTCTTCCTTGTTAGTTTATTATATTATGAAAAAAAAGTTGTTTGATTTATTTAATAGACGTATTCTTTCCCCATGGTGGATCTTTGTCATTGATCTATTTCTGGTGTCTTTTGCTTTTATTATAGCTTATGTCGTTCGTCTGAATTTCAATTTGCCCAATATAAGCGTCTGGGATTTTTTGGTTGCAGGAGGATGTTGTATAGGAGTTTACGCATTTTGTTTTCTGATTTTCAGTTCGTATAAAGGGGTTATCCGACATACCGAGCTTCGTGAATTGATTCGTTTGATTTACACGACTTTCAGCGCGGTTGTCTTACTTTTCATATTCGATTTCATTAATCAAGTATTTGATGGAGGGGTGATACATGTCCCTTATCTCGTTTTAGTTTTACAGTTTATATTCTCTTTATTTTTTCTCACAGGTTTTCGACTATTGGTAAGGGAAGTATATGCTTATCTCTCAAAGGTTGAAAAGACTAAGAAAACCATAATTTATGGTGCAGGTGACCTGGGATTATTGGCTTTGGAAATTTTGAATAAAGAAAGAAAAGAGAATTACGAAGTTGTTGGTTTTGTAGATGATGATAAAAATAAATGGGCTACCCATTTGAGAGACATTCAGGTGAGCAGTTTTCCTAAAGCCCTGAAAAATGGGATGAAAAAAGGGGTGACGATGCTTGTTTTGGCTGTGTCTAAAATGAGGAAAGAGAAAATTAGTGAAATAACGGAGCTTTGTTTAGAAAATAATTGGGAGGTAAAAGTATTACCAGCATTTGATGACTGGATTGATGGTAAGATGCCTGCAAAAAATGTTAGAGATGTAAAAATTGAAGACCTTTTAGGACGAGACGAAATTCAATTGAATTTGCAACGAATTAGTCAGAGTTTAATTGGTAAAACAATTTTGGTTTCAGGGGCGGCAGGTTCCATTGGGTCTGAAATTGTGCGACAGTTACTTCGATTTCCTATTGGCAAATTAGTTCTTCTGGATCAGGCTGAATCTGCATTATATGACTTGGAACAGGAACTTAATTCCAAATACAAAAAAGCATCATTTGAATTGGTGATTGGAGACATCTCAAATTCGGTACGAATGAGAAGAATTTTTGAACATTTTACCCCTGAAATTGTCTTTAATGCCGCAGCATATAAACATGTTCCATTGATGGAAGATAATCCTTATGAGGCTTTGAACGTAAATGTGGGTGGAACTAAAATTTTGGCAGATTTATCCGTTGAATTTGGTATTGAGAAATTTGTCATGATTTCGACAGATAAGGCTGTAAATCCAACAAATGTGATGGGGGCTTCAAAGCGAATATGTGAAATTTATATTCAATCTTTGGCTCAGCGTGGTGATATTCAGACCGCATTTATTACGACTCGTTTTGGGAATGTTTTAGGATCCAATGGGTCAGTTGTTCCTTTGTTTAAAAAGCAAATTGAACAAGGTGGACCTGTACGGGTAACTCACCCGGATATCACCCGTTATTTTATGACTATTCCTGAGGCTTGTCAGTTAGTTTTAGAAGCAGGATGCATGGGGCGTGGAGGAGAGATCTTTGTTTTTGATATGGGAGAACCTGTTAAAATCCTCGATTTAGCTAAGAAAATGATTCGTTTGGCGGGCTTAAAACTGAATGTGGATATTCAGATCCATTTTACAGGACTGCGACCAGGTGAGAAATTGTATGAAGAGTTGCTGGCAACTAATGAAAATACGCTGCCTACGCACAATGATAAAATCATGATTGGTCAGGTCAGACCTCATAAATATGCTGAAGTGAATACGGCCATTTCTAAAATTCTGTATTATTTGAATGTTGAAAACAATGAGATGATCGTAGCCAGAATGAAGGAATTGATCCCTGAGTTCATATCGAAGAATTCTGTTTACGAATTGTTAGATGCGACCAATCACAAAACCGAAGATGAATTATTACTTTTTTCAAATCCGAAAATAGAATCCAAAGAAAAGGGAACTCAAGCTTTAAATTCAGATACTTTGAATAGGAGACGATCCAATATGAATGGGCTAACTAAAAAAGAAACGCCTGTTGAAGTGAATAGGACTAGCATTGTGAAACTTAGAAAAGAAAAACTGATAGATCCTAGTTTATTAAATAATCACGACTTAAGAAATCGTTAAAATACAAGAAAATGGTTAAAAAAGAATTAAGCTTAAGAAGAAGAGTTTTATTTATACTGTTAACAGGTGTTTTTACAGTCGTTATAATTTCTGTATTAGGTGAAGTTTTGGTTCGCAATTTTTATCCTCAAGTGATAATGGGGCCCAGAGTAAAATATTCTGAGAAATATGGCATCATTTGGCCCAAAAATGAGGTGATAACGAATGAAATGCCGGGTAGGTGGAAATTTACCTATACAACCAATGAGGAACACTCGCGCGGAAAAGCTTTGAGTGTTTCGAATGTATATGACAAAGATAATATCGTTGTTTTAGGTGATTCCTATTCATTTGGGCAAGGTGTTAATGATAATGAGGAATATCCTACTGTGTTGGATCAAAAGTTGAATGATCGATATAATGTAATTAATTTGAGTGTGTCGGGTTGGGCGCTGACTCAACAAATAAGGCGATACTACGAATTTGGACAGTTGTATAATCCCAAACTGGTGATTCTTCAATTTTGTGAAAACGATCCTTGGGGGAATTTGTATTTTAAAGTCACCGACATTGAGGATGGTCGATTTGTATTTCATAATTCAAATAGTTCGGCAAACAAATTGAAAAGAATGCTGTCGAATTCATTTATTCAATATAGCTGTCTTTATAGTTTGGGACGATCTTTATTTAGCGGTTCATTTTTGAATAAAAAAATGCTTAATAATGCTATGGGGGAAACGACCAAAGCGGATAGGCAAAGTATTAAAAATAAGAGAGAAAAATTTTATGCTGAATTGCTGGATCTTTTCTCCAAAGATTTAAAAGCTAAAGGAATTCCTTTGTTAATGATAGCGCCTAATAGGGAAATTGATCTTTTCCCGGGAATTAAAAAAGAGGTAACCCAATTGGATTCCTTAGGGTATTTGACTTATTATGAAACGGAAGATTGGTTCAAAGATAATATTGATTATAGCTCACCGGAAGGACATCATTGGGGAACAAAAGGCCATTATGTTATAGCTGAGCATTTGGCAGAGATTATTCGTTCAAATAAATTATCATTAAAATAAATATGAAGATAAGTGATTTTAAAACGGACTGGACCAATTCTGAAGCTGATTTAAAACAATGGGATGAGTTTTTAAGAAACAATCCCAGAGGGCACTGTCAGCAAGTGAGCCATTGGTTGTCGTCATTTAAAATATACTGTCTGGATTTTGAGCTATTATTGGTGAAAGATTCAAACTCGAAGATTGTCGCCGGGCTCGGAGTTGTCATCGTCGGAATTCCCTTTTTTCGAGTTTTAGTAGCACCCAGTGGCCCCATTATATCCTCGGGATTCGAAGATTTATTTGAGCCGATATTGAAATTGTTTTTAGACAGAGCAAAGGCCAAGAAAGTTTTTTATTGTCATATTAATGTGCCTGTTCTGAAAGATGATAACAGACTCCTTAGAACTTATTGCCTGAGTAATATTCCGAAGGAAAGTGTTCTTTTTACCGGTAAAGCCGGGAACGAATTTATACATGTTTATGGTATCAATGGCCTTAGGCCCGTTTATATAAAATATAACGAGGAACTCAGTCCTTACGAATATGTGTTCAGTAAGTTTAATTCAAATACGAAAAGAAATATTAAAGCTGCATTTAAAAATAAGCTTGAGTTACGGTATGCAACCTCTGAAGTTGACGTAACAGCAGCTTATAATGTGATTGAAAGGAATGCTAAGATTCAGGGTTATGATCTCAGGTCATGGGCTGATTCAAAGCGTATGATCATGGGAATGATAAAAGAAAATTTGTGTGTTGTTCCTTGTTGTTACTCCAATGGAGTTCTTAAAGGTGCCTTAATTGTTTTTGACATCGGTCAGCGATTAACCTATGTATATGGTGGTATTATTAGAGAAAAAAAGGACTTGAAATTGGGGCATTTTATGCACAACGAAATGATTAAATTGAGTATAGAAAAAGGCTATGAATTCTATGATATATCTGTAAATGGAAGCGAGGGAGTCACTCGCTTTAAAAAAGGATTCGATGGCAATCATGTCGAATTTATAGGAAATAGATACTGGGTTTTAAATAAATTGAAGTTCTCCTTTTATAAAAAGTTCAACTCTCTCATCGTTAGAAATAAATTTCTAATTGCTAGAATATTAAAGTGGCGTGTTTTATAGGTCTTAATCTTATTATCATGAGAAAAATAATTTTATTGTTTACATTCTTATTTGTTGTTGCTTCATTTTTATCCTGTCAGAAGAATAAAAATAATAACGATGATCCCGGAAATATTCCTGGAATGGGTGATGCCGGAGGAGAATTA
Source organism: Ancylomarina subtilis (assembly GCF_004217115.1). Taxonomy (NCBI): domain Bacteria; kingdom Pseudomonadati; phylum Bacteroidota; class Bacteroidia; order Marinilabiliales; family Marinifilaceae; genus Ancylomarina; species Ancylomarina subtilis. Next base: position 1,676,074 of record NZ_SHKN01000001.1, on the reverse strand, counting down.
GAGGTTGAAGATACTTTGTCTTTCCCAATGGAATCGTTTTTTGTAGGAGATATTACCGGCTGCGAAGCTAATGTTATACCAACAGATAATCCTGTAGGCTCAGGTGGAGAATGGGTTATTTTAGATTTCTCAATAGAAAATAAAACGGATAAAGATGCTAATTTTTATTTGTTGGGAGGTAGTGTTATTGAGTGTCAGGAAGAAAACTATCAACACGCAATTTGTATACAAAGGCTTGATATTTTAGTCGAAGCTGAAACAACGAAGAATTGTAAATTGTTAGTTTACTGTATAAATAAAGGCCGGAGTGGTAGTAGTCCTGACATTACCTATTTAATCAAAGGTGTTTCAAGTTCAGATCGCATGATGAGACTTGTTGATGCCTTAGAGGATAAAAAAATTGATATCAGAGAGTATCTTCCTGACAATAAGAATGAGTTTAAGGAAATATCTAAAACAATTCAGGATATTGTTTGGGCTATAACCAATGGATCTGGTCTGAGTGATGAGGATTGGACATTTATCAATTCATTGCCTCTTATTGAAAAATAAATTTATTCGAATTAAATTAAAATCTATTATAAAATCTTACCTGCACATAGGGTTGGGATATTAATATAACCAAACCCCCTTGACCAGTATTTCTTATTGTTTTGGACTTCTCTTTTGAAAGAGTTTGACTTTCAAATCCTTGACAATATAGATACAAACCTCTTTAGATAGATACCCTAATGAAAGATAAACATCTTTTAAGTTTAAGCTTATGGCATTTTAAGGTCATAAAGCCGGGTATGTTTTTTTTAAGATTATGCTGATTGAACCTTAAGCGATTAGTCTCAGAGATAATCTGTTAGTTATTCAACCTTTTATGTGTTTAAATTATGAAGAAAATTAAATTTCTTTTTGTTGCATTGTTATGTGTTTCAATAGCACTTGTATCATGCCAAAAAGATGATTCTAAAAGTAACAAGGAAGAGCCTGGAAAGATCCCTGGAATGGGAAATGCGGGAGGCAAGCTAGAAGTTGTGGCTCCTTTTGTTCTGCCGGATGGGATTTCATTAGTAGGTGAGATTAGAGGATCTAGTGAAGATCCGGGGGTAGGAAATAATCGTCCATATGGCATGGATGTAATAAAGTTAAAAAGCGATTACATTCCTACTTTGGGTTCCGGCGGACAATGGTTGGCACTCGACTTAATTTTCGCAAATGCCACTTCAGTTAATCAAGATGTTGTTATCCCTGCAGGATGTGTTTTTGAAGCCCAGGAGGACGGGTATCAGCATGGTATCGCTTTGCAAGATGTTCGGATACATGTATTGGGTAATGATCAAATACAAATCAAGTTGTACCTGTATTGTATCAATAAAGGCATGGAAGGCAGCTCCAGTGTTGTGACCTATGTTGTTAGAGGGGTTTCAACGTCTGAATGGATAATGAAACTTACCGAGGCATTGGAATATAAAATGATTGATGTAAGTGAGTTTTCTCCGGAAGAAATGGATGAGTACAACAGAATTACGAACGCCATTCAAGATATTCTATGGGGAATAACCAATGGATATGGCGTTAATGATAGAGATTGGGATTTTATCAATGCATTAAGAGACAAAATTAACGACGTTTCACCTTGATTTTCTATTCGATAGATTATTGGGGTTGATTTTTTGAATATTTTTTTAACCAACTAAATATAATAGCTATGAAGAGAATTTTAAAGTATCTGGCTCTGTTTCTAATAGTTGGAGCAGTTTTGCCTGGATGTGATAAACAGAATTCAGATGAGTTTTCGGAATTTATCGACTCATCGAATGTGAAGACACTAAAAAATGGATTTGTTGGTGAATGGATGCCAATGGAGAATCCAATGTGGTGGTATAGCGATGGAACAGGAGATATTGAGATGTGTAAAGAAGAAATGGTTCTGCCTTTCTTTGATGCAGGAATGGTGCATTTGTTTAATGACGACACCTATATGTATGTTCAGGTTAATGCTGAAGAGGGTTGGGGAATTCGTTATTTTTCAATGAATATATGGCCCATTGGGGATCCTGATATAAATCACGACTATACCTCTTTCCCATATCAGATGACATTTCCATATGGAGAATTTCCAAGTTCTATGACTTATAAAATTCCTTATGACGAAGCATGGGGAGACTGCTTTATTTTGAATATCAAACTACTGCTAAGACACGATGATGGAACATGGCATTTTTGGTGGCTAACCAATGACAATGTGGAAAACAGTAGAGATTTCTACCTCGATTATTGTTGGAACGATTGTGATTGTACGCCGGATGGTTACCGAACACAAACCCAAGGTGGATGGGGATCTAAGCCAAAAGGAAATAATCCTGGCATGTATCGTTCAATGCATTTTGATGATGCTTTCCCTTCAGGTTTAACCGTAGGAGGTGACTATACTTTACTTCTAAATTCATCACAGGCTGTTCAAGATTTCCTACCTTCAGGTGGAACACCGGCTGCTTTAGATATGGATTATGAGGATCCTACCAATAAGGAGTTGAAGAATGTTTTTGCAGGGCAGGTTGTTGCACTAACATTGAGTGTTGAATTTGATAAAAATGATCCTGATTTTTCAGAATCAGATTCCCTGTTGGAAGATTTGGTTTTTGCTGAAGGAACCGGTTTTGAAGGTTATACTGTAGGTGAAATTTTGGCTGATGCCAATAAAGTTTTAGGCGGTGGCGTTTCGGATTATGGGTTTAGCTTGAATGAATTGAATGAAATAATTGATGCAGTGAATAATTCATTTGTTGATGGAGAAGTTAATGAAGATTATTCCATTTTAGTTTGTCCATAACTGTAGGTTAAGTAGACAGGATAAGAGGCTATTTTTATAGCCTCTTTTTTTGTGTCTAAAACGAGCTGAAGTTTTGTTTAAATTCATGAATTTGAGAATATAAGCTCGATTTAAATAGTTGATGAATGTTGTCATATTCTACAATGTTTGTGGTTTAATTCCCCAAATTAATGTTTTTGATTTGGGATTTAATAATAGACGTAATTAGATGTTGTGTAAGAAAGATTCTCATTCTTAGTAGTTTATGGGTTTGGTTTGATTTGGCGTAAATTTCCAGAAAAAGTGGAATGGAAATTGAAATAGACGATGATCAATATTGCATATGAAATTTAAAATCAGTGTCTATTTATTCAAACTTTTAAGAAAATCATGGATTAAATTCATCAACAATTATTCGGTCTTAATGTAATAAAAATAACTATTCGTAAGGATTGAGTTGTTTTGATGAAAATTTATTGTTTTTGTTTAATGACTAGTGTGAATTACAATTTAAACTAGTTTGAATTTTTTTTGAGAAGAATTAGGAGCATTTAGTGAAGTTGAAGGAAGTGTTGCTTTAATAGTGTTCTTAGTATGGATGTGTAAATGTGTTTGCGCATTTATTTAGATGTAGATTTTTTGAGATTGATTTTAATGAAGATTTCATTATGCGATAAGGGCTGAATATCAGTCAGTAATTATTGTTTAAAAACTTTATTAAGATTATTATGAAGAATCTAGTTTATCTGTATTTTATTTCCGCTATTTTATTTGCAGCCTGTGATCAGGCTATTAGCATTGAAGAAGAAATTTTAACACCACCAGTTGAAGAAGTGATTCCGGATCCGGATGAAAACGAAACTGAAACGGGTACCGAGGTTGGAGAAAAGGACCCTATTACTGTGATGCCATACAGTCAAATTCCCGATAAAGATTATATTATTGATTTAGAGCGTTGGGATATTCCTAATGATGGTACAGATCCTGTAAAAACGACAGATAACTTGCAAGCTGCCATTGACTGGGCTTCTGCCGAAGGTTATGGAAAGATTCATTTGCCAGCAGGACATTATTTAATTGGGAAGTTAGGTAATGCAGTTTTCCAAAGAGGGATTAATTTGAAAAGCAATATGGCATTCCTATTGGATAAAGATGCTATTATTGAAATGGCTCCGAATGACAAATGGAATTACTATGTTATCGAAATTAAGAAACAATCCAATGTTGTAATTTCTGGTGGAACAATAATAGGCGATAGAGATAAACATACATATACACCGAATAAAAATGGAAGTGTTTATCATGATGGTGGTCATTTGATTGCAATCATTAATGAAAGTGAGAATGTAACGGTTGAGAATGTCGAGTTAAGCAAGGCTACAGGAGATGGTATTCTTCTTCAAGGATATGAAGGTGAAGGCTCTTTTGTTAAGAATATTGTAATTAGAAAAAACAATATTTTTGAAAATAGAAGACAAGGCGTCTCTATCGTAGGTGGTGTAAACGTATTGATTGAAGAAAACGAGATTCACCATATCAATGGAGTTGCGCCACAATATGGTATTGATGTGGAAAGTGAAATTTATTTTAGCGAAGACATCAAAATTTTGTCTAATTATTTTCATCATAATAAAGGCGGAGATATTGTCAATTTTGATGCAAGGAAATTGCTTATTGAAGACAATGTTTTAGAAGAAGGCGAAGGCAATTCGTATGTAGGCCCTGGAATTGTTTATTACAATAATACCGAACAAATCATCCGTTTTAATAAGATTATACATGTTGCTACCGATGCTGTAAACAAGGATAATGGTATTATTATGTATTCGAATGGTGAGCCTAAAACGAATCATGATGTTACTCAGATATACGAGAATACATGTTTTAATTGCGGTTTTTATATGTATGATGGTGCTGACTTGGAAATTCGTGATAACACATTAACAGATGGTCATTTAATATTCAAAAATATGACTAATCTGACACTTCAAAATAATGTAGTAACACATCCTGATAAGTGTAGAGCTATGATATTTAAAGGTGTTGCCGGATCTGCAAGTGGAAATACACTGAATGGCGAATCTGTTTTGATTCCTTTAAATTCAGAGCCTATCGATGGTTATGGTTGTGATATGTAAGGGATTAAATATATATTCTAGTAAAGAATAGGAATCTAATAAGATTAACTATTCGGAAGCTGATAAAAAAAAAGCATCAAGGTTTTAGAACCTTGATGCTTTTTTTACTGGCGGAGAGGAAGGGATTCGAACCCCCGGTACCTTGCGGTACACGAGCTTTCCAGGCGCGCACAATCGACCACTCTGTCACCTCTCCATTTTGTGAGAACAAAAGTAAAAGAAAAATTGGCACTACAAAATAGCAATGAAGAGAAATCTGGTGGAATATGGATTTAAATGCAGACTAATTCCTTATCGGGGACTGAAATTTTATCAACTTTTGTCATAAGTTTTGATTAGAGAGTTGCATAAAGCATTGAATATCTTTCAAGAGATAATTGGATTCTGACGATCTCTTATATCTTTGCAGCTTGAAAATAAATATGGCTTACTGATCGTGTTTAAAAATGAAGATCAGGTTTAAAAATAAAAAGAATGATTTCAGTTGATGGTTTGGCGGTAGAGTTTGGTGGCACTACCTTATTTAAAGATATTTCCTTTGTTATAAATGAGAAGGATAGGATTGCCCTAATGGGGAAGAATGGAGCTGGTAAATCGACTTTATTGAAGATTATTGCTGGTGCTGACAAACCTACACGAGGACGTATTGGTGCGCCTAAGGATGCGGTAATTGCTTATTTACCTCAGCATTTGATGACCGATAATACGAGAACCGTATTTGAGGAAGCTTCACAAGCTTTTTCCAGAATTTTTGAAATGGAAAAAGAAATCGAAGAGTTGAATCTGGAGATGGCTTCACGTACCGATTATGAATCTGAAGAATACTATCAGTTAATTGAACGTGTTTCAGCTTTAAGTGAGGTGTTTTATTCAATTGAAGAAATCAATTATGATGCTGAAGTCGAGAAGACATTGCTGGGGCTTGGTTTTATGCGCGAAGATTTTGCTCGTCCTACTTCGGAATTTAGTGGCGGATGGCGTATGCGTATTGAGTTGGCTAAAATTCTCCTTCGACAGCCCGATTTAATTCTTCTGGATGAGCCGACCAATCACCTGGATATTGAATCGATTCAATGGTTGGAAAATTTTCTGATGAATTCGGGTAAGGCTGTGATTGTGATTTCTCACGACCGTGCTTTTGTTGATAATATTACGACTCGTACCATTGAGGTAACTATGGGCCGTATCTATGATTATAAGGTGAATTATTCTGAGTATCTGGAATTGAGAAAAGACAGGCGCTTGCATCAGCAGAAGGCTTTTGAAGAGCAACAAAAAATTATTGCTGACAATCAGGCTTTCATCGATCGATTTAAAGGGACTTACTCAAAAACCAATCAAGTATCATCTCGTGAAAAGATGCTTGAAAAAATGGTTTTAGTGGAGATTGATGAGGAAGACACATCGGCTTTGCGTTTGAAATTTCCACCTTCACCTCGATCAGGGAATTATCCTGTTATTGCAGATGGTTTGGGTAAAACTTATGGTGATAATCTCGTTTTTTTGGATGCTAAGTTTACGATAGAGCGTGGAGAGAAAGTTGCTTTTGTAGGAAGGAATGGAGAAGGAAAGTCGACCTTGGTTAAGGCCATTATGGATGAGATTGATTATGATGGTTCTCTGACTCTTGGACACAATACCATGATTGGTTATTTTGCTCAAAATCAGGCCTCACTACTTGATGAAAATTTAACGGTTTTCCAGACGATTGATGATGTTGCAGTTGGTGATATTAGAACCAAAATAAAAGACATGTTGGGCGCTTTTATGTTTGGAGGTGATAATTCAACTAAGAAAGTAAAAGTGCTTTCGGGGGGAGAACGTACCCGTCTTGCAATGATTAAGCTGTTATTGGAACCAGTTAACTTGTTGATTCTCGATGAGCCGACCAATCATTTAGACTTGAAAACCAAGGATATTTTAAAGGATGCCTTGTTGGCATTTGACGGCACTTTAATTCTTGTTTCCCACGATAGAGACTTCCTAAATGGTTTAGTCGATAAGGTATATGAATTTGGTAATAAGAAGGTGAAAGAACACTTGTGTGGCATTGCTGAGTTTCTTGAGACTAAGAAAATGGAGAATCTAACAGAGTTAGAAGTCAAGTAAGAGCCTTTCTTTCAGATAAGAATATTAAGCTTGTAGAATGTGTTTCTGCAAGCTTTTTTTGTTCCTGAGATTTAGTTCTTAATAGTGCAAAAAAAAGACTGTCTATAATAGACAGTCTTTTTTGAAATATTGTTTTCAGTAGATTACTTTACTGAATCCATGTACTGAATTAATTCACATACTTTAGTAGAATATCCCATCTCGTTATCGTACCAAGTAACAACTTTTACGAAGTTTGGAGACAATTGGATACCTGCAGTTGCATCGAAAATAGAAGTACGAGTATCACCGATAAAGTCGTTAGAAACAACAGCATCTTCAGTATATCCTAAGATACCTTTGAATTCGTTTTCTGAAGCTTCTTTCATTGCTGCACAAATTTCAGCATAGTCAGCACCTTTTTCAAGACGAACTGTCAAGTCAACAACAGATACATCAGGAGTAGGAACACGGAAAGACATACCAGTTAACTTACCATTCAATGAAGGAATTACTTTACCTACAGCTTTAGCAGCACCAGTAGAAGAAGGAATGATGTTTTGACCAGCACCACGTCCACCTCTCCAGTCTTTCATAGAAGGACCGTCAACAGTTTTTTGAGTTGCAGTAGTTGCGTGTACAGTAGTCATTAAACCTTCGATAATTCCCCACTTGTCGTTCAATACTTTAGCCACAGGAGCTAAACAGTTAGTTGTACAAGATGCGTTAGAAACGAAAGTCATATCGTTTGAGTAGTCTTTGTTGTTAACACCCATAACGAACATTGGAGTATCATCCTTAGATGGAGCAGACATGATCACTTTCTTAGCACCTGCGTCAATATGACCTTGAGCGCTTTCTTTAGTTAGGAAAAGACCTGTAGATTCAACTACGTACTCAGCACCTACGGCACCCCAGTTAATGTCAGCTGGATTTCTTTCAGCAGTAACACGTACAACATTTCCGTTTACGATTAACTGACCATCTTTAACTTCAACATCACCGTTAAATTTACCGTGAGTTGAGTCATATTTTAGCATGTAGGCCATATAGTCTACATCAATAAGGTCGTTAATAGCTACTACTTCGATGTTACCTTTAGCAACAGCCTGACGGAATACGAAACGTCCGATACGGCCAAATCCGTTAATACCAATTTTAATCTTTGACATTGTGTATAAAGTTTTAATTTATAAACCCTTTGTTTCTTGAATGGCAAAAGTAGAGAAATAAATAAGAAAAAGAGAGGAAAAAGTGAAAAAAAAACATGTGTTTTTTGAGGATGGTGGCATGTTTAGGTCTTGTTTTTCAGGTTGTTATTGAAATTTCTAACGATTGCAATTAAGTGAAAATAAGGCAAAAAAAAATCTCATTTGATGAGATTTTTTATTCTTTATACCGTTTTTAATGTTTTTTGCGTTTCTACTTTAGTATATGCAGGACATTTTTTGTCAGTTGCACAAGAACTTAAAACGGTTCCTACCAAAAGAAGTAGGCATAGTGCATAAAGTAATTTTTTCATAATGTTATTTTTTTCGAATCAGGCTCAAATTTAATATTTCTAGTTTAGACTCAAGGATTATTAAGAAAAACAAAGCAATTTTGTTCAATAATTCGTAAAAGATAATGATATTCTTGTAACTACAGAAATTATCAATCATTTTTGACTTATATTTTGGTCATAGGAATTCGTTACTTCCTTTAAATATTATATGGACTCATCAAACATTAAATTGTATTATCCCCTAAGAATAAGTTTTTTAATCTTGTTCCTGATCTTGGAGACTGGTTTTCTTTTTTCGCAAAATCAGGTCCATTATATCAACGTGTCAGGAAGTCAAATTTCAATTTTTAGGAAGCAAGCTAAGCAATTGGCGCGCTACCGGTTTGATGATGAAACAGGCTTAAAGTTAAAACTTGAAAACTTAAAGTCTTATTTTATTGAGCATGGGTATCTTGAGATAAATGTGGATCGTACCTATAAAGTTGCTGATACACTTTTTGCGGTATTCCATCTGGGAAGACCCTATGTCTGGAAAAATTTAGAGTTGGTTTCTGATAAGAATCTTGCTTCAAGTAAATTAAATTTTGGTTTGAATCAATTTGAGGAATATTCGTTTAATGCTGGTGTAGATAAGCAGGGAGTAATTTTAGAGTATTGTCTGAATCATGGCTATCCTTTTGCAGCTTTAAATTTATCCGAAATTAAAATTAGCAATGGCGAAATTAGGGGCACTTGTAATTTAAACCTTAATCAAGTTGTTGTTTGGGATAGTGTGCTGATCAGGGGAAATGCTCTCATTCATCCAAAATTTATCGAAAATTATCTTGGTATGAAGCCTGGTGAGGTTTATTGTGAAGAAAAATTCGAAGCAATTTCTTCATTGATAGACAAACTTGAATTCGTATCAGAAATTAAACCTGCTGAGCTTGAATTTTTTGATGAAAAGGCTAAGGTATATCATTATTTGAAGAAACAATCGGCTAATCGATTCGATGGGATTGCAGGGTTTCAGAACAACAAAAAGACGGATAAGTTTGAGCTTACAGGTGAGGTTAATTTGGCTTTGGTAAACTCTTTTCATAGAGGGGAACGCATTCATTTTAATTGGCGAAAACTGGAGGAGAGTAGCCAGTATTTGAAAATTGCTTTCGAGTATCCTTATATTTTTAATTCAAATTTAGGGGCTGATTTTGCTTTTCAATTGTTGAAGCAGGATAGTTCTTATGTGAATACGAATTTAAGATTGGGTCTGAACTTTCAACAGGGGGGCAACAGTCATTTAAAGTTATATTATCAGTCGAAAGCTTCAAGATTAATCTCGACTAAACAATTCGTGGGTTTGACTGTTTTGCCTGATTTCGCCGATTCAAAATCAAATTTTCTGGGTTTTCAGTATACATATGAGAAGTTAGATAGATACTATAATCCACTTAGGGGATGGAAACTGATTTTTGATATTGCTGGTGGGCAAAATCGAATCAGAAAGAACCGAAATATTTCTGATGAACTTTATAAAGATATGGAGCTGAATACACGTATTCTTGAAACCTCGTTGAGTTTGTATAATTACATTCCTCTGGGGGCAAAATTTGTTTATCATTGGCAAGCTATGGGGGCGTGGATGGAAAGAAAAAACTATTTTGAAAATGATTTATTCCGTTTAGGAGGCCTGAAGAGTATCAGAGGGTTTAATGAAGATGCCTTTAGAGCCTCGAAATATGCAATTGCAAAACAAGAAATTCGTTTTGTTCCAAGTCGAAATACGAGTGTTTATCTTTTTTGTGATTACGCTTGGTATAAACGAGAAGTCCAGAATGAAATATTTTCTGATCGACCTATTGGGTATGGTTTTGGTTTTAATTTCTCAGCAGGCTCTGGGGTGTTTTCCTTAAACTATGCTTTAGGTAAGCAGGATGGGCAGTCTGTTGACTTTAAATCGGCTAAAATTCACTTTGGTTTTATATCAAAGTTTTAGACCCTTTTTTTTGAATCAAAAATGGCTGAACATGTGAATGAACAGCCATTTTAAACATCAAACTTCAAATTATTAGTCGCGATTTCATCAGTACTTTGATTTAAAATCAACAGTCAAAACTAGTGATAAGTTTGGAGTTTGTTAGTCATTGAAAATAAGTTGTTAAACATAGCGCAAACGTTTGAAATTATTTTATATTTGCAACTACATTAAGGTAGGTGGGCTTTGTTTTTGATATAAAGGCCATATCAACCCAATGGATATCTACAAAAAAACACCCACTAAAATAGTGAGTGTTTTGTGTTTTAAGGCTTTTAGTGATTAGTTAATGTTTTTACAAATCAAATAGAGTCTTATAATCGGTATTGATAAGTTCATCTACTTTTTGGTAGAAAGCTTCCAATTCTTTTTTATTGAGGCCATTTTTTCTCCAATTTTGAAGATTTAGTTTACTTAATTCAAGAATTTTGTTCTCCGTTTTTTCCAATTTTTGCACAATACCCGTCTCCTCCTTGTTGTAGGCGGCTGTCGTATTCATATAATCTTCACCTGCTCCTCTGGCTACGGGAAAGAATCTTTTTTTGAGTTCTAAGGTTTTGCTGCACAATTCAGCATTCTGGTCTTGTTTTGCAGATAGTATTGCTGGTAAGTCAACATTTTTTATGCTCCAGGTTGGAACGGCAACTGATGCCAAAGGAAAACCAAGCAAAGTCCACATGGTAGTTAACTTGGGGTCTTCCTTGTCTTTTACCCCCTGAATAACAAAGGATGATGTTGAGATATAACGATTAATACAGTCTTTAACAACGATAAAGTTATTCTGATTTTCAGATAAATTTTGATAGGACTTTACATCGACTTCGGTCAGGAAATTTTCAAGAGAACGGCATTGGTTTTTAAGAATGAAAGTTGGATCAAGTTGATTGGTTCCTGCTGCTGCAAAGAATTCTTTTTCTGCATTCATATAACGAATATAGCCATAGCCCTCGTTTTCTCTACCTGTAAACGAGTAATTTGCTCTGATGATATATCCGTTTGGGGCTACTTTTTTATCGTTAGCATCAAATTTCACAAAGCCTTCATCATTGGTCTCAAAATATGCTGCACCACCTTTTGCATCTATAACACCAAAATTGGCTTCCAAACCCATTGGTTTTGGAAGGTTTGAAAGCAGATTTTCAAAATCTTCAAGTGTCTTACAGGTTTGCAGGGCTTTTTTCATGATAATACCTTCCTGATCTTTAAAGCTGGCATCTTTATCGGATCTCAGATTAAAAGAAGCAGAGTTCATGATTGCAAAGCCGACTTCGTTGTTGCCACCCCAGATTTGTTCACCATTAGTATCGTTAGAATTGATTAGGCCAACGTAGGTGAATATTCCATCATTGAAAAGGCGTAATTTATTTTGATAGCTTTCTGAGTCGCGATGTTTCCACAAAATAGGACGACCATCTTTGGTCGATTTTCCTGAAATAACTGCTGTGGTACAGGCCATAGAAGATCCATAAGCCAGACCTAAAAGGAAGCTTAAAAGTGTAATGTGTTTAATCAATTTCATTCTAGTGTGAGTTGGTCGTCGAAAACTTTGGTCGAATTTTCGATTGTGTTAGTTATCGGTTTTATTAGGTTGGTTCAGTATATAATTACAGAAAACGATACTCAACAGAGTAATGCCTGAATTAACCCATATGGGCAGAATTGCAGGTAAATATATTTTTAATGCAAAAATTAAAAGAATGGCAATTAGAATACCCATGAAAAATGACGCGAGCAGTTTTTTTCTGTTTTCTAAACGGGCTTCGTTTCCGATCTGTTCAATTTCATCAATGTCGACTTTGAAGTTAAGCATGGCTTCGTTAAAAGCTTCGGCTTCTTTTGTGAAAAAGAGCTTTGTTTTTGAAGACGAAAATTGACCTGCTGAACTGAACTTATATTTTGCCAATAGATCGTAATCCATTTTTTCAACTTTAACGACATCAAGGCGAACAAGAGTGCGCCATTTAAGGGGATTAAGTGAGGTCAAATTCCCCCACCATGATCCCTTTTTCAATGTCATTCCGTATGCATTCGCATCAATAAGCGTATAGCCTCTTGTCTCGTAAAATTTAATAATGTCAGAAACAAGGAGTTTCTTGTTACGCTTGATATTGCAAGTGCTCAATTTTTCCATAATACAATTTTATTGATTACGAAAGATACTTAAAAATTGTTGATCGTTCTTAGTTATTTGCGATTGACATCTCTGGCAGATGCCTGAGCCGAAGGCATGATCAAAATATCGTTGATTGAAACATGTTCAGGACGAGTTGCTATAAAAAGTAAACTGTCGGCAATATCCTCTGCTTTCAAGGGGCTAAAGCCTTCGTAAACTTGTTCCGCTTTGTTTTCATCCCCTTTAAAACGCACAAGAGAAAACTCTGTTTCAACCATACCCGGAGCAATTGAACTGACTCGAATATTGTGAGGTAACAGATCAATTCTCATTCCTTTGGTGATCGCTTCAACAGCATGTTTTGTGCCACAATAAACATTACCTCCCGGGTAAGCTTCCTTGCCTGCAATAGAAGAAATATTGACAATTAAACCTTTTTTTCGGGCAGTCATCAACGGGCTTACACATCGTGTTACGTAAAGAAGACCTTTTACATTGGTATCAATCATACGATCCCAATCATCAATTATACCTTGCTCAATAGGAGAAACACCAACGGCCAATCCGGCATTGTTTACCAATACATCGATGTTTTTCCATTTTTCAGGTAATGCATTTATCGTTCGTTCAACGTCTTCGTAGTTTCTGACGTCAAGACATAGACTTAATACATCTTTATTGAATTTTTCCTCAATTAATTTTGCCAGACTCTCTAAATTTTTCTGACGTCTGCCAGCTATTATTAAGTCAAATCCGTTTTCGGCTAATTTTAGAGCACAGGCTTCACCTATACCCGCTGAAGCACCCGTTATTAAGGCTATTTTGTTCATATTGTGAGTTTTGTTGTTTTTTTGAATATCTCTTTTGTTCTGCAAAAGTTAAGTATAGAAGCAGAGTTTTCGAGCCCTAAATTTAGAAACAAAGTCTTTAATTGATGTTAGGGTTCATTATTTTTTTATAAATTTAGTTAATCATCAAGCTTTCTAAACTTAGGTGTCTTGTTTTAAGGCATTTTGTTATGAGCATGTTTTGATCTTTTAAAGTAGATATTCAGGAAATTACAACATAGATGTTAAATAATGGTAATCAGATGAAACGAGCCATGATTAATTAGGTGTTAATTTGGCGACTTCCATGTGCTGTTAATCTGAAAATTATAAACACATGAAAAACAAAGCGAATACACTAAAGATTACAGAGAATTTAGAAAGCTATAAGGATGTTTTACTTGCAATATCCGAAAAGATGGGACGAGACCTGAATGAATTGGAGCAACAAATTTATGCTGCTATGTGGGCTGAGACGATCTCTTACAAAAGTTCTTATCAGTGGATTAAATCTTTACCGACTAAAGATGATCGGGTTGTCGTTGGTGCTTGCGTCGCAAATTCTGGTGCTATTGATATTGGGAATGGCATGTGCTGCGTTTTTAAAATGGGTAGTCATAATCATCCTTCTGGAATTGATCCTTATGAAGGGGCAGCTACTTGTGTTGGAGATGTTATTCGTGATGTTGTTTCTCTTGGTGCGAAACCCATTGTTTCTTTGAATTCTTTTCGTTTTGGGAATTTAAATTTAGATCGAACTCAATGGTTAATGGGAGAAGTTAAAAAAGGAGTTTACGATTATTCTTCTTTACAATACGTTAAAAATATCAACAGTGATGTTTGTTTTAATGCCTCGTATGATTGTAATCCTTTGGTTAACGTTATGGTTGCCGGCCTGGTTCCTAAAGAAAACCTTATTCTAGGTAAAGATATTCGTGTTGGGAATGCTGTTTTTTTAGTTGGTCAATTGACCAGTGATGATGGTCTTTCTACTGATAATGAGAGTGGGGATGTGGCCAAAAGTAGCCCCGATTTATCAAGTGCTCTTCTTAGATCGATTTTAGAATTGACCAAGCAAAAGGCTTTGTTGCATGTGGAAAATATGGATATGGCTGGTATAGTTACCGCCTCTTCAGCGATTGCTGCTAAAATTGATTATGGTATTGATATTGAATTGAATCAAATTCCGTTATTGAAGGATGATTTGACCATTGAGCAAATCTTGTTGTCAAGAACTCAAGAGAGAATGATGCTTGTTGTTGACCAGAAGAAAATTGAAGATGTTATGAATGTTTTCAATAGATCTGAAGTTATTTGTACCCAAATAGGAACTATTGTTGAGAATAAGACGCTGACTTTCTTTGATGAAAATGATGTTGTTGCTGAATTCTTTCCTGAAGATTTGGTCATGGGGTATTCTGCCCCTCAAAAAAATCGAGTATATGTTCCTTCTGTTGAAGTGAATCATAGAGATTTTTTAGAAAGAATTCCCGAACCGGATGATTACTGGAAATTGATCAGGCATCTGTTAAAAGACAAGAATATAGGTGTTAAATTAAATATTCAGTTACATGACCAAATAGAAGAAGATCATTCGCCGTCGGATGCTATTGTTCTGTATAATAAGGGGATTAATCCATTGTGTTTTACGATTTCGGGTAACTCAAACTATTGCAATTCCAATGCTTTTGTAGGAACACAGATTAATATGGCTATGGCTGTTAGACGGATTACCTGTTCGGGAGGAAAGGCAGTTGCCATTAATGATTGTTTGAATTTTGGAAGTTTGTTGGATGAAAAAGTTTACGCTCAATTAGTCGAATCCGTTAAAGGTTTGGCTGAAGCTTGTGAATTTTATGAAACACCTGTCTTAGGGGGGAATGTTAGTTTTTATAATGAGAGTACTGTGCAAGGGCATCGAATTCCAATTCAGCCTACTCCGGTTGTTGCAATGCTGGGAGTATTGGAAATGCCTCAGGATCACACGTCTTATATCTTTAGGCAGAAGGGAGATATGATATTCTTAATAGGACAGTCTCGTAACGATATTGCCGGCTCACAATATTTGCAATGTATAAATAAAGGCGAACCACTAGGGATTCCTCATTTCTCTCTTTACGAGGAGAAAAAAGTGAATGAATGTGTACAAAAGTTGATTAAGCAAAAGTTGATTGTCTCTGCCCATAGTGTTGACGAAGGCGGTTTATTCTTTAATTTGGTTTCATCAGCTATGCCTTTAGGTTTTGGTTTTGATATTACTTCGCCTGCTGAAGTCAGAAAGGATGCTTTTCTGTTTGGAGAATCACAGTCTCGTGTTGTGGTTTCGGTTTCTATGGAAAATGAAGACGATTTTATCGATGCGATGATGGAATTTGGCGTATCATTCTCGACTTTGGGGCATGTTACCAAAGGAGAATTGCGAATTGATGATATTCCTTTTGGTTATATTGATGATTATAAAATTGATTTCAAGTTAAGTTCTCCTTTTGATTGAATCGGATTCGTGTAAATAAAAGTCGGTTTTGTAATCGGCTTATCTTGACAATTAATATATTTGCGTCTGGTTTCTCAATTTTAGTTTGTTGAGAGAATCTCAACTATCAGATTTATTAATCATCAGAAAATATATTTTAGTGGTCAATCCATATAAAGATTTAGATAAAGGGAAGAAGGCTCAGGTTGCCTTAATGTTTAACAATATTGCAAGGAAGTATGATTTTTTGAATCATTTTCTTTCCCTGGGAATCGATAAATTGTGGCGTAAAAAAGCCATTAAATTACTTCGATCGCATCAACCCAAACGCATGCTGGATATTGCAACCGGTACGGGTGATTTTGCTATTGCAGCTTTAAAGTTAAATCCGGATTCTGTTGTAGGTATTGATATTTCTACGGAGATGTTGGCTGTTGGGCGTGAGAAAATTATTAAAAAAGGCCTGCAAGATAAAATATCACTTTTCGAAGGTGATTCTGAAAATATACAATTTGGCGATAATTCATTTGATGCGATTACAGTCGCTTTTGGTGTTCGAAATTTCGAGAATCTTGAAAAAGGGATTAGTGAAATGTACCGTGTCCTTGATAAAGGAGGGAAGCTGGTCGTGTTAGAATTCTCAAAACCTCGCAAGTTCCCTGTTAAGCAAATCTATAATTTTTATTTCTTTAAAATTCTGCCTTTCTGGGGACGAATTGTCTCAAAAGATGTATCTGCCTATACTTATTTGCCTGAATCAGTTGAAAGCTTTCCTGACGGAGAGAAATTTTTACAGATTTGCAAATCATGTGGGTTTGATACGGTTAAAGAGCAAAGATTAAGTTTCGGGATTGCTTCGATTTATATTGGAACCAAATAGAACAATAATATTAAGATAATTGGGTTATTTATTGAAACAACATATTTTAGTTTGAAGAAAGTACTTGTTATATTATTGCTCCTATTATCGTCTGGTTATATCTATTCACAAGGAAATTATCGTCCTGGTCGAATTTTAAATAATCAAAGAGTCGATCAGAAGCGTTTACATTTTGGCTTTACTTTGGGCCTGAATGCCATGGATTATGCCATTAGGAATTCAGCCAAAGATAATGTCAGAGCTGAGCAAGTGACTTTTTCTCCAGGTTTCTCTGTGGGAATTATTTCTGACCTGAAACTACACGAGAATTTTTCTTTACGTTTTCAACCCGGATTGGAATTTGGACAACGTACAATTTTATATTCAGATGATGATGATTTGGAAACGCCAGCTAATGAGAATATTTTGGAAAGCGTTGTTATAAATCTGCCATTATTATTGAAGTATAGAGCAAAGCGTCTGGATAACTACCGGCCTTATTTGGTTGGTGGCTTTAGTTACAAAATGGATGTTCAGGCTCCCGGTCATCTAGACCCTGAAAAGAATGTTATGGTTAGTTTAAAACCAAATTTCTTTTGTTTGGAATTGGGAGCGGGGATTGACTTTTATCTGCCATATTTTAAATTTGCGACTGAATTAAAATTCTCTCTTGGTTTGCAGGATATTCTCAATCATAAACTTGATTCAGAAAATCCTGATGCAGACTTTTACACTTATTCTATTAACAGGATGAGTTCGAAGGTGGTGACACTTTCATTTCATTTTGAATAAATCTTACCTTTTTTACATATCATTATGCTTACCGAAATTAATTTGGTTTTAAGTCCACGTGATGCTTCTGATGAACGTTATTACAAACCTCTAGTAGCTAAATATCTAAAGGTTAACAGCGACAGGATAACCGGCATTCAAATATTGCGTCGTTCAATAGATGCTCGTCAGCGAAATATTAAAATGAATATGCGTTTTCGTGTCGCATATGACGAAACCTTTCCTGATATAAAACTATCTGACTTTACCTATCAGAATGTGTCAGATAAGAAGAAAGTGATTGTTGTGGGAGCAGGACCTGCTGGTTTATTTGCAGCTCTTAGGTTGATCGAATTAGGTTATTGTCCGATTGTGTTAGAGCGCGGGAAAAGCGTTGAAGACCGAAAAAAGGACTTGGCTGCAATTCATAAGAACAGGCTTATTAATCCCGACTCAAACTATAGTTTTGGAGAAGGGGGAGCAGGAACATTCTCTGATGGTAAGCTCTACACCCGTTCAAAAAAGCGTGGAAATTTGAAGAAAATTCTTGAGGTGTTGCATTTCCATGGTGCTCAGGAAGATATTTTGATTGATGCACATCCCCATATCGGGACGGATGTGTTACCGAAGGTGATTGTTAGAATTAGAGAAACGATTATCAATTCTGGTGGTGAAGTACGATTTTCAACAAAAGTCAATCATTTGCTTGTTAAGAATGATAAGATTTCAGGTGTTCGGATTGAGTCTGGTGAAGAAATAAATGCTGAGGCTGTGATATTGGCAACCGGGCATTCGGCCAGAGATATCTATTATTTACTCGATTCTCAAAAGATTGAGGTAGAAGCAAAATCTTTTGCAATGGGAGTTCGTATCGAGCATTCTCAGAAATTGATTGATCAGATTCAATACCATAATCCGGAAGGACGAGGAGAATATTTACCAGCGGCGAGTTACAGTTTTGTACAGCAGGTTGATGGACGAGGGGTGTATTCTTTTTGCATGTGTCCCGGAGGTGTAATTGTACCCGCAGCAACAGGAGATCAACAACAGGTTGTGAATGGGATGTCTTCTTCGAGACGAAATACGGCTTTTGCTAATTCTGGTATGGCGGTTGAGATATTGGAGGAAGATTTAGATGATTTTAAAGAGTACGGCGCTTTAGCAGGGCTTAAATTTCAAGAAGATTTAGAGAAATTGGCTTTTGAAAAAGGCGGATCGGACCTGACTGCTCCAGCACAAAGGATGCTTGATTTTGTAAAAGGCGTATCCAGTTCAGATCTACCCATTTCATCTTACCAACCGGGATTGAAAAGCTCAGCAATGCATGAATGGTTGCCCAAGCATATAGGATCTCGTCTACAGAAAGGTTTTAAGAAGTTTGGTGAGAAATCAAAAGGCTTTTTAACCAACGATGCCGTGATTCTTGGAGTAGAGTCCAGAACGTCGTCTCCGGTAAGAATTCCTCGTGATAATAAAACCTTACAGCATGTTCGTGTTTCGGGTTTATTCCCATGTGGTGAAGGAGCAGGTTATGCAGGTGGAATTGTGTCTGCAGCAATGGATGGTGAACGATGTGCTGAAGCCTTTTATAATATGAAGCTTGAATAAATTTTCAAGTTTTAGTTTTGTTCATAAAAAAAGCTTCCAAATTAATTTGGAAGCTTTTTTTTTAGCACGGGCGGAGAGACTCGAACTCCCGACACCTGGTTTTGGAGACCAGTGCTCTACCAACTGAGCTACGCCCGTTTGTAATTGAGGCTCTAACCTCATTGTTCGCTGACAAAAGTAGAACAATTTTTGGTACCTGCAAGTGCTTTTCAGAAAGAAAGATTAAGTTTTTTACGTTCTGTAAGTATTGATTTTCCTAGTGTTTTAAGAATGAGCTTTTTAGTTTGAAGAAGAGGTTTGATATTTTTTTGAAAAAAAAGAATGTGGCATTTTTCAATTTAAAGTGTTAAATTATGATTTAAGGATTTAAACAGATTTGTTATTAAAAATTGCGAATATGAAAGAGTCTAAAAAAGAGTATAGTAATGGTGAAATTACAGTGGTTTATCGTACTGATTTATGCATTCACTCTGAAGTATGTTCAAAAGGTTTACCTGGAGTGTTTCAGCCAGGATCTCAGCCTTGGGTGAAAATGAATGCGGCAACCAATGAGGAAATTATGCAACAAGTGCAAAAGTGTCCAACCAAAGCATTGTCTTTTTATGTGAATATGCCAAAAGAAGAAAACAAAGATGAAGTTATGGCTCTTGAATCCGGATTAAAAGTTCAGGTTTTGAGTAAAGGCCCTTTGTTAGTTGAAGGCACCATAACATTAGTTGATGTGAATGGGAAAAGAGGTGTGAAAATGGGAGACACATACTTTTGTCGATGTGGGGGATCATCCAACAAACCTTTTTGTGATGGCACTCATGACAAAATTGGTTTTGAAGATTAAAAAGAAAGCCCTGATACAAAATGTATCAGGGCTTTCTTATTTAAAGTAGAGATATTATTTCTCTTTATTTTTTAAGATCTGAATTCTTAATGCATCAGCAACAAGCTCTGCTGCCGCCTCAAAAGAATTAGATTGTTTTCTTGCGAAAAGTTCATTTCCAGGTACATTTACCTTTACTTCGACAACTTTATTGGCTTTAGGATCTGAATTTTCGATATTTAAAATGACGTTATAGTCACAAATGTTATTATCAAATTTATTTAGTTTGCTCAACTTCTGATTGATGAAAGCTTCAAGTTTCTTATCTGCTTTAAAACCTACGGATTGCATCTTCATATTCATCACAGTTCCTCCTATATTTTATTGCTCGAAAGAGCATGAGTTAATATTTCGTTAAATAATAACCGATCGGTGATAAATGTGTACACTTGGCTTGTAATAGCCATTTTGATTAATCTTTCTACTTTGAAAGTAGGTAAAAAAAGTCAATAAAGAAAGCGAAACTGGGGATTAATTATGATGAAAAAACAAGCGTTAAACTTAAGCGACTAATTTCCAGCTGTGAAAGGCTGACTTTTCGGGCAAAAGATTTTAAGCTCCTTTGTTTTTTTTGTTCTTATTACCGTTTCTGGATACAGAATTCAAGACATGATAGAGTTGATCGTCCAGGAAATAATTTTCGAAGTCGGCAATCATACCCTTAAAAAGGGGAAGAGTTTGGCCTTCCATGATAAGTAGCATGTCACCCAAATTGTGGTTTGCTATTTTTATGGGTACATAAACAGCACTTTTCCCGGATTTAAGTTTAAATTTTGTAATTGTATCCGATCTGAATTTTTTTATGTCTTCTCCTGAGTTCCGAATATAACTTTTGCAATTATTGAAATGAAAATTTCCCCCAATGACATTTGCTCCTGGGTAATTAAAGAAATCAATAATAAAATTGGCAACCTCTTTCTGGAAATCATCGCAACTTGTGTATTCTTCAAGGGCGACCTTATCTTTTATTTTATCAAATTTTCGGGAAAGTTTGTATGGGATGGAAAGTATGGTGTAGAAATAGATGCCTGATATTACGGCTATAAGTGTTCCAACAATTGAAGCTGGAATCTGCCATATATTTGCTCCCATTAGTAATTCTATACCGTACCACGAACACATCGACCACATTAGAATCCAAAAACTCAGAAGGAGTTGTAAAGAGAATTTGTAGATAATCTCGAAAGAGCTGAACATGATATTAAGAATTATGGTGGCTAATGTGTTTTAAAGTTAAATTGATAATCAAAAAATACAAAATGTTTTACCAGTTAGATGTGAAATAGTTGGCAATTTCTTGTAACCATTCGCCCAGACCTCCAGGTTGTCTTAAATATTTAATAAATGAGCCGGCAGTTTCTGCAAGGTAAGATTTGCTACCTGTATAATACTCGGCTGCTCCAATCGCATATAGAATAAATACAGTGTAGAGAATTCCTAATATAAAAACATGACGTTTTTTCAATGTTTGACTGAAGTAAAAAATTCCTATTGTTATCAAAGTGACGATTAGGAGGACTACCCGAATATCGACTAAAGTTGCACCTGCTTCTGTGAATTCAATTCTTTGTCCTGTGATTAATAGGAACAAGGCAAGTGGTAAGCCTAGGCTAATGGATATATCAAAAATATTTGAGCCTAAAATATTTGACAGAGAATCATCGTAGTTGCCTTTTTTGGCATCTCTGATGGAGATAATTGTATCGGGGACACTGCTGGCTGCAGCAATTAAAATTAGTGCAACAAATAGGGGGTTGATGCCAAGTGCATCAGAAATGCCTTTGCAACCTTCGACCAAACCTGCACATGCTGCTGCAATAACAAGTGTTGACATGATAAGTAGCAACCAGCTTCTGCCTTTTCTGCCCGTTTTTGCCTTTAAAACATATTTTAGATACTTGCCTTCTTCTTGAGATGATTCGCTTTGTTGTTCTGCCTTTTGCCCTTTTTTCATTGACAGGATTGTGTAGCCAATATATATGAGGTAGAATATGGTAAATGCCCATCCATGCCAATGTGTAATGTATTGACTGGAAAGCAAGATAATGAGTAGAATCTCGGCTGCAATTAAAAACAAGCCATCTCTCAGTATTACTTTTTTACTTATTTTCAACCCAACAACACCAGGTACGGTTGCCAATACTGATCCAATAACCAGCATGGGGATTGCTATACTATTAAAAATAGCAGACCCCGTATTACCACCTATACTGGCAGCTAAATCTCGAGCTAAATTGGCATGCGATGCAAATGCAAGGAAAAATACAGTTGTTAAAAGTTCTGGAATAGAGGATCCAATTGCATTTAATGACGCTCCTTTTACACCTTCACTCATGTTTCGTCCCAAATAATCAGTTGCTGTTTCGAACACATCGCACGATTTGGCAATGATAACGGAGCAGAGGATCATGATAGATAAACCACCATACCATGTATGGAATACAAAATTGTATAAATCCATGTCTTTTTACAGTTGATTGTAGGTTGAATTGTATTTACGATTCGAAAATAAAGGTATTTTTTGAATTAAAAACAGGAATGTCCATATTTAAATTTTGGGTGTAATCGACTTGTTTTTTCTACTTAGAGTTTTAGAATCCTCTACCTTATTACCAGGTTTTTGGACGTCTTTTTTGTTTCTAAATCCTTTACATCTTAAGTAGTCTATGAGTGAACCGGGTTCATCGGAGATGATGATATTAGCTCCCATATTCAAAGCCCAGTCCCATTTTTTGTTTGAATCGATGTGTTTTTTTGTCTCACCTCTGTAGTTGATATTCTCGTTTGGAGTTGTGCTTACCCATATTCGACATGATTTGTTTTTCATTTTATTAATAAGCGGCAATATTGAAGAATCCTTTGGACTTAATCGGATATCGAATGCGGTCGGTTCATGTTTTTCAATGAATTTCTCAACCTGATATTCCAGATTTCGTTTATGCTTATCAATTTTTGGGATGTAAATGAGTTTATTTTGGGAGCACTTGTGATGCAGTCGAGTTCTCCAAAAATCTGTTTTCGTCTTTATAATGACCTGGTTGAGCGTTTGGGTTTTTATCAGAAGTTCTGTTATTTTTTCGAGATGCTTTGTGCACTTATCCAGGTTGAGTAGAACTTTACCTTTGGTAAGAACCAAAGCTTCTTCAAGACTTGGTATTTTTTCTAAAGTCGCTTTCCCTGTTCGGTCAGTAACGAATAGAGTTTTTAATGAATCTAGTGTCCATTTTGAGACTTTACCGGTTCCGGTTGTTGTTCTGTCAAGAGTTTTATCATGAATTATAACAAATTGATGGTCTTTGGTCATTCTAACATCAATTTCTATAATATCCACTCCAACAGCCATCGCATTTTTAATGGCTTGTATGGTGTTCTCAGGAGCCTGACTCCAGTTTGCTCTATGTGCGGCCACCATGACATATCCATCATCATTGGAGTGTAATATTTTAAGAAGAGAATCAACTCTGTTTTCATGATTCTCTTTTGTCTTTGGGTCTCTGTGGTTTTCACTTTTTGTCGGAAATGCATGAATAAACACAATTAGTAATGCGAGAAGATACCGTTTCATATATCTTGAAATTTAAGGATGAGATGCTCGATGAGTTTTTTTATCGATAGACTATTACTCTTAAATTTAAGATTTATATGTCAATTTTAACAATGTATTATGATTTGTTTGACTGATATCCTTTATTAACCTTCGCAGGGTAAATAATAATCTTTTAAAGGATTGATAAGTAGAATTGGGTTAGGGTATGTGTTTGTAAAGTGTTTTATTTTTTTCGAATTGAATCTTAGAAAGAAGACTCCCTGCACTTTTCCTGTCATCAAAATGACAAGGTCTGATGCTTTAGTTGCTGGATTTGAAAATGCTTCTTCATCGATTTGTTTGCTAGCAACTTCCGACTTTGTTATTTTATAATCGAAATTAAACTGGGTAAACATTTTTTTTGTGAATAGGAGTGTATTTCTAATGGTTTTCATGTAGGTGCTATCTTTTTCCTTAGCCGGAATAAGATGAATGATCGCTTTATTAAATCGTCCGAAATAGCTAGCCCAAATCATCTTTTCTTTTGATTCTTTTTTGTGATCAATTGGAATTTGAATGTTTGAATAATCAGCTTTGTTTGATGTTTTATCTCCGATAAGGATGGTGGGAATCTTTGCTGTCAGAACCCAATTAAAGATGTTGTTTTTGAGGAAAAATTTGAAATCATTTTTTTGATCAACTTGTACAAGCATGAAAATGATATTAAGTTTTTCTATGCATTTGTTTGGTTCAAGATCTGATTGGTCGATTTTGAGAAATCGGGCTTCGGGAGTATCCGAGATGTAATCTTCTATTTCAGTTTGCTGTATTTTATTTTTCGAAAAAGGAGAAGGTGTTACCAGAATTTTGGCTTTGAAAATTTTTGTGAGTGCCACAGCATGGTGTAAGCTGCTTTTATTCGGATTCAGATTTTGAATGATTATTAATATATGTTGGTTTTTCTTGTACATGAATTAGAGAAAAAAAGAGTTAAATTAATTCGAGTTCAAATGGCTTTGAGAGGCCAAATTATTAACTTAATGAAATAAAACAAGTGTGTTGAGTGAATCTTTGACTTCATAATTGATCCTTAAATGTATTTTATGGATTATTTTGATAAAATAATTCAAATTACTGAAAGGGCAATTCAATTTTGTAAAGTCTTACAATTTTGATTCAGTTTTAGTTCAGTTTATGTCAATTTGAATTGATGTCTAAGAAAATAAATAATTCAGTAAAAATGAGGTCTTCCTTGTGTTTTTTAGCACGTATTATCGTTCTGAAAAAAATGAATTTTACTAATGTCTAATTTACAGGAGTTTTCCAAATTCGTTCTCAATAAAAGCTGCTGTGAAGCATAGTTATTTAGACTAAATATGTATTTTCTGTTTTTCGTTCTATTCCCCCCCTTAGCGTTAAGATATCTTACTCTATTTCTTATCTTAGCATCATTGTTCGTAGCTTTAATTAAACATAAATTATCAGTTTGGAATGGTGAAAGTATCTCAGATATTAGATGAATTGAATGCCAAGCTTGTTTGTGGTAATACAGATTTAAATCAGGATATAAATTTTGGTTTTGCTTCGGACCTGATGAGTGATGTTTTGACGATTGATTCAGATAATCTCTTGCTTGTTACAGGTTTGAATAATTTGCAGACAATTAGAACATCTGAGATGTCTGATATTCCGTACATATTATTTGTTCGTGATAAAAAAGCTTCAGAAGAAATGAAGCGTTTAGCTGAAGAAAGTGGGATAACTCTTATTGAATGTGGTTATTCTATGTTTCGAGCGTGTTCGTTATTGTGTAAGATGGGTTTAGAGCCGGTTTATTAATTCTGACTTATGGATTTTAAATTTGATATAGAAGGAGGCAATTTTTCGAAGGCAGGTACAGCTTCAAGTGATGTAAAGAAAGTTCTGAAAAAATTGAATGTTGACCCAAAGCTGATCAAGCGAATTGTTGTTTCGATTTATGAAGCTGAGGTGAACGTTGTTGCTCATGCTTACGAGGGAGAAATGAATGTTTCTATTTTTCCTGAAAAAATTGTGGTGCGAATTGTCGATAAGGGACCTGGTATCCCTGATATCGATTTGGCTATGCAAAAAGGCTATTCTACCGCCTCTCCAGCAGTTCGTGAAATGGGATTTGGAGCAGGTATGGGCCTTCCTAATATAAAGAAAAATACCAATGAGCTCAATATAAAATCCGAGGTTGGTGTTGGAACCGAAGTTGAACTAATTAACTATTTAAATTAGTACACATGGAAAAGCTTCCTTTTTATCACGCACTTAAAGTTGTCGAAAACGTTTGTATTGGCTGTACACATTGTATGAATGTATGTCCTACAAAGGCAATTCGTGTGAAATCAGGAACTGCTGATATAAATAAGCATGCTTGTGTTGATTGTGGCGAGTGTTTAAAGGCCTGTCCGGTTAACGCAATAATCGTTGAGCAAGACGATTTTAATCAGATATTCAGCTACAAGCAACGAGTGGCTATCTTACCTACAGTTTTATTAGGTCAATTTCCCGATGATATTACCGAAGAACAGATTTATGATGTTATCCGCGAAATGGGTTTTACCCATGTGTTTGAAGTGGATGAAGCGGTTGATTTATTAATAGAGGGCACCAAGGAGTATATGCGCAAGCATTCTCAAATGCGCCCATTTATCTCTAGTTTTTGTCCTGCTGTTGTGCGTCTAATACAAGTCCGTTTCCCATCCCTGGTTGAAAATATTGTCAGGCTAAAACCTGTTGTTGATATCTCATCACAATTTTATCGTAAAAAATTAATAGATGAAGGTTATAAGAGTGAGGAGATTGGAATTTTTTATGTAACACCTTGCGCTGCTAAAATTGCCTCTGTGAAATCACCTGTAGGTGAGGATGAGATGTTGATAGATGGTGTGATTAATATGGATTTTATCTATAATAAAGTCATGCTTAGTATTAAACATGCCAGTCAGGAAAAACAGACTGTGTCCAATTACCGTCATTTATCTAAAACCAGTATAGACTGGACCCTAACCAATGGGGAGGCTTCTCAGTATTCAGGACGTTGTTTGGCTATAGATGAGATTCATAATGTGATCGCCTTTCTGGACAAGTTAGAGAATGACGAGATTACAGATGTTGATTTTCTTGAGCTTAGAGCCTGTGATAGAAGTTGTGCTGGTGGTGTTTTGAGTACCGAAAACAGATTCTTAGCCGTAGAGCGTTTAAGTAAACGTGCTCAGAAAGAGATAAAAAAACAGGCTGAAACGGAAGAGATGTATTCGACTTATCGCCCCTACTTACTGAATAATATGGCTATATCGGAAATTGAGCCCAGATCAATTTTAAGTTTGGATGCGGATATGATGATCGCCATGGATAAAATGAAAAAGATCCAACGAATCATGCGTGTTTTGCCAGAGATTGACTGTGGCGCATGTGGAGCTCCTAAGTGTAAAGTGCTTGCAGAGGATATTGTTCAGGGACGTGCTAAGATGACCCAATGTGTTTTCTTGCAAAAGATGTTAACGAAAGAAGAACTGATTAGTCCTCAGGAATCATTCGACATATCAGAGGAAACGTGGGGGAAAGGTCGTTTCGAAAAAAAGAAATTTAACAGCTAATAAAAATATGAAAGTAAGTGATATTGTAATTGCCTTAGGCTTAAAAGTATGTTCTGGAGAACAAGGTCTTGATAAAGAAATTGAGGGTGGATATACTTCTGATTTATTGAGCGATGTTATGGGAAATGCTGATGCTGATCAGGTTTGGATTACCTTACAAACTCATAAGAATATAATGGCCATCGCTTCGCTAAAGGAATTGGCTGCTGTTGTTTTGGTTAAAGGTTATGAGCCAGAGGCTGATGCGGCAGAACAAAGTAATCTTGAAGGGATTCCAATTTTGTCATCAGAAGAAGAAGCTTTTGAGTTGACCGGAAAACTTTACAAATTAATAAGTGACTAGTGATTATGCGAACCTTTCGAGTCGATTTACACACACATACCGTACTTTCTCCCTGTGGAGATTTGGAGATGAGTCCGGTAAATATTGTGAAAAAGGCCGGAGAGCGAGGCATTGATATTTTAGGCATAAGCGATCATAACACAACTCTTCATGCTCCCTTAATTAAAAAGATGGCAGCCAGGGAGGGTTTAATGGTCGTGATGGGAGCTGAGGTGACAACAAAAGAGGAGGTACATTGTCTTTGCTTTTTTGAAACTGAAGAAAAATTGACGGTTTTTCAATCCTATCTTGAAGCACACTTGCCCCATATTCCGAATGATAATGATCGGTTTGGTTATCAGGTTGTGGTTAATGAGGCTGATGAAATTATTGATGAGATTGAGTGGTTGTTAATTTCAGCTATAGACCAAAGTATTGATCAGGTAGAACAAAAAGTACATGAGTTGTCAGGTTTGTTTATACCAGCGCATATAAATAAAGCACAAAATAGCATTATCTCACAATTGGGCTTTGTGCCTTTTGATCTGAATGTGGATGCACTTGAGATAAGCAAACATATTAGTAAAACGTCATTCCTGGAAAAGAATGCGTATTTGAAAGATAAAACATTTATAAAAAGCTCCGATGCTCATTGTATCGATCTTGTTGGTGAAGTCTGTACAAAATTTCAGATGATGGAAGCCAGCTTTGAGGAAGTGAAAATGGCTTTGAGAAATGAAGGTGGGCGATTTGTAGATTTATAAATAAGAAGAAGTGAGGGATTTGTCAGAACATATCATGGATATTATCCAGAACTCAGTACGAGCAAAAGCAAAACTTGTTGAGTTGGAGATATTTGAAGATGTGAAAAAAGACGTTTATAAGCTGGTATTCATTGATGATGGATGTGGTATGTCGCCTGAGGTTCTGGAAAATGTTAGTGACCCATTTTTTACTTCTCGCACAACTAGAAAAGTAGGTTTGGGTATTTCGCTTTTAAAACAAAATGCTGAGCAAACCGGAGGAGGGCTGGATATTTGGTCAGAAGAGGGAAAAGGGACCCGGCTCGAGGTGAGCTTTTCTCATTCGAATATCGACAGGCCTGTTTTAGGGAATATTGCTGAAACCATGATGTTGTTGGTTGGCGCAAACGTAGAGATGGATTTTATATATAAACATGTGACCCCAAAGGGAGAATATGTGTTTGATACCAGAGAAGTAAAAGAAGTTTTGGAAGGGGTTGCTTTAAATGACCCCAATATTCTGGTTTATCTTAAGGAAATGATAAATGAGAATATCAAGACGATTATATAAATAGAATTTTAGTTATTAACCTTTAATATTTGAGATTATGGCAAAAGTAAAATCTCTTGCAGATCTGAAGAGAATGAAAGAAGATCTTCAGTCAAAAATGGATCTTAGAGAAAAGAGTAACGCCCCGGATAGTATGGTACAAATAAAAGTAGGTATGGCTACTTGTGGTATCGCTTCCGGAGCAAAAGAGGTAATGAACTTCTTTATTGAAGAAAGTGCAAAGAGAGGAATTGCAGCTGTTGTTACCCAAACCGGATGCATGGGCTATTGCTATGCAGAACCAACTATCGAAGTCAAAATGCCGGGTAAAGACCCAATCGTTTTTGGCGATGTTGATGTGAAAAAAGCCGATGAGATTATTGAGAAATACGTTAAGCATGGTGAGTTGGTTGATGGAATTATTCCTGTAAACTATAATACGATTGACTAAACCTAACCCAAACACTATTATGGAAAAGTATAAAATGCATATTCTTATTTGCGGAGGGACAGGATGTCGCGCATCTAAGAGTGAGCTTATTCAAACAAATTTAGAGGATGCACTTAAAGCCAAGGGGCTTGAGGATGAAGTGCAGGTCGTAACAACAGGTTGTTTTGGTTTTTGTGAAAAAGGACCCATTGTAAAGATTCTTCCGGACAACACATTCTATATTGAGGTGAAGCCTGAGGATGCTGTTGAGATTGTTGAAGAGCATATTGTAAAAGGACGTCAGGTAATGCGTTTGCTTTACACCGATCCTGATAAGAAAGAAACTGTTAGTGATGCGAAAAATATGGGTTTCTATAAGAAACAAATTCGTATTGCTCTTAGAAACTGTGGATTTATCAATCCTGAGAACATTGAGGAATATATTTCTCGTGATGGATATGGTGCATTAGGTAAGTGTTTCGAAATGACACCACAGGATGTGATTGATATCATTAAGAAATCTGGTCTGCGCGGACGAGGAGGAGGAGGGTTCCCAACAGGATTAAAGTGGGAATTTGCATCTAAGAATGAAGCGGATCAAAAATATGTGGTTTGTAATGCAGATGAGGGTGACCCAGGTGCATTTATGGACCGTTCTATATTAGAAGGAGACCCACATTCAGTACTTGAGGCAATGGCCATTTGTGGTTATACAATGGGTGCTGATAAAGGTGTGATTTATATACGTGCCGAATACCCACTTGCGATTGAGCGTTTGAAAGTTGCAATCGGACAAGCTCGTGAGTATGGTTTATTAGGAAAAGATATTTTAGGTTCTGGTTTCAATTTTGATGTTGAAATGCGTTATGGAGCCGGAGCTTTTGTATGTGGTGAAGAAACGGCTTTGATTCACTCGATGGAAGGTCTTCGTGGTGAGCCAACTGTTAAGCCTCCATTCCCTGCAGAATCAGGTTATAATGGCAAACCAACCAACGTAAATAATGTTGAGACATTTGCTAATGTTCCTGTTATTATCAACAAAGGTGCTGACTGGTTTAGCGCTATTGGTACCGATAAATCAAAAGGTACAAAAGTGTTTGCATTGGCTGGTAAGATCAACAATGTTGGTTTGATCGAGGTGCCAATGGGTACCACACTTCGCGAAGTAATTTACGAAATTGGTGGTGGTATTAAGGATGGCAAGAAATTTAAAGCGGTTCAGACGGGTGGTCCTTCCGGAGGTTGTTTGACAGAGAAACATCTGGATACACCTATCGACTTTGATAACTTGCTTGCTGTTGGTTCGATGATGGGATCGGGCGGAATGATTGTGATGGATGAAGACGACTGTATGGTGTCTATGGCAAAATTCTATCTTGATTTTACTGTTGAAGAGTCTTGTGGAAAATGTACGCCTTGTCGTGTAGGTAATAAGCGTCTTTATGAACTGTTAGATAAAATCACAGAAGGTAAGGGAACTAAAGAGGATTTGGATTTATTACGTAATCTGAGTGCTGTAATTAAAGATACTTCACTATGTGGTTTAGGTCAAACGTCGCCTAATCCGGTATTGTCTACTATTGAGAACTTCTATGATGAGTATATGGCTCATGTTGAAGATCATAAGTGTGTTGCAGGTCAGTGTAAAGCATTGATGCAATATGTGGTTGATCCTGAGCTTTGTGTGGGTTGTACACTTTGTGCTCGTAATTGTCCGGTTGATTGTATTTCTGGTGAACGTAAGGAAGCTCATATTATCGACGTTGATAAATGTATTAAGTGTGGTGCTTGTATGGATAAGTGTAAATTTAATGCCATTAGCATACAATAAGGAGGATTAAAAATGGAACAAATGATAAAATTAACCATTGATAATAAAGAAGTAGAGGTTGCTAAAGGCACCACTATTCTTCAAGCGGCAAAGGAGATTGGTATCGATATACCAACACTTTGTTACATGCACCTTAACGATATGAATATCGAGCATAAGCCAGGTGGATGTCGTATTTGTGTTGTCGAAGTTGAAGGAAGACGAAATTTAGCTCCTTCATGTAATTCGAAATGTGAAGCAGGAATGAATATCAAAACTCATTCAATGAGAGTTTTGAATGCTCGTAAAACTGTAATGGAGTTGATGCTTTCTGATCACCCATTCGACTGTTTAGTGTGTGCGAAATCAGGAAACTGTGATTTGCAGACTATTGCACAGAACTTAGGTGTTCGTGAGATTCACTATAAAGGTGAGCAGTCAAAATATAAAGTTGACTATTCGCCATCTATCATTCGCGATATGGATAAGTGTATCATGTGTCGTCGTTGTGAAACGATGTGTAATGATGTACAGACTGTAGGTGCACTTTCTGCTGTAAATCGTGGATTCGAGTCAGTCGTTGCTCCGGCTTTTGAAATGGATCTTCAAAAATCGACTTGTACCTATTGTGGACAGTGTGTTGCTGTATGTCCTACAGGAGCTCTTACAGAAAAAGATCACACAAACCAGTTGATCAGAGATCTTGCTGATCCTAAGAAGACTGTAGTTGTACAAACGGCTCCTGCTGTTCGTGCTGCTCTAGGCGAAGAGTTTGGTATGGAAGCTGGTACTTTGGTGACTGGTAAGATGGTTTCAGCCCTTCGTAACCTGGGTTTTGATAATGTTTACGATACTGATTTTGCTGCCGACCTGACTATTATGGAGGAAGGTACTGAGCTATTAGGTCGTTTAAGTGCCCATTTGGCTGGTGATAAGGATGTGAAATTACCTATCTTAACTTCATGTTGTCCGGGGTGGGTGAATTTCTTTGAGCATCATTTCCCAGAGATGAAAGAGATTCCTTCTACTGCACGTTCTCCACAACAAATGTTTGGTCCTATCGCTAAAAACTATTTGGCTAAGCAGATGGGAATTAAGCGTGAAGATATGATTGTGGTTTCTATAATGCCTTGTTTGGCTAAGAAATACGAATGTCAGCGTGATGAATTTAAGGTAGATGGTGATCCTGATGTGAATTATTCTATCTCAACTCGAGAGTTGGCTAATTTGATCAAGCAGGCCAATATGGATTTCAAAACTTTACCTGAGGAAGATTTTGATAATCCTTTGGGTGAGTCGACTGGTGCTAGTGTTATTTTTGGTGCTACAGGAGGTGTGATCGAGGCTGCTGCTCGTACAGCTTATGAGGTTTATACAGGAAAAACTCTTGAGAAAGTCGATTTCGAAGCGCTTCGTGGTATGGAAGGTATTCGTAGTGCTAAAGTCGATTTCGATGGCTTAGAACTTAACATAGGTATTGCTCACGGTTTGGGTAATGCTCGTAAGTTACTTGAAGAGGTTCGTGATGGTAAATCTGAATATCATGCAATTGAAATCATGGCTTGTCCTGGTGGATGTATTGGTGGTGGCGGTCAGCCGTTGCATCATGGAGATTCGTCTATTTTGAAGAAACGTGCTGCAGCTCTTTATCGCGAAGATGAGGGGAAAGCAATCCGTAAATCTCATGAGAATCCATATATCATTAAATTGTACGAAGAATTCTTAGGTAAGCCTTGTGGCGAGTTGTCACATAAGTTGCTTCACACACATTACTTCGACAAGCAAAATGAAATAGAGGTTGAATAGTATTACAGTAGATTTGAGAGTCGGGATGTGATTTATTAGAATATTACATGTGGTTCATATCCATTATCTCATATCTTAAATATAAATATTATGGCAAAAATAAAATTAGCAAAAGACAAGGTTGAGAAGCTTGTCGAAATTTGCAAATCATTTAATAATGAAGGCAGTGAGCTGATTAATGTGCTTCATAAAGCTCAGGAGACCTTTGGTTATCTTCCAGCTGAAGTACAGGAAGTTATCGCTCGTGAACTTGAGGTTTCAGTTGCACACGTATATGGTGTTGTTACTTTCTATTCATTCTTTACGATGGTACCTAAGGGTGAATTTCCTATTTCAATCTGTATGGGTACAGCTTGTTATGTACGAGGTGCAGAGAAGGTTCTTGAAGAATTTAAAAAACAACTTAAGGTTCCTATCGGGGAGACAACTGAAGATGGTAAGTTTTCAATCTCTTGTCTGCGTTGTGTAGGTGCTTGTGGTTTGGCTCCTGTGGTAACAATTGGCGAACGGACATATGGACGTGTTGCTGCTGGTGACGTTGCAGATATTCTAAAAGAATACCAAAATTAAAGACTGAGTTGTTGTCTTATACTAAACGTCTTCGGAATTTCCGGAGGCGTTTTTTTTGTTTGCGTTAAAATGAGGGGACTTTGTATTTTGTTGAAAATAGCATAAATTTAATATGATAATATAGGATGGTGGTTTGTGTTGGGATTTGCAGTTTTCACTTCATTAAGTTGTCATGTCTTTTAAAAAGCATCTCAAAACTTTTTTCTCATATTCTTCTTCTGAAAGGAAAAGTTTAATAGTTCTCCTTATTATACTTCTATCTTTATTTCTGTATCCTGTTTTCACACCTGACCCAATTGATGTCTGGAATCAAAGTCCGGAAAAACAAAAAAGAATTGATAGCCTGTTGGTTCTTTTGGAAAATAAGTCAACGCTTAAGCGGGAGGTGTTGCAAACTCAAAAATTATTTTTCTTTGATCCCAATTTCACAGATAGCCTGGACTTGGCATTTCTGGGTTTTACAAAATTTCAGATCAGGAATCTAATTCGTTATCGAAACAAAGGAGGTGTAATAAGGAGAGGGGATGATCTGATGAAAATATATGGTATGACTGAAGAACTTTATATGAGGCTTAAACCTTATGTCAGAATAAAAAGGGAGGAAAAGCCTAAGTCGGCGACACAAAGGGTCAAGCCCGTATTGTTTGATCCCAATACTGTGCGTTATGAGGATCTTTTAAGTTTAGGCTTAACAAGGATTAAGTCCCAAAATATATTGAATTACAGGAAGAAGTCAGGAGTTTTTAAGCAAAAGAATGATTTGCTGAATGTACCTGGCATTGATTCGATTGATTACACAAGGCTGGAGAAGTTTATTCAAATTAATCCAATTTTAAAACAGGAGTATAAGCTTTTCCCTTTCGATCCCAATACTGTTTCTAAATCAGGTTGGGATAGCTTAGGAGTGCATTCTTATATTGCAGAACGCATTAATAAATATTTAGCAAAGGGGGGATGTTTTAAGAGTCCCATTGATCTTTTGAGAATTTATGGGTTTGATTCCTTAAAACTTGAAGAGTTGTTGCCTTTTATAAGGATTAAAACGAAAATGAAACCTCAGATAGTGAAGCTGGATTTAAATAGAGCTGATACAAATCAACTTATTACTTTACCAGGAATCGGACTGTATTTTGCAAAGAAAATAATTGATTATCGATCTAAACTTGGTGGTTTTTATAATATTAATCAGTTAGCCGATATTTATGGTTTGAGAAAAAGTAGAGTGGATAGTTTAAGTTTTTTCTTAGTAGTTGATTTGGAAATTCAGCGCTCTATAAATATTAATAAAGCGACGGTGGAAGAATTAAGTAAGCATCCTTATATTAGTTATCGGGAAGCTTCTGATATCATTCGTTTCAGAAAACGAAAAGGCGTCATTTTAGACTTGGAAATCCTTCTTAAGAAGAAAATCTTGCGTGAGTCTGCTTATAAAAGGGTAAAACCTTATTTAATTTTAGAGTAAAAGGAGGTAAAAAGACAAGTTTTCGACTTTAAGAATAGCCTAATTACCTGAGTTTTGCATTAGATTCAATTAAAATGAAAGTAATTGGTCAGATTTTTATAAATTTGTTTGAAATATCGTGAATGAATTAATAAGTTTGCGGCTCATTTAGAAATAATTAAATAAAAGAAGAAACTATGATTATTATTCCTATGAAGGAAGGCGAAAACATTGAAAGAGCCTTAAAAAAATTCAAAAGAAAATTCGAAAAAACTGGTGTAATTAAAGAATTACGTGGAAGACAAGTTTACGTGAAGCCTTCTGTTAGAAAAAGAAAAGAGAAGATTCATGCAGTTTACGTTCAGCAAATGCAATTGAACGAAGATTAATTTCTTTTGAAAAAGGTTTCGATATCTTATTTTTTTTGTAATTTAGTTTATCTAGACTACGAATTAAAAGTGTATGAGATATAAGGAATCTTTTCTGTCTTATTTACGGTACGAGAAACGATACTCTAAACATACTTTGGTATCATATGATTGTGATTTAAGTCAATTTTTTTCTTTTTTGTCATCCTACGGGATTGAAGAGAGTGAAATTGTTGAATTGAATTTCAAAGATGTTAGAAAGTGGATCGTTTTTTTAATGAATGACGGCTGCTCAGCCCGAACTGTAAATAGGAAATTATCTTCTTTGAAATCCTTTTTTAAATATTTGTTGAGAGAATCGATGATACAACAAAATCCTATGGATAGAGTTGTAGGTCCGAGGCAAGGGAAGAAGCTTCCAAATTTTATTGCTGAAGACAGCATGCGATTGCTACAAGAGATAGATTTTGGGGAAGGTTTTGAAGGGATTCGAGACAGACTGGTAGTTGAAATGTTTTATCATACTGGCATGCGTTTATCTGAATTGATGAATTTGAAAGTGTCCAGTTTTGATCGATCAGCCTCAGTTGTTCGAGTTTTGGGTAAGAGAAATAGGGAGAGGATTATTCCTGTTAGTAATAATCTCGAAACACTTCTTGATGAGTATCTGGAGCAAAGGTTTATGCTTTGTTCTGATGAGGATGGTTTTTTGATTTTAACAAATCAAGCTAAACCTGCTTACGAAAAGTTGTTGTATAGGATTGTGACAAAGCATTTGTCTAAGATTACAACCCTTTCTAAAAAGAGTCCTCATGTGTTGCGGCATACATTTGCGACACATTTGCTTAATAATGGAGCTGAATTGAATGCTATAAAAGAGTTGTTGGGACATTCAAATTTGTCTGCAACTCAGATATACACTCATACAGGCTTTGAGAGGTTAAACGATATTTATAAACAGGCTCACCCCAGAGCTTAAAACTTGGAGGATAGAGTATGAAAGTAAACATTCAGGCAGTCGGTTTTAATGCTGATGTTCGGTTGGAAGATTTTGTCAATAATAGAGTAAATAAATTACTTAAGCTTGACGACGATGTTACAAATGTTGAGGTCTTTTTGAGAGCTGAAAAACCATCAGTTGTAGAAAATAAAGAAGTAGAGATAAAATTTAATATCCCGGGAGGTGATATATTTGCACAAAAGCAAAGCAAAACATTCGAAGAAGCAGTTGATTTGGCAGTAGATGCGTTGAAGCGTCAAATCACAAAGCGCAAAGAAAAACTTCGAGGAAAATAATTGGAAAAATTATTTGATAGTTTTGTTATATAGGTAAAATGTTTTTACATTTGCAGACCATTTGTGAGGGAATTGTACGTCCTGATGCGAATGGTCTGTTAATTGCCAGTGTAGCTCAGTTGGTCAGAGCAGCTGATTTGTAATCAGCAGGTCGTCGGTTCGACTCCGGCCACCGGCTCTTTTTTGATTTATATTTTATTTGGGGAGATACCAAAGTGGCCAACTGGGGCGGACTGTAACTCCGCTGACTTCGTCTTCGTAGGTTCGAATCCTGCTCTCCCCACAGTAAATCTTCACGATACAATGTTGTTGTGTTTGTGAAATGCGGGAATAGCTCAGTTGATAGAGCATCAGCCTTCCAAGCTGAGGGTCGCGAGTTTGAGTCTCGTTTCCCGCTCAAAGTTTTGCCGTTGTAGCTCAGGGGTAGAGCGTTTCCTTGGTAAGGAAGAGGTCATGAGTTCAAATCTCATCAATGGCTCAAAAAATATAAAATATTGTTTTAATTGTTGTCTAATCATTAATTAACTTTTCGAGTTATGGCTAAAGAACATTTTGATAGGTCAAAACCACACGTAAATATTGGTACTATCGGTCACGTTGACCACGGTAAAACTACCTTAACTGCTGCTATTACAACTGTATTGGCTAGTAAAGGTCTTTCTGAAGTGAAGTCTTTCGATTCTATCGATAATGCTCCTGAGGAAAAAGAAAGAGGTATTACTATTAATACTGCTCACGTAGAATATCAAACAGCAAATCGTCACTATGCTCACGTTGACTGTCCAGGTCACGCTGACTACGTGAAAAACATGGTAACTGGTGCTGCTCAGATGGACGGTGCAATCCTTGTTTGTGCTGCTACTGATGGTCCTATGCCACAGACTCGCGAGCATATCCTTTTAGCTCGTCAGGTAAACGTTCCTAGAATCGTTGTTTTCTTGAATAAAGTTGACATGGTTGATGACGAGGAGATGTTAGAGTTGGTAGAGATGGAAGTTCGTGAATTGTTGGATTTCTACGAGTTTGACGGTGACAATACTCCTATTATCGCTGGATCTGCTCTTGGTGGCCTGAATGGTGAGCCAGAGTGGGAAGAGAAGATTATGGAGCTTATGGATGCTGTTGATACTTGGATTCCACTTCCTCCACGTGATGTAGATAAGGCTTTCTTGATGCCAGTTGAGGATGTATTCTCTATTACTGGTCGTGGTACTGTAGCAACTGGTCGTATCGAGACTGGTATTGTTAAGACTGGTGAAGAATTGCAAATTATTGGTCTTGGTGCTGAAGGTATGAAAACTGTTTGTACTGGTGTTGAGATGTTCCGTAAGATTTTGGATGAAGGTCAAGCTGGTGATAACGTTGGTCTTTTGTTGAGAGGTATCGAGAAAAGCGCTATTAAGCGTGGTATGGTTATCTGTCACCCAAATACTATCAAGCCTCATACTAAGATTAAAGCTGAGGTTTATGTATTGAAGAAAGAAGAAGGTGGACGTCATACTCCATTCCATAACAAATATCGTCCTCAGTTCTATATTAGAACTCTTGATGTAACAGGTGAGATTACTCTTCCAGAAGGAACTGAAATGGTAATGCCAGGTGATAACGTTACTATTAACGTTGAGCTTATTACTCCAGTTGCTTGTGACCTAGGTCTTCGTTTCGCTATCCGTGAGGGTGGTAGAACAGTAGGTGCTGGTCAGATTACTGAAATTATTGAGTAATTATAATATAAAAGATTGATCCGTTTTCGGATCAATCTTCTTATACTTACGGGTGTAGCTCAGTTGGTAGAGCACTGGTCTCCAAAACCAGGTGTCGGGAGTTCGAGTCTCTCCACCCGTGCAAAAGGATATTTTGTCTTATGAAATAAGTCTCACAAACTGGATTTATTTAGACTGTGAGACAACTTCCATGTGAATTAATAAAACTTAATTATAAGCACATGAAATTAGTAAATTATATAAAAGAAGTTTATACCGAACTTACACAGAAAGTATCTTGGCCATCAAGATCAGAACTTCAAAGTAGCGCTATCGTAGTAATGGTAGCTTCTGCAATTATTGCTGCTGCAATTTTTGTGATGGATTTGGGGTTCAAGAATTTGATGGACACTATATATAGTATGTTTTACTAATCACTGAAAATTTAAGATGGCTGAAATTGAAAAAAAATGGTATGTTCTACGGGCTGTAGGAGGAAAAGAAAAGAAGGTCCAAGAGTATATCTTAAGTGAAATTTCTAATCTTGGACTTCAGGATTACGTATCACAGGTTCTCATTCCAACCGAGAAAGTGTTTGTGGTGCGCAACGGTAAAAAAATCAGCAAGGAAAGAATTTTCTTACCTGGCTATGTTTTAATCGAGGCTGCATTAACAGGCGAAATTCCTCACATCCTTCGTAGTGTTACGAATGTGATTGGCTTCCTGGGGGATACTAAAGGCGGCGACCCGTCTCCATTGCGACAATCAGAAGTGAATCGCATTTTGGGTAAGGTTGACGAACTTACTAATAAAGATGAGGAAATTAGTGTTCCTTATTTTGTTGGCGAGTCGGTAAATGTGACTGATGGACCATTTAATGGTTTTACTGGTGTGATAGAAGAGGTCAATGCAGAGAAGAGAAAACTGAAAGTAATGGTTAAAATCTTCGGACGTAAAACGCCTCTTGAATTAAGTTTCATGCAAGTAGAAAAAGAATAAAAAAACCTTTAGAAAAGTAAAACTATGGCTAAAGAAGTAGCAGGATTAATAAAGTTGCAGATCAAAGGTGGTGCTGCAAATCCTTCACCTCCAGTAGGACCGGCATTAGGTGCTAAGGGAGTAAATATCATGGATTTTTGTAAGCAATTCAATGCTAGAACTCAAGATATGGCTGGGAAAGTTGTTCCAGTTGTAATCACGGTTTATAAAGATAGCTCTTTTGAATTTATTACAAAAACTCCTCCTGTTGCTGTTCAGGTTTTAGAAGCTGCAAAATTGAAATCGGGTTCTGCTGAACCTAACCGTGTAAAGGTTGGTTCAATTACTTGGGAACAAGTAAGAGCAATCGCAGAAGGAAAGATGAAAGATTTGAATGCTTTTGAAGTAGAAAGCGCCATGAGTATGGTTGCTGGAACAGCAAGAAGTATGGGTGTCACTATTTCTGGTGATAGTCCGCTTAATCAATAATTTTTAATACTGCATTTAAAATGGGTAAACTAACAAAAAATAAAAAGTTAGCTTTAGAAAAAGTCGAAGCAGATAAGATCTACACTATCGACGAAGCCGCAGCATTGGTTAAGGAGATTACCACTACTAAATTTGACGCTTCAGTGGATATGGATGTCCGCTTAGGAGTTGACCCTAGAAAAGCGAATCAAATGGTTCGTGGTGTGGTGACTCTACCTCACGGTACTGGTAAGAATGTTCGTGTTTTGGTTCTTTGTACTCCTGATAAGGAAGAAGAAGCTAAAGCTGCAGGTGCTGACTATGTTGGACTTGACGAATTTATTGCTAAGATCAAAGGTGGTTGGACTGATATAGATGTTATCATTACTATGCCAACTGTTATGGCTAAAGTAGGTGCACTAGGACGTGTATTAGGACCTCGTGGTTTAATGCCAAATCCTAAGAGCGGTACTGTAACTATGGACATCGCTAAAGCTGTAAATGAAGTTAAGGCTGGGAAGATAGATTTCAAGGTCGATAAATATGGTATTATTCACTCTTCAGTTGGTAAGGCATCTTTTGAAGTAGACAAAATCAAAGATAATGCTAAAGAATTCGTTGGTATTATCAACAAATTGAAGCCATCTGCAGCAAAAGGGACTTACATTAAGAGTGTGTACCTGTCAAGTACAATGAGTATTGGGATTCAAATTGACCCCAAGTCACTTCTTGACTAATCAAATTAATTTTTAATCGAGACCTTGGTAATCATGAAAAAGGAAGACAAAATTCAGATTATTGATAGCTTGACAGAACAAATCAACGCATCAAATCATTTTTATCTAGCTGACACCTCAGGGATGGATGCTGAAACAACTTCTGCTTTACGTAGAGCTTGTTTTGAGAAGCAGATCAAAATGATTGTTGTAAAAAACACATTGCTTCGTAATGCTTTAGGCAAAGTCGAAGTAGAGTGTGATGATTTGACTGAAACCCTTAAGGGATCAACATCTCTTATGCTTTCAGATGTGGGAAATGCTCCTGCTAAGCTAATCAAAGAATTCAATAAAAGTAATGATAAACCAGTACTAAAAGGAGCTTTCGTAGAGGGAGCTGTTTATATTGGAGCTGGTGAGTTAGACACGCTTGCGTCTATTAAGTCTAAGGAAGAACTTATTGGTGATATTATTGCAGCATTGCAATCTCCAATTCAGAAAGTTGTTTCTGCTTTAGAAAACGGTAAGGGTGAAGATACTGAAGAAGTAGTATCAGAGTAAGAGTAATATATTTAGAGTATTTAAATTTTAAAAATAAACCAAAATGGCAGATTTAAAAAAGTTTGCAGAAGAATTAGTTAATTTGACTGTTAAGGAAGTAAGTGAATTAGCTCAAATCTTAAAAGATGAGTACGGAATTGAGCCAGCTGCTGCTGCTGTAGTTGTTGCAGGTGGAGCTGCTGAAGGTGGTGCTGCTGAGCAAACTGAATTTGACGTAATTCTTAAATCAGCAGGTGGTTCTAAACTAGCTGTTGTAAAATTAGTTAAGGAATTAACTGGTCTTGGACTTAAGGACGCTAAGGCTGCAGTTGACGCTGCACCAGCTCCATTGAAAGAAAAAGTTTCTAAAGAAGAAGCTGAAGCATTAAAAGCACAATTAGAAGAAGCTGGAGCTGAAGTTGAACTTAAATAGAAGCGCTAAGACCTTGAAATAAGGTTATTATGGTTTAGAGTTTCATTAATTTGGAACTCTAAGCCTTTTTGTTGTTTATTATTGTTTAGGTTCAATTAATTTTAAGTAAATGTCTTCAAATACTATTAGTCAAAGAATTAGTTTTGCTTCGAATAAGGATCAGTTTTTATATCCTGACTTTTTGGAAGTACAATTAAAATCTTTTCAAGACTTTTTTCAGTTGGAAACAATTTCTGAAAAAAGAAAGAGCGAAGGATTATTTAAGGTATTTAGTGAGAATTTCCCAATTACGGATACACGTAACAATTTCGTATTGGAATTTCTTGACTATTTTGTTGATCCACCACGTTACTCCATCGAAGAGTGTATTGAACGAGGCCTTAGTTACAGTGTGCCCCTAAAGGCAAAACTAAAGCTATATTGTACCGACCCTGAACATGAGGATTTCGATACAGTAATTCAGGATGTATATCTTGGAACTGTACCTTACATGACAGAAAAGGGTACTTTCGTTATCAATGGTGCTGAGCGTGTTGTTGTATCTCAACTTCACCGTTCTCCTGGTGTATTCTTCGGACAAAGTTTACATACCAACGGAACTAAGTTATATTCCGCACGTATTATTCCTTTCAAAGGATCATGGATCGAATTTGCTACTGACATCAATAATGTCATGTATGCATATATCGACCGTAAGAAAAAGCTTCCTGTTACCACTCTATTAAGATCGATTGGTTTCGAAAGCGATAAAGAAATTCTTGAGATCTTTGATCTCGCTGATGAAATTAAAGTTTCAAAAACCGGACTTAAAAAAGTAGTCGGTCGTAAACTTGCCGCTCGTGTTCTTAAATCTTGGATTGAAGACTTCGTAGATGAAGATACAGGAGAGGTTGTTTCTATCGAGCGTAATGAGGTTATCATCGATAGAGAAACTATTGTTGAACCAGAACACATAGAAGAAATTCTTGAATCAGGTGCAAAGACTATCTTGTTGCACAAGGAGCAGCAAAATCTTGCTGATTATGCAATTATTTACAATACTTTGCAGAAAGACCCTTGTAACTCTGAAAAAGAAGCTGTTCTTCATATCTATCGTCAATTAAGAAACTCTGAGCCACCTGATGAGGCTACAGCTCGTGATGTAATTGACAAGTTGTTTTTCTCAGACAAACGTTACGATTTAGGTGATGTGGGTCGTTATAGAATCAACAAGAAACTTGGTTTGAATACCGACAGCGATGTTAAGGTGTTAACTAAGGAAGATATTATTGAGATTATCAAGTACCTTATTAAGTTGCTAAACGCGCGTACTGATGTGGATGATATTGACCACTTGAGTAACCGTCGTGTTCGTACTGTAGGGGAACAATTATATAGTCAATTTGGAGTTGGTTTAGCTCGTATGGCACGTACCATTCGTGAAAGAATGAATGTTCGTGACAATGAGGTGTTTACTCCAATTGATTTGATTAACTCGAAGACTTTATCTTCGGTTATAAACTCATTCTTTGGAACGAATGCTTTATCTCAGTTTATGGATCAAACCAATCCACTTGCCGAGGTAACTCATAAGAGAAGAATGTCAGCTCTTGGACCAGGTGGTCTGTCTCGTGAGAGAGCAGGTTTCGAGGTTCGAGATGTTCACTATACTCACTATGGTCGTTTATGTCCTATTGAAACACCAGAGGGACCAAATATTGGTTTGATTTCGTCTTTATGTGTATTCGCTAAGATTAACGATTTAGGGTTTATTGAAACACCATACCGTAAGGTTACAAATGGAAAAGTTGATTTAAGTCATGAAGGTGTAAACTACCTTTCAGCTGAGGAAGAAGAAGGATTGATTATTGCTCAAGCTAATGCGCCATTGAACGAAGATGGTTCATTTGTAAATGCGAAGGCAAAATCACGTAAAGATGGTGACTTCCCATTTGAAGAGATTGAGAATCTTGATTTGATGGACGTTGCGCCTAATCAGATTGCTTCAATCGCGGCGTCTTTGATTCCGTTCCTTGAGCATGATGATGCCAACCGTGCTTTGATGGGATCGAATATGATGCGTCAGGCTGTTCCTGTTATCAAGCCGGAATCTCCAGTTGTAGGTACAGGTCTTGAAGCAAATGTGGCTAAGGATTCACGTACTCAGATTGTAGCTCAAAGAAATGGTGTTGTTGAATTTGTTGATGCAACTAAAATTGTAATCGCTTACGAAAGAAGCGAAGATGAGGCATTTGTGAGTTTTGAATCAAATGTTGTTACTTACAATTTACCAAAATATCAGAAAACAAACCAGGGAACAACGATTGACCTTAAGCCTATCGTATCTAAAGGGGATAAAGTTGTTGCGGGTCAAATCTTAACCGATGGTTATGGTACCCAAACTGGTGAGTTAGCACTTGGTCGTAACCTGAAGGTGGCATTTATGCCTTGGAAAGGTTATAACTATGAGGATGCGATTGTTATCTCAGAACGTATTGTTAAAGATGATGTATTTACTTCAATTCACGTTGATGAATACACACTTGAAGTACGTGATACTAAGCGTGGAATGGAAGAATTGACTTCAGATATTCCAAACGTTAGTGAAGAAGCAACTCGTAACCTTGATGAAAATGGTTTGATTCGTATTGGTGCGAATGTAGAACCAGGCGATATCCTTATCGGTAAGATTACTCCTAAAGGAGAGTCGGATCCTTCTCCAGAAGAGAAATTGCTTCGTGCAATTTTCGGTGATAAAGCAGGTGATGTTAAAGATGCATCTCTTAAAGCTTCACCTTCACTTCGTGGTGTTGTGATTGAGAAAAAATTATTCTCTCGTGCCGTTCGTGATCGTAAGTCGAAGCAAAGTGATAAGCCACTTTTGCAGAAACTTGACGAAGAGTTTGAAAAAACAATTGCAAACTTAAACAACCTTCTTGTTGATAAATTGTTTACGATTTGTAATGGTAAAACGTCACAAGGTGTTAAGGATTATTTGAGTGTTGATTTGATTCCTAAAGGTGTTAAGTTTACTCAGAAGTTATTAATGGAGATTAATTATTTGCAAGTTGATCCTAATAAGTGGACAACTGACAAGGATA
This sequence comes from Ancylomarina subtilis, assembly GCF_004217115.1. Taxonomy (NCBI): domain Bacteria; kingdom Pseudomonadati; phylum Bacteroidota; class Bacteroidia; order Marinilabiliales; family Marinifilaceae; genus Ancylomarina; species Ancylomarina subtilis. The sequence goes on along the minus strand of NZ_SHKN01000001.1, from coordinate 1,631,596 downwards.
AGAATGAAACCATTAAGACCTTACTACATAACTATATTATCAAGTACAAAGAACTTGATAGTGCAAGTAAGCGTAAGAAATACAATGTTACTATCGGAGACGAAATGCCAGTAGGTATCATCCAGATGGCTAAAGTTTATGTTGCTAAGAAACGTAAACTACAGATTGGTGATAAAATGGCGGGTCGTCACGGTAATAAGGGTATTGTTTCACGTGTTGTTCGTCAGGAAGATATGCCATTCCTTGAGGATGGAACGACTGTTGACATTTGCTTGAACCCACTTGGGGTACCTTCTCGTATGAACCTTGGACAGGTATTTGAAACTGTGCTTGGATGGGCAGGTATTGAGTTAGGGTTGAAGTTTGCGACACCGATTTTCGATGGTGCAAGTCTAGACGAAATTACTGCATATACTGACAAAGCTGGTGTACCTGCTTTCGGTAAAGCTTACCTTCACGATGGAGGTACGGGTGTAAGATTTGATCAGCCTGCTACGGTTGGTGTTATTTACATGCTGAAACTAGGTCATATGGTTGATGATAAGATGCACGCGCGTTCTATCGGTCCTTATTCTCTGATTACTCAGCAACCACTTGGTGGTAAAGCTCAGTTTGGTGGTCAGCGTTTTGGAGAGATGGAGGTTTGGGCTCTTGAGGCCTTTGGTGCTGCCCATATCCTACAGGAAATCTTGACTATTAAGTCGGATGATGTAATGGGTAGAGCGAAAGCTTATGAAGCTATCGTTAAAGGTGAACCTATGCCAGCTCCTGGTATCCCTGAATCTCTAAATGTGTTATTACACGAACTTAGAGGTCTTGGCTTGAGCGTTAAATTAGTATAAGCCTTATATAGAAAGTGAGTGTTGGTTTTACCGACATTCACTTTTCTTGAATCAATTTGTTAATATCCTAATTTTCAATATATGGCATTCAGAAGAGATAACAAAGTAAAGAGTAATTTTACAAAAATCTCTATCAGTCTTGCTTCTCCTGAAGAGATTTTAGAAAGATCGAGTGGGGAAGTTTTAAAGCCTGAAACCATCAACTATCGTACTTATAAACCAGAGCGCGACGGATTATTCTGTGAAAGAATTTTTGGTCCTGTAAAGGATTATGAGTGTCACTGTGGAAAATACAAACGTATCCGTTACCGTGGTATTGTTTGTGACCGATGTGGTGTTGAGGTAACCGAGAAAAAAGTACGCCGTGAGCGTATGGGACACATCCAATTGGTTGTGCCTGTAGCGCATATTTGGTATTTTAAATCGTTGCCAAATAAAATTGGTTACCTTTTAGGTTTACCAACTAAAAAATTAGATACGATCATTTATTACGAGCGTTATGTCGTAATTAATCCAGGTGTAAAAGCCGCTGATGGTATCAATTATCTTGATTTCCTAACTGAAGAAGAATATCTGGATATTCTGGATGAACTTCCAATGGAAAATCAATTACTTGATGATGAAGATCCAAACAAGTTTATTGCTAAGATGGGTGCAGAAGCACTTTGCAGTCTACTTTCTCGTTTAGATCTTGATGCATTGTCATATGAATTACGTCATAAGGCTAGTACTGAAACCTCACAGCAACGTAAAAACGAAGCTTTGAAGCGTCTTCAGGTTGTTGGTGCTTTCCGTGATTCTAAGGAAGTAAATAATCCTGAATGGATGGTTGTAAAAGTTGTTCCTGTAATTCCACCGGAATTACGTCCTTTGGTACCATTGGATGGTGGACGTTTTGCAACATCGGATTTAAATGACCTTTATCGTCGTGTAATCATCCGTAACAACCGTCTTAAAAGACTAATTGAAATCAAAGCGCCAGAAGTAATCCTACGTAACGAAAAACGTATGCTTCAGGAGGCTGTTGATTCACTATTTGATAACTCACGTAAATCTAATGCGGTTAAGACAGAAAATAACCGTCCTTTGAAATCTCTTTCTGATTCATTGAAAGGTAAGCAAGGTCGTTTCCGTCAGAATCTATTGGGTAAGCGTGTTGACTATTCAGCTCGTTCGGTAATTGTTGTAGGTCCGGATTTGGAAATGCACGAATGTGGTATTCCTAAGGATATGGCAGCTGAACTTTATAAGCCTTTCGTTATTCGTAAGCTTATTGAGCGTGGAATTGTTAAGACTGTAAAATCAGCAAAGAAAATCGTTGATCGTAAAGATCCAGTGGTTTGGGATATTCTTGAGAATGTATTGAAAGGACATCCAGTGCTGCTTAACCGTGCCCCAACTCTTCACCGTTTGGGTATTCAGTCTTTCCAACCAAAATTGATTGAAGGAAAAGCGATTCGTCTACACCCTCTTGCATGTACCGGTTTCAATGCCGACTTTGATGGTGACCAGATGGCGGTTCACTTGCCTTTAGGTAATGAAGCTGTTCTTGAAGCTCAGATGCTAATGTTGTGTTCTCACAATATTTTGAATCCAGCGAATGGTACGCCAATTACAGTTCCTTCTCAGGATATGGTACTTGGTTTATACTATATTACTAAGTCAAGAAAAGGTTGTAAAGGAGAAGGCATCACTTTCTATTCAGCAGAAGAGGCTATGATTGCTTTTAACGAGAAAGCGGTTGATCTTCATGCGATTATTAAAGTGAAAGTGAAAGATTTAAATGAGAATGACGAATTAGTTGATACTATTATTGAGACAACTATTGGTCGTATCATTGTAAATGAGTGCACTCCTGAAAAAGCAGGTTTCTTAAATCAGTTGATTACTAAGAGAGCGCTTCGCGATATCATTGGATACGTGTATAAGAAGTGTGGTGTTCACGCTACTGCTAAGTTCCTTGATGATATTAAAAACTTAGGTTACCGAAAAGCATTCGAAGGTGGGTTATCCTTTAACCTTTCTGATGTTAAAGTTCCTGCTGAGAAGGAAGCAATGGTAGCTGATGGTTACGCGCAAGTTGAAGAAGTATTGAATAACTATAATATGGGTTTCATTACGAACAACGAGCGTTACAACCAGATTATTGATATTTGGACGCATGTAAATGCTAATCTGACTCAAACATTGATGACTCAGTTGGAAACGGATAATGAAGGTTTCAACTCTGTATATATGATGCTTGATTCTGGTGCTCGTGGATCGCGAGAGCAGATTCGTCAGTTGGGTGGTATGCGTGGTCTGATGGCCAAGCCTCAGAAATCTGGAGCTAAAGGTGGTCAGATTATTGAGAATCCAATTCTTTCAAACTTTAAGGAAGGTCTTTCTGTACTTGAGTACTTTATTTCGACTCACGGTGCTCGTAAAGGTCTTGCGGATACGGCCCTTAAAACGGCCGATGCGGGTTATCTAACTCGTCGTTTGGTTGATGTTGCACAAGACGTAATTATCCACGAGTCAGATTGTGGAACGTTAAGAGGTCTTTCTGCATCAGCTATTAAGAATCAAGAAGATGTTGTTGCCTCATTATACGAAAGAATTTTAGGTCGTACAACAGTTCATGATGTTTATCATCCGTTAACAGGAGAACTTTTAGTCGCTTCAGGTATGGAAATTACTGAAGAAATTGCAGAGGCTATTGAAGCTTCTCCAGTTGAAACAGTAGAGATTCGTTCAGTATTAACTTGTGAAGCTCGTCAGGGTGTTTGTGCGAAATGTTACGGACGTAACCTTGCTAGTGGTGAACTTGTTCAGAAAGGTGAGGCTGTAGGTGTTATTGCTGCACAGTCAATCGGTGAGCCAGGTACACAGTTGACACTTCGTACTTTCCACGTAGGGGGTACAGCGGGTAACGTTTCTGCAGAAAACTCGGTTGTTTCTAAATACGATGGTTTTGCTGAGTTTGATGAATTAAGAACTGTTGAGCATACAACTGAAGATGGTAAAAAATATGATGTTGTAATTGGTCGTTTGGCTGAATTACGTATTATCGATAAGAACACCAATATTGCTGTATCAACTCATACAATCCCATATGGTTCTAAACTGTATGTTAAGGATGGAGCTGATGTTACTAAAGACCAGTTGATTTGTGAGTGGGATCCTTATAATGCAATGATTATTTCAGAATTCTCTGGAAAGATTTCATTTGATCATTTGATCGAAGGAGTAACTTTCACTGAGGAGTCTGATGAAGCAACTGGTTTTGCTGAAAAAGTAATTATCGAATCTAAGGATAAAGCTAAGAATGCAAGTGTTAGAATTTTAGGTTCTAACGGTGAAATTCTTAAGTCTTACAACTTACCGGTAGGTGCTCACGTTTCAGTAAGTGAAGGGGATATGATTACAATTGGACAATCCGTTGTTAAGATTCCTAGAAACGTTGGTAAAACAGGTGATATCACCGGGGGTCTTCCTCGTGTTACTGAGTTGTTTGAGGCTCGTAACCCATCTAATCCAGCTGTTGTTTCTGAGATTGATGGTGAAATTACTTTTGGTAAGATTAAGCGTGGTAACCGCGAAGTTATTGTTACTTCCAGAACAGGTCAAGAGAAGAAGTACCTTGTACCTCTATCTAAGCAAATGCTTGTTCAGGAAAATGACTATATCAGAGCTGGTACTCCACTTTCTGACGGAGCTACAACTCCTGCTGATATTCTTGCAATTAAAGGTCCAACTAAGGTTCAGGAGTATATCGTGAACGAAGTGCAGGACGTTTACCGTATGCAGGGTGTGAAGATTAACGATAAGCACTTTGAGATTATCGTACGTCAGATGATGCGTAAGGTTGTGATTGCTGATCCGGGAGATACAACATTCCTTGAAAAACAAATTGTCGACAAGCAAGCGTTTATGCTTGAGAATGATGAGATTTTCGGTAAGAAAGTTGTTCTTGATGCTGGTGACTCAAACGAACTGGTTTCTGGACAGATTGTAACTGCCAGACAATTACGTGACGTTAATTCAGTATTGAAGCGTAAGGATATGAAATTGGTTGTTGCTCGTGATGTTATTGCGGCTACTTCTACTCAGATTCTACAAGGGATTACCCGTGCATCACTTCAAACTCGATCATTTATTTCAGCTGCTTCTTTCCAGGAGACAACTAAAGTATTGAACGAGGCTGCAATTCGTGGTAAGGTTGATCATCTTGAAGGATTGAAAGAGAACGTTATTTGCGGTCACTTGATTCCTGCTGGTACTGGTCTTCGCGATTACAAAGACATTGTAGTTGGAGCTAAAGAAGATTACGAGAAACTTCTTGCTAATACGTCTAAAGACGAATAAGCAAACACTTAATAAATATAAAGGCTGTTTCATTTATTGAAACAGCCTTTTTTTATGTTTTAATGCGGATATATTTTCTTATTTTAGCTAAATTCAATTTCAAGATTAGACAGGAAATGAACGTCTGATACAGAACTAAAAATATAATTATGGAAGACAATAAAAAAAGCAATCAAATAGACATTCAACTTAGCGAAGAAGTGGCACAAGGAACCTATTCTAATTTGGCTGTAATTACGCATTCAAGCTCAGAGTTTGTTGTTGATTTTGTGCGTATTATGCCAGGTGTGCCCAAAGCTGATGTCAAATCCAGAGTGATTTTAACCCCAGAGCATGCAAAACGTTTGATGTTGGCTTTACAAGACAATATCAGCAAATTTGAGTCTGTTAACGGCCCTATTAAGAATGTTGATGGAGGACAAGGATCACAAGGTCCCATTATTCCAATGGGATTCGGACCGACCGGACAAGCTTAGATAATGAAATATATATAGAAGAGCGGAGATTTTGTAAAGTCTCCGCTTTTTGTTTGCGTATTAATATTTAACTTTTAATTCTTGTGTTTTTAGTTTTTTCCGGACACTAAGTCTGAATAGACTGAAAGCTGTTATTGCAATTAGTAAGCCCAAACTGATTCCATAATCAGTATTCATATTTAAGCCGCCATTTTTTATTGGAGCGACTAAAAGGTAGGTGAAGCAAATAGCTGTCATGAAACTTGCCGGGAGACTCAGAATATAATGCTTTTTATCATTTAAAGCCAGATACATTGCTCCTGTCCAAAGCATGATCATTGAAAGAATTTGATTGGCAAGTCCCAAATATTTCCAGATAGTTGAAAATTCCAATTGGGACAGTAAGAAACCTATTGCAAATAAGGGTAAACTGACAAGTAGTCGGCTTTTTATTGAGCTTTGCTTAAGATGTAGCATATCGGCTATAGTTAAACGCGCACTTCTAAAGGCCGTATCCCCTGTTGTTATTGGACAGGCAATGACACCAATAATAGCGAAAATTGCACCTACTTTACCAAGCCATGAACTGCATATCTCATTCACGACCCAAGCAGGGTTATGACCGGAAAGCATTGTGCTGTTGAGTGCATGTGTGTCACCAAAATAATTCATTGCAGCGGTTGCCCAGATAATTGTAACAATCCCTTCAGCAATCATGGCACCAAAAAATACGGGACGTCCGTAGCTTTCTTTTTTCATACATCGGGCCATCATGGGAGATTGAGTTGAATGAAAACCAGAAATAGCACCACATGAGATAACGATGAACATCATTGGGTATAAGATATTTTCCCCAGGGTTTGAATGAAAGTTTTTTAATTGTGAGAGGCTTATCTCAGTCAGATGCAGGCTGCCATCAAATGATTTTAAGATCATAGATCCAGCAATCATCAGAGCCATAATTAATAATGCCGCTCCAAATAAAGGATAGATTTTACCAATTATTTTGTTGATAGGGAGAAGGGTTGCGATCAAGTAGTAGGCAAAAATACCATAAAGCCAAAAGTAGAAACCACCTCCTGATAAATCTTTAAGCAGACCAGCAGGTCCTGTAACAAAGGCAACCCCTACAAGTATCAGTAAGAGAATGGTGAAGATTCTGAGGAAATTCTGAAAGCCTGTCCCCAGATATTTCCCCACAATTTCAGGAAAACTTGATCCATTATTACGGATGGAAAGCATGCCTGAGAAATAATCGTGAGTCGCACCCATAAATATACAACCCAATACAATCCAGATATAAGCAACAGGACCATACAATGCGCCTAGTATTGCCCCAAAAATAGGACCTAAGCCGGCTATATTAAGAAATTGTATGGTGAACATCTTCCATGTTGGCATTACAATGAAGTCAACATCATCTTTAAGTCTAATGGCTGGTGTTTTAATTCTATCATCAGCCCCAAAAAAACGTTCGATAAATTTTCCGTAGATAAAATACCCTAAAATAAGAGCAAGTATTGCGATTAAAAATGTAATCATTTGATCATTTACTTATGGTTTATTAAGAGGTATTAAAGTTACCATTAATAATAAATGGAGAAACAGATGGAATTAAATTTTTTTAGAGAAGATTTTAATAGGGGAGCTTATCGTCTGATTTATATTAATAAAATGGGAGTTGATTTATTCTCATTGACTTTGCGTAATCTTTTGAAATTTAAAGATTAAGAAGGATTTCTACACCACCATTTCAGTTGCTTATATAAATTTGTTTTAAGTAGTGTATTCCATATATTTGCTAAGCCTGATTTTAGGCTCAAGAAAAGCTTGAAACCGAATAATAACAAATTGTAATCGAAGAGACTGATGGTTTCGTTTTCATAAATAATGAAATTGAGATATAGTAGGAAGCATTCGATTATAAACTGATAAAACATATAACAATGAAAGGATTAAAAATTGTTGTTCTTGCTAAGCAGGTTCCCGATACTCGTAATGTTGGGAAAGATGCTATGAAAGCTGATGGAACTGTGAATAGAGCTGTTTTGCCTGCAATCTTCAACCCTGAAGATTTGAATGCACTTGAACAAGCTTTACGTTTGAAAGATAAATACCCTGGAACAGAAATTACACTTTTAACCATGGGGCCAGGTCGAGCAGCTGAGATTATCCGCGAAGGTTTATACCGAGGAGCTGATAATGGTTTCCTTTTATCTGACCGTGCATTTGCCGGTTCTGATACTTTGGCAACTTCATATGCTATTTCACAGGCTTTGAAGAAAATTGAAAATATTGATATTATCATTGCAGGTCGTCAGGCAATTGATGGTGATACAGCTCAGGTAGGTCCTCAGGTAGCTGAGAAATTAGCTTTCCCGCAGATTACTTATGCCGAGGATATTATTTCTGCTGAAAAAGGCAAAATTGTTGTTAAGCGTCGTTTAGAGCGTGGTGTTGAAACTGTAGAAGGTGCTATGCCAATGGTTGTGACAGTAAATGCTTCTGCTCCTGATTGTCGTCCTCGTAATGCAAAGTTTGTGATGAAATACAAGCATGCAAGAGCGGTTTCAGAGATGCAAAACGCTGATGAAGATTATATTGCATTACATAACAATCGTCCTTACTTAAACATTGGCGAGTGGAGTGTTAACGATATTGAAACTAAGGCTGAAGAGTTAGGTTTAACCGGTTCTCCAACAAAGGTGAAAGCTATCGAAAATGTTGTATTTCAGGCTAAAGAAGCAAAAGTGCTTGAGCCTACCGATGCAGATATGGATGAGCTAATGAAAGAATTAATTGCTAACCATACAATTGGTTAATCGATTGGTTTTACCAGTCATCTCAATGTAGAATTTTAAAATTAAGAACCGTGAACAACGTATTTGTATATTGCGAAATAGAAGAGGGACAGATTGCAGATGTAAGTCTTGAACTTTTAACCAAGGGTAGATCGTTAGCTGATGATTTAAAGTGTAATCTTGAAGCTGTCGTTATTGGTGCAGATCTAAAAGGAGTTGAAAAACAAATTATCCCTTATGGTGTTGATACTGTATGGATGGCAGATGATAAACGTCTTTACCCATACACAACTTTACCTCATACTTCAATCATTGTAAAATTATTCCAGGAAGAAAAACCTCAAATTGCTTTGATGGGTGCTACGAGTATCGGTCGCGATTTAGGACCTCGTGTTTCTTCAGCTCTTCATTCAGGTCTGACAGCAGATTGTACCAGTTTAATTATTGGTGATCACGAAGACAAAAAGAATAAGAAAGAGTATAAAGATTTATTGTACCAAATTCGTCCTGCATTTGGAGGAAATATTGTTGCAACTATTATCAACCCGGATTGTCGTCCACAAATGGCAACAGTTCGTGAAGGGGTAATGAAAAAAGAAATTCGTTCAGAAGCTTACAAAGGAAAAGTGAAGAATATCGAGGTTGAAAAATACCTGAATTCAGAAGACTTTGTGGTGAAAGTGATTGAGCGTCACATGGAGAAATCTAAAGTAAACATCAAAAATGCAGGTATTATTGTAGCAGGTGGTTACGGTGTGGGTTCAAAAGAGAATTTCGATAAACTAACTGAATTGGCCAATGTAATTGGTGGTGAAGTTGGTGCTTCTCGTGCTGCAGTTGATGCAGGTTATGCTTCTCATGAGCGCCAAATTGGTCAAACAGGTGTAACTGTACGTCCAAAGCTTTATATTGCTTGTGGTATTTCGGGGCAGATTCAACATACTGCCGGTATGGAAGAGTCATCAATGGTGATTGCTATCAATACAGATAAGAACGCACCAATCAACAACTTTGCTGACTATGTAATTACAGGTGATATTGCTGATGTGATACCTAAGATGATCAAGAAGTACAAAGAGAATACCAAGTAATAATTTAGTTCAAACTCGAGTAAGTTGAGCGGAGTGTTGGTCGAACCAACTTTTGGTCAGTTTACTACAAAATACATCTAAAGAAATGGCTAATTTCTATACAGATAACGAGGACATGAAGTTCCACCTGGAACACCCGTTAATGAAAAAAATTGTTGCGCTTAAAGAGCGTGGCTTCGAAGATAAAGACAAGTATGACTATGCACCTCTTGATTTTGAGGATGCTATGGATAGCTACGATCGTACCCTGGAAATTGTAGGTGAGATTTGTGGTGATATTATTGGACCGAATGCCGAAGGTGTTGATCAGGAAGGTCCTCAGGTTGTAAATGATCGTGTTATTTACGCTAGAGGAACTCAGGAAAATCATGATGCTTTAACAAAAGCAGGTTTGATCGGGATGAGTCTTCCACGTGAGTACGATGGTTTGAACTTCCCAATTGTACCTTACGTAATGGCTGCCGAATTGGTATCCCGTGCCGATGGTGGTTTTGCGAATATCTGGGGGCTTCAGGACTGTGCTGAAACCATTCACGAATTTGCATCTAAGGAGCAAAAAGAAAACTATTTGCCACGTTTTGCCAAAGGTGCGACTGCAGCTATGGATTTAACTGAGCCGGATGCAGGATCTGACTTGCAAGCTGTACAGTTGAAAGCGACTTACAATGCTGACGAAGATCAGTGGTATCTAAACGGTGTGAAGCGTTTTATTACCAATGGTGATGGTGATGTTTCTTTGGTTTTGGCTCGTTCAGAGGAAGGAACTAACGATGGTCGTGGTTTGTCTATGTTTATTTACGATAAAAAGCATATGGCAGTTAAGGTTCGTCGTATCGAGCACAAAATGGGTATCATTGGTTCACCTACTTGTGAGTTGGTATTTACCAATGCACCTGCTGAATTGGTAGGTTCTCGTAAAATGGGACTTATCAAGTACGTAATGTCATTGATGAACGGTGCTCGTTTAGGAGTGGGTGCTCAGTCAGTGGGTATTGCTGAAGCTGCTTACCGTGAAGGTCTTGCATATGCTAAAGAGCGTCGTCAGTTCGGTAAAGCAATTATTGAATTCCCGGCTGTATATGAAATGTTGACAAATATGGAAGCTAAGCTGAACGCTTCTCGTTCTGTATTGTATGAAACATCTCGTATGGTTGATGTATATAAAGCTTATTACCATATTTCTCAGGATCGTTCTTTGGATAAAGACGAGAGAAACGATATGAAGAAATACCAGCGTTTAGCTGATGTGTTTACGCCACTATTGAAATTATTTGCTTCTGAGTTTTGTAACGAGATTGCATACGATTCATTACAAATTCACGCAGGTTCGGGTTATATGAAAGATTACCCAATTGAGCGTTTGGTTCGTGATGCCCGTATTACAAATATTTACGAAGGTACAACTCAATTGCAAGTTGTAGCTGCTGTTCGTGGTGTTACAACAGGTCAGTATCTTGCTCAAATCAAATTCTACGAAGAGGCTGAGTTAAATCCACAATTGGAGTACATCAGAACAACGCTTAAGGGAATGACTGAGCGATATGAAAAAGCTGTTGCAAGAGTTAATGAGATTAATGCGACTGCAGATCATAACGACTTCTTGGATTTCCATGCTCGTCGTTTGGTTGAAATGGCTGGATACATTATCATGGGTTACCTAATGTTAATGGATACAACTCGTAACGATAAGTATCAAGCTTCATGTGAGGCTTTTGTTAAGATGGGTAAAGCCAAGTGTGCTGCTCACCTTGACTATATCATGAGTTCTGAATTGAAGGATTTGGGGATTTTCAAAAAATAAGCCCTATTTAATTCATTAGATATAGAGGGAGCTACAAATTGTGGCTCCCTTTTTAATATCTGAATATTTCAATCTAATAGATAAGCAAACTGATAAGTGAAAGACATGAATTAATGGGATAAAATCGAAAGATATGAAGCAATCTTAATTCTCTCTTTAAAAGATTAGCTTTCTTTAAATGTTGTTTAATTTATTATAATATATTTGTAAACGAGTGGTCGATTTGATCAAATTAAATTAGACAGCACAGTTTTTATCTGCTCTATTTTGTTGCAGATAGTCTTTGCATCTATTGATATCTCAATATAGAGATGAACAATCTTTTGGTACTATGGAATCAGAAAACAACGAATATTTTATTGCCAAATGGAAATCCCAATACAAAAAGGGATTGCTAGAATATATTATCATTTTGCTATTGCGTTCACGCCCGTGTTATGGCTACGAACTCATTAGTGATATGAACCAATTTACTTCACTAGAAATTGCTGAAGGAACAATTTATCCTCTTTTGAATAGACTGAAAAAAGAAGGATTGGTAACTTCAGAATGGGCCGAGCAGGAATCCGGTATTCCTCGTAAATACTACAAGCTTACCGAAGATGGATTAGCCATTTTAGGTACTATGAATGAATATGTTGGTTCACTCAACTCTTCAGTAGAAAAGATTCTTAACAAAACAGACTCTCTGAAATAAACATTTAATATATCGACAGCTATGCAAAAATATATCCTATCCTTAGATCAGGGAACATCTATATCCAGAGCCATTATCTTCGATAAATCAGGCAAGATCATCTCAATTGCACAAAAGGAATTTGAACAGTTTTCACCGCGTTTAAGCTGGATTGAGCAGGATGCGAATGAAATATGGTACTCTCAGGCTTCAGTTGCTGAAGAGGCAATCCAAAAGGCAGGCCTTAGGGCTGAAGATATTAAAGCAATTGGTATCACGAATCAGAGAGAAACAACAATACTCTGGGATAAGGAAACGGGGAAACCGATTGGTAATGCAATTGTTTGGCAGGATAGAAGAACCTCCCAGTATTGCGATGAGTTGAAAGAAAAAGGCTACGCACAAACTATTAAAGATAAAACTGGTCTGATTTTGGATGCCTATTTTTCGGGAACTAAAATTAAGTGGTTATTAGATAATACCCCTGGTGCAAGACAAAAAGCTGAAGAAGGAAAGCTGGCTTTTGGAACTGTAGATTCCTGGCTTATATGGAAATTGACTAAAGGGGCTTGTCATGTAACTGATGTTTCGAATGCCAGTCGTACTATGATATATAATATCAAATCATTGGAATGGGATAAGGAATTATTAGAACTCTTAGATATACCGCAAAATATATTACCTGAAGTACGTACCTCAAGTGAGGTGTATGGCATGACTTCAAAGTCATTATTTGGAGTAGAGATTCCAATTGCAGGTATTTGTGGTGATCAACAAGCTGCTCTGTTTGCCCAGATGTGTTTTGAGAAGGGGATGGTGAAGAACACATACAATACCGGGTGTTTTATATTGATGAATACAGGTGACCAGATTGTGACTTCGAATAATAATTTAATTACAACAATTGCCTGGCAAATAGGAGATAAAGTTACCTATGCCCTTGAGGGAAGTGTTTTTATCGGAGGAGCCGTTATACAATGGTTACGCGATCAGATGAATCTGATTCATTCTATTGAGGAAATTGAAGAATTAGCCCTTTCAGAGAAAGATAACGGAGGCGTTTATATTGTGCCTGCTTTTACGGGTTTAGGTGCTCCTTATTGGGATCAATATGCCAGAGGAACTTTTTGGGGATTGAATATGGGAACGACACCTGGACATATTGCTCGTGCAGCACTTGAATCGATTGCTTTCCGTTCTCGGGATGTTTTAAAAGCTATGGAACGTGATTCGGGAAATGCATTGACTCAGCTTCGGGCAGGAGGTACGGTTCTGAATAAAACCATTATGCAATTCCAATCGGATATTCTTGGTATCCCTGTTGTACGTCCTAATGTGAAAGAAATTACGGCTCTAGGGTCTGCTTATTTAGCAGGTTTAGCAGTTGGGTTTTGGAAAGATATTGAGGAGATTAAAGCGCATTGGGAAATTACTGAAGTATATGATGCAAAAATGCAGATTGACAAAGTTGATAAAACTTTAAAGTATTGGAAAAGAGCTGTTGGGAGAACGGGACAATGGTTAGATTCAGACGATTAGAGACAATTATTGATAATAAAAGGGGTGGTAATTTATAGATTATCACCCCTTTTTTGTTGAATGGGATTTGTTCAAATGAGTATTTGAGTTCTTGTATTTGGTGTAGATTGATTCTAAATTGCACAGACATGACGACATACTTTGTATAGCTATGTATTTATTTCTAAGTTTGTATTGTAAGCAACTTAAAAAAGAATTTCTGAGTGTGCTTATATATTTTGCATTTATACATAGTAATACAATGTATGAGGCAATGTAATAGTCGTAAGATTAAATATTGATTGAAGATCTGAAATTGAAGAACGATCTAATCACGCTTAAAGATATTAACTCAATAATTAGGGAGGAACAATAGAATGGTAATGGTACGTGAAAATATGATCTCTGAAATACAAAAGACAAATCTGGAATGGGATGTTGTTATTGTAGGAGGAGGTGCGTCGGGACTCGGAGCTGCACTTGAGGCTGTAACACGTGGAATGAAGACTTTATTACTGGAACAGGATGATTTTACGAAAGGAACGTCAAGTAGAAGTACAAAGTTAGTACATGGTGGTGTTAGATATTTAGCACAAGGAAACATTTCTTTGGTTCTAGAAGCCTTGCGAGAAAGAGGTTTGATGAAGCAGAATGCACCTCACTTGGTTAAAGATCAGTCTTTCATAATCCCTAGTTATAAATGGTGGGTTAAACCTTATTATACTTTAGGATTAACTGTTTATGATTTTATGGCAGGCCGTTTGGGATTAGGCCGTTCATTGCCATATTCAAGAAAAAGAACACTTAAGTATATACCAACTTTAAAGCAAAAGAATCTTAGAGGTGGGGTTGTTTATCACGATGGGCAATTCGATGATGCACGTTACGGGATTAACCTATGCCAAACTTTTGTTGAGAATGGGGGAACTGCAATCAATTATATGAAAGTGGTTGGCTTGAACAAAGCGAATGGGAAAATATCGGGTGTTGCTGCAATTGACGGTGAAACAGGTAATCGCATTGATATAAAAGCTAAAGTTGTTATTAATGCGACAGGTGTATTTGTTGATGATATTATTAAAATGGATGCACCTAAGTCAAGAGATATCGTTTGTGTTAGTCAAGGTGTGCACCTTGTTTTAGACAAGGAATTCGTTCCCAATGATTACGCTATCATGATTCCTAAAACGGATGATGGACGTGTGTTATTTGCTGTGCCTTGGCACAATAAGGTTGTTGTTGGGACCACCGATGTTCAAAAAGAAATAGCAGAATTAGAGCCAAGAGCACTTGAAGAAGAGATTGATTTTATTTTGGAAACAGCTGGTCGATTTTTAGCAAAAGAGCCTAAACGTTCTGATGTCAAATCGGTATTTGCAGGATTACGTCCTTTGGCAGCACCAACAGGTGAGGGTAAAAAGACTAAAGAGATTTCGCGAGGGCATAAAATTTATACCTCGGATGCTGGTCTGATAACAATTACTGGTGGTAAGTGGACAACTTATCGTCAGATGGCAGAAGAAGTTGTTGATGCAGCATCAAAGGTGTCTTTATATCCAATAAAAAAATCAGTTACACGGAATATGCCTATTCACGGCTGGAAAAAGAATGTCGACTTGACTGATCCCTTGTATTTTTATGGGGCTGATTCTGAAAAGATACTCGCTTTAGCCAAAGAAAATAAGGATTTAGCTAAGTACCTGAGTAAGGACTTGGGAATAATAAAAGCTCAGGTTGTTTGGGCTGCTCGTCATGAGATGGCTCGTTCAGTTGAAGATGTTTTATCACGAAGAACCAGAGCCTTATTATTGGATGCCAGAGAGAGTGCTCGAATTGCACCGGAGGTGGCTCAACTTTTAGCAAAGGAACTTGGTTTTGATTCCAACTGGGAAGCTGATCAAGTTGAGAAATACAGAACCTTAGCTTTGAGATATGTTTTAGACTAAACGATGAAGCTTTTTGTTTTGTGATTATTAGGTGTTAAACTAAATCCTTTGTTTCATATTCACAAACATTTAGCTGATATGATTAATTCCTTAAGATGAGTGCCAGGAAATGTGCACTCATCTTAAACTCTAATAAAAGATACACTTTTGTTTATTATCTTAGGACTGTACAGATCACTTGAATGTAAATGCTATTTTTTTTGATTGATATGCAAACGTTTTCATTTGCAATTTGATTTGTATTGCCTAAGTCATTAGAGTTTAGTAAGCATATTTAATAAGCCATCCCTTTATACCTAACGAATATGAACGAGAAGTTTATTTTATCTCTGGATCAAGGAACAACCAGCTCAAGAGCAATTGTTTTTAATAAAAGAGGAGAGATTGTAAGTTCTGCACAAAAGGAATTGACTCAGATATTTCCTCAGCCAGGTTGGGTTGAACACGATGCTATTGAGATTTGGTCAACTCAGGCAGGTGTGGCAGCCGAAGCGATTGTTCGTGCAGGAGTCAACGGGTTAAGTATAGCCGGAATTGGGATTACGAATCAAAGAGAGACAACAGTTGTTTGGGATAGAGAGACCAGTCAGCCCATTTATAATGCAATTGTTTGGCAGGACAGACGTACCGCTAAATATTGCGATCAATTAAAAAAGGATGGCTATGCTGATATGATTCAGGATAAGACTGGTTTAATAATTGATTCTTATTTCTCGGGTACGAAAGTGAAATGGATTTTAGACACTGTTGAAGGTGCACGAGAAAAAGCAGAAGCTGGAAAATTGGCCTTTGGAACGATTGATTCCTGGCTAATTTGGAAGTTAACGCAAGGAAAGGTTCACGTTACGGATGTAAGCAATGCGAGTCGAACGCTTTTATATAATATCAAAACATTGGAGTGGGATGCTGAGATGTTGGAACTTCTGAACATACCGATGAGTATGCTTCCTGATGTTAAATCATCTTCAGAAATATATGGGCACACTGTTAGTACGCTTTTCGCGCATGCAGTACCTATTTCGGGTGTAGCAGGTGATCAACAAGCCGCGACTTTTGGTCAAATGTGTTTAAAGGCTGGTTCTGTTAAGAATACTTACGGTACAGGTTGTTTCATGTTATGCAATACGGGCAATACGCCTGTCAAATCTAAAAACAATTTGCTGACAACTATTGCCTGGCAAATTAATGGTGAAACAACGTATGCACTTGAGGGGAGTATTTTTATGGGTGGTGCCATTGTTCAATGGTTACGTGATGGATTAGGAATCATCAAAACCTCCTCCGAGGTTGAAGTATTGGCAAAAACGGTTGATGATAATGGAGGCGTGTTTGTGGTGCCGGCATTGACAGGGCTTGGAGCGCCACATTGGGATCAGTATGCACGAGGAACAATTGTTGGTTTGACAAGAGGATCCACAGCGGCACATATTGCTAGGGCAGCTCTTGAAGGCATTGCATTTCAAGTTAGAGACGTTCTGAAAGCAATGGAGTCTGATGCGCATATTAAAATACATGAACTCCGTGTAGATGGAGGTGCTGCTGCTAATAATCTATTGATGCAGTTTCAGGCTGATATTCTTAAAGTTCCTGTATCTCGCCCCAAAATACATGAAACAACTGCTTTGGGCGCAGCTTACCTTGCCGGTTTGGCTGTTGGATTTTGGGATGGCGTTGAAGAGATTCAATATCAGTGGGCAATAGACAGAAAGTTTGAGCCTAAAATGTCTGTAGATGAATCTGAGTTATTAATTGAAGGATGGGACAAAGCTTTAGATCGGTCAAAGAATTGGGAAAAGAAAAACTAATCTTTTTTGATCTGGAGTTTTATTAGCATTCTTAATATTGAGTTTGAATCTTAAAAATGTAATTGATTATTAATGATTTCCGTCATGTTGTTAAGATTCAATCTAAATAGTATGTAAAATTAAAATATACTTTGCATAGCTATGTATTTTTTTTAAGTTTGTCTCCACGAGAATTGATAAGACATGATTTAAACCTGTCTTATATATTTTCTCTTTATGCATAGTATAGCAATGTATCTGATTATAAAATGTATTCTTAAATTTTTTTAACATGGAACAGCAAAACGATTTTACATTTGAATTTAATGCTACCATGGATCGTTTTTATAAGTATTTCTCCGATTTATTAGAGCGGGAACTTAATGGAAAAGATGGTGCTACGTTTAAAAATTCGAACAAGCAAGTAAGTAATAAGCAATAAAGAAGAATAAAATGGTAATGGTACGTGAAAAAATGATCTTGAACTTGAAAAACATGTCTGAAAAATGGGATGTTGTGATAGTTGGAGGTGGAGCTTCTGGTTTAGGTGCTGCTGTTGAAGCTGCAACACGAGGATTGAAAACCTTATTGCTCGAGCAAGATGACTTTACAAAAGGAACTTCCAGCAGAAGTACAAAGTTAGTCCATGGTGGAGTTCGATATTTAGCACAGGGGAATATCTCTCTTGTACTTGAAGCTCTTAGAGAAAGAGGCTTGATGAAACAGAATGCACCTCATCTGGTTAAAGATCAATCGTTCATTATCCCCAGTTACAAATGGTGGGTTAAACCATACTATACTTTAGGATTAACCGCCTATGATTTAATGGCTGGACGTTTAGGTTTGGGACGTTCTTTACCTTATTCCAGAAAAAAGACCTTAAAGCATATTCCAACTCTGATTAAAGAAAAATTAAGAGGAGGAGTTGTCTATCATGATGGTCAATTCGACGATGCGCGTTATGGGATTAACCTATGTCAGACTTTTGTTGAGAATGGTGGCACAGCTATCAACTATATGAAAGTTGTCGGCTTAAATAAAACCAATGGGAACATTTCCGGAGTCACAGTTATTGATCAGGAGACGGAAGAGAAATTTGAAATTAACGCAAAGGTTGTCGTAAATGCAACAGGTGTATTTGTTGATGATATTATCAAGATGGATGCACCAAAATCCAGAGATATTGTTTGTGTTAGTCAAGGTGTACATCTTGTTTTAGATAAAGAGTTTGTGCCGAATGATTACGCTATAATGATCCCTAAAACTGACGATGGTCGTGTTCTGTTTGCAGTACCCTGGCACAATAAAGTGGTTGTGGGAACAACAGATATTCAGAAAGAAACTGCTGAGTTAGAACCTAAAGCTCTTGATGAAGAGATTGATTTTATTCTTGAAACAGCTGGTCGATTTTTAACCAAAATGCCTAAACGTTCAGATGTAAAATCAGTATTTGCAGGCTTAAGACCTTTGGCTGCTCCAACCGGGGAAGGAAAGAAAACAAAAGAGATTTCAAGGGGACATAAGATTTATACATCAGATTCCGGACTGGTTACAATTACCGGAGGAAAATGGACAACTTACAGGCAAATGGCCGAGGAAACCGTTGATACAGCTTCCAAAGTAGCTGGTTTTGTTTTAAAGAAATCGATTACTCGTAAATTGCCACTTCATGGTTGGAAACAAAATGTTGATTTAACAGATTCGCTTTATTTTTACGGTTCTGATTCCGAGAAAATACTTGCTTTAGCTAAGTCAAATAAAGATATGGAACTTTGCTTAAGCCAGAACCTTGGAATTATAAAAGCACAGGTTGTATGGGCTGTTCGAAACGAAATGGCACGTACAGTAGAGGACGTCTTATCGAGAAGAACCCGTGCTCTATTGCTTGATGCCCGAGAGAGTGCCCGAATTGCGCCAGAGGTGGCTGCAATAATGGCAATTGAACTTGGGAAGGATGAAGCCTGGATTGAAAAACAAATAAACAAGTACACAAGTTTGGCAGCAAACTACGTTTTAAACTAAAATACTCACCCAAAATCTAATAATATGATTGGTTTTCTAAAACCGGCGGCACATAAAGAACTACTGCCGGAAAATAAAATTGACCCGACTTACAAACGATTGCGTTTACAAGTATTCCTAGGTATATTTTTGGGATACGCAGGTTATTATCTTGTAAGAAAGGTGTTTTCACTAGCGATGCCGGATTTAGTTGCATTGGGCTACACCAAAACTGAGTTGGGGTTCGCGTTATCAGGCGTTTCCGTAGCTTATGGTTTGAGTAAGTTTATCATGGGTAATGTGTCTGACCGTAGTAATGCGCGTCGATTCATAACTTTTGGTTTGGTCCTTTCAGCAATTACCATGATTGCGATGGGTTTACTTCCGGTTGCGACGTCATCGATTGCGATCATGTTTGTATTGCTTTTACTAAACGGATGGTTTCAGGGTATGGGCTGGCCTCCATGTGGTCGTGTAATGGTTCACTGGTTTTCTATCCGTGAGCGTGGGACAAAGATGTCGATTTGGAATGTGGCACACAATGTCGGTGGTGGAATTATTGGTCCTCTAGCCATTTTAGGTGTTGCAATTTTTGCTGACTGGCAGTCGAAATTATATTTCCCGGGTTTTGTTGCGCTTGGCGTTGCATTTATTGCCTGGTTATTAATTCGTGATACCCCTCAATCTTGTGGACTACCCAATATTGAGAAGTATAAAAACGACTATCCTGATAATTATTCTGAAAAATATGAAGTGGAGATGACTGCTAAGGAAATCTTCATGAAATATATTCTTAAAAACAGGTTGCTATGGTCAATAGCATTCGCAAATGCTTTTGTTTATTTAGTTCGTTACGGTGTGCTCGATTGGGCTCCCTTATACCTTGAAGAAGCAAAAGGTTTTTCAATTAAAGAAACAGGTTGGGCCTATTTTGCTTATGAATGGGCAGGTATACCCGGTACCATATTATGTGGTTACTTAAGTGATAAAGTGTTTAAAGGGAAACGAGCTCCTGTGAGTATCATTTACATGGTATTGGTTTTTGTTTCAGTTATCATGTATTGGTTCAGTCAGTCGATCGTAATGAACTCTATAGCTCTTATTTGTATCGGTTTTCTAATCTACGGTCCTGTGATGTTGATTGGAGTACATGCATTGGACTTGGTTCCTAAAAAAGCGGCTGGAACGGCTGCCGGATTAACAGGTCTGTTTGGATATCTGGGAGGTGCCTTGTTTGCCAACATCGCTATGGGAGCTGTTGTTGATGCATGGGGCTGGAATGGTGGATTCATTGTTCTTTTGGGTGCCTGTATTGCGTCTATTATCCTGATTGGTGTTTCCTGGATTCAAGAGAAGAATGGTCATAACGGTCTTCATCATTAATATATTGAAAGATTCACTTTTAGTTAAATAGTTTAAAAAATAATAATTACTAACCATAAATTTAAAACACATGAAAAGTCTAAATGTGAGAAATTTGTTAGCAGGAGCTCTAATCCTGTCTAGCATCGGATTTGCAGGATGTGAAGATGACACCCCTGATTATAATCCTTACAACTTGTATAAAACTTATCCTTTAAAGGAACTTAGTGCAGAGGCTAAGGTTGTTCGCGACTATGTGAAACCTGACGCTGTAATTGCTCACCGTGGTTCAACATTCTGGGCCCCTGAAGAAACTGAAGCTGCTTTCCGTTGGGCTCGTAATATGGGTGCTGACTATTTGGAGATTGATCTTCAAAGAACAAAAGATGGTGTATTGTTGGCTTTACATGATGGAAATCTTCGTCGTACATCTAATATCGAAAGTATTTTCCCAGGAAAAGAAGATTATCCTGTAAGTGTTTTTACTTTGGCTGAATTACGTCAATTAGATGCAGGTTCTTGGTTTAATATTGATAAGCCTGAAAATGCTCGTCAGTCATTTGTAGGACAAAAAATTTCTACACTAGAGGAAGTGTTAAAGATTGCAGAGGGCTATAGAATTAAACGTGATGTTTCTGGTGAACCAGTAAAAGATATGACTCGCATAGATGCAGATGGTTTATGGGCTGGATTTTATGAGTTTGAAGTAGATCCACAGGATAATGGTAACCGTCCGGGTGTTTATGCTGAGACTAAAGAGCCATATTTATTCGGTGGAATGGAAGCTGACCTAGCTGATTTTTTAACTGATGCGGGTTGGAATATTACAAAATCTCCTAAAACAATTGCAACAACTCCTGGTAAAGTTGCTGTAGCAAATACAAATGGTCGTTTTATTTTACAAACTTTCTCTCGTGAGTCTGTTGTGAAATTGGAGAAAGAATTACCTGGCGTACCTAAATGTATGTTGCTTTGGGAGGATGAGAGTGCTGCTTACGTTCGTCCATCCAATTCAATTGAATCATTGGCTGAATTCATTAATTTTTCTGTAGATTACAATTGTCATATTGCAGGTCCTTCTATTGCCGGTAAACCTAATGGATATCCTGAATTAACTGAACCTTGGATGTGTGAAATGTATCACCGTGCTGGTATGCTTGTTCATGCTTATTCTTTCGATACTGAAGATCAGTTGAGAAAATACAATGGAGATTATTTTTATGCTGGAGTCTCTCGTTTTGACGATCCTGCTCGTAAGATTAGTGGCGATTTTGGATATGACGTAAACCCTAATATGTTTATCGATGGTGGTTTTACTAATTTGACAGATTTGTCAATGAAGTATCAGAACCGTGAAGTTGTGGGTACAGCTCAGGAAGTAATGGACAACTTAGGCTACTAATTGTTAAATCTATAAACGATAAAGATATGTTAAGAAAAATATATATCGCTACACTAGCTTTAGGAATGGTGGCGACAAGTGCAATAGGGCAGGAAAAAGAATTGACTGCTAAATCGAAAAAAGGTGGAATTGTATTAACCTCAGCTGACAAGGATTATCAGGTAAGCCTTAATGGTAGAATATATATGGATGGTGTTCATTATTTCGATGATGCTACTGATTTAAGCTCAGATGCTTCCATTAAGGATATTCGCCTGGGAACTACAGTGAAGTGGGGACAGTGGAGTGCTAAAGTAAATGTAAGCTTTGGTAACAATGAAGTTAAGATTAAGGATGCATTCTTAAGATACAATCAATCTAAGAATAGTATTTTTACAGTAGGTAACTTCTTTGAACCATTTGGTATTGAGGCATCTGCTTCAAGCAAAAACCTTCGTTTTATTGACGGGTCTAATACAACTCAGGCTATGGGAATTGGTCGTAGTATTGGTTTGGGATACACTTACTATACAGATAAGTTCTATGGTTCAACAGGTCTTTTTGCTGGTTCTGTAGATAATCACAATAAGGGTGACCAAGGTTTCTCTACTACAACTAAATTGGTTTATACACCAATCGTAAACGATAATGTGCTTTTCCAATTAGGAGGTTCATTCACTTATCGTATTCCAGAAGCGAATGGTTTTAACGAGTCATTAAATGATGACGATTATAACCGTGAAGTTTCATTAGCAGCTGGTCCAGAGCATAAATTTTTAAATGCTGATATTAAAGGAGCAAGAACAGATATGCGTTATAACTTCCAAACTATGGTTCTTAGCGGTCCTGTTATGTTGCAAGCAGAATATACTAAAACAAAAGTGACTCGTGACGATGACTACGTTTCAAGATTGATGAAAGATAACCCTTATTGGACTCATACTGCAGGTGGAGGATATGCATGGCCGGTTGCTCCAGGTGATTATCCAGGATGGTATGGTGAGATGCGTGATATTGAAACAGAAGCTTTCTATGTTACAGCTGGTTTCCTTTTGGGTGACAACTATTCATATAACTCTTCAACTGCTTATATCAATCGTCCAAAGGCTGGTACTTACGAGTTCCTTTTGCGTTACGATAATACTAATTTGAACGATATTGATGGGACTTATTTTAACGGATCTTATGGTCCTGCTGATCTAGGTGCTGCTTTAGGCGGATATGGAAACATGAGTATTCAAGGGGGTAAAGCAGAAACAATTAGTGCTGCTGTAAACTATTACTTGAATGACAACGTGATGTTCCGTTTAAACTATAGTTATATGGATGTTCAGAACCAGGTTTATCCATTGGATGAGAAAGTTGGTATGATTAAAGCTAGAGTACAGGTTAATTTCTAATCTGAATCATAAATTATTACACTTCGACATGTAATTTTTTAAGAGTGGGTCAATTTATTTTGGCTCGCTCTTTTTTTGTATTTGGGCGTTTAATACTTTTTTAAGAAAGATTTAATCTAATAGAAACGATTTGGACAAGTGTCTCTATTAAGTTTGCTTGTAAAAAATTAAGATATAGACTTGATTATTAAATTGTTTTTATAACCGAAAGTGAACTGTTTTAAAAGTATCAATTATGGAGCAATCAAAAGATTTTACATTTGAATTTAATACGACGATGGATCGTTTTTATAAATTATTTTCAGAGTTAATAGATCAAGAATTGAATGAGAACAATGACTCTGAACCTTCAGATCTAAACAATATCGCTTGCAGGAAATAGGGAATACCTATTGAGAAGACGAGTTAAATATTTTTGTGGTTTAATATAGAGGTGAATTTTTATCTGAATAAATAAAATTCCTTAAAAAGACTTGAGATGAAAGAGCGTGTCAATCATGATTGATACACTCTTTTTTTATGGGGTGTTAGCAGGGCGACTACGCGGTGTTATAGAATTCATTTCTTTTTAATAAACATTCTTTTAACCTAAAGTTAACCTTATAGGTGCATTAGGTATAAGTTGAGATATTATTTTTGCTGCTGAAATCGAGAATACTATTTGAAATTCGATTTTGAGTACTACTAAATTAAAACAACCACAATGAAATTAAAGAACTTATTATCAGGTTTACTGATACTGATTGCAGCTATAAGTACGTCTGCACAGGAAAAAGCAGAATTTAAGCCATCAGGAAAAGCATCAGGGAAAGTGTTTTTCAATTACCATTACGATATGACTAATGGGACTCAAAAGGAAAGCAGTTTTGAAATTCAAAGAGCTTATTTTGGATACAAGTATCACATTAGTAAAGATTTTACAGCTAGTGTAACCTTTGATGTTGGGCAAAATGAAGGCGGTAGCGATTATACGGCTTATCTTAAAAAAGCTCAGTTGGATTGGAAAATGTCTCCGGTTGTTAAACTGTCTTTAGGTATGATTGGTTTGGAACAATTCAGCGATCAGGAACGTTTTTGGGGATACCGTTATATCTTGAAATCGTTCAACGACCAATACGGATTTGGAAGCAGTGCTGATTTAGGGGTGAAAGCCAATATTAAAATTACCGATAAACTACATGCCAATGCCTTTATTATAAATGGTGAGGGGTATAAGAAAATTCAGGATGAAGATGGTAAACAAAAGATTGGTGCCGATCTTGTCTTCAAAAACAAGGGTTTGATTGCCAAATTCTACGCGGATGCCAATACGACAACTGTTGTTGATAATGGTGGAAATGAGAAGGATGTTACGGTTTCAGCTTTAGCTGCATTTGTTGGTTACCAATTCTGTGATCATTTTAAAATGGGTGCAGAATACAATAAACTGATTAATGGAAGTAAGTATTCCAAAGCTGCTGAAGATCATGACTTAGATGGTTTATCTGTGTATTCAACTTATATTGTGAATAAGAAGGTGGAGGTTTTTGGCCGCTACGATTATCTGACTTCAAATAAGTTGAATGGTGAGACTGAAAAGTGGAACTCATTAAAAAATGGAAGCGCGATTACTACGGGTGTGCAGTATGCACCAGCTAAAGGTGTAAAAATGGCATTGAATTATCAGGGATTTATGCATAAAGATACAAGCATCGAAGATAAGTCATTGTTGTTTGTTAATTTTGAATTCAAGTTTTAATTATTGAAATACTGTATTATCTAAAGCTGCTCATTTGAGCAGCTTTATTTGTTTAGGAGTGTAGCCCTTATTAATTTTGCAGAATTGTGTAATTACCATTTTTTTAATAATTCATGTTCATGAAAAAAACAAAATTAGTTTTAGGTCTGGTTCTAATATTTAGCACCCTAGGGGGAATGGCCCAGGATAAAATTGAATTGACTACAAAAGTCAGTAAAGGTTCCATTTCTTTTGCAAGTGAAGATGGCAACTTTAAATTTGGCTTTGGTGGTCGGGTTTATATGGATGCTGCTGCATATTTTGATGATAAAACAGATCTTGGCAGTGGTAGTGAATTTAGAGATGTTCGTCTTTTGATGAAAGCGACCCTATGGAAAAAATGGGATGCGAAAATCAATGTCGGATTTGCCGATGGCGCTGTTGCTTTGAAGGATGTTTTTCTTCAATATAATATTGACAAGAATAGCTTGGTTCGTGCCGGACATTTTTTAGAACCTTTTGGAATTGAGCAGACAGAGAGTTCAAAAACAACCAGGTTTATGCATGCTTCCAGTACTGTAGAAGCATTCCGTCCAGGACGTAATTTGGGTGTTTCATATGAGGTGTGGGGAAAAAAATATTTCTACACAATTGGTTTATTTGGTAGTGATACGAATAATAAATCAGCGGGAGATGAGGGTTTTAGTCTGAATTCAAGACTGGCATTTGCTCCAATTAATTCAAATGGAAACTTACTGCATTTTGGTGTTTCGGGCATATACAGAACTGCTGATCCTGAATTCAATAGCGATGGTGATAAAATTTCAAAATCAATTCGATACCGTTCACGAGCAGCAACTCATATTGAACGTCGTCGATTTATTGACGCTAAAGTTGTAGGTGCAGAAAATCAGGTGAAACTGGATTTTGAAATGATTGCAGCTTCAGGGCCTTTTTCTCTACAGAGTGAATTTATCGATGCTAAGGTAAACCGTAATAAAGGATTTGAGGATTATCATTCAAAGGGATGGTATGCTCAGTTTGGATGGTTGATCAAAGGAGGCGATTACAAATATGCCACGAAAACTGCTCGTTTGGCTAAACCCGGACCTGGTTCTGTGGAATTATTGGCTCGATACAATGAAACAGATTTGAATGATTCTGATGCGGGTATTCTGGGTGGAAAGCAAAAAGATATGACCATAGGTTGCACCTGGTATGTAAATCACAATATTCTGATGCGGTTCAATTTAACGAATGTTGATTTGGATGAATATGCATTGAATGGAGAAGAAAACTTTAATATGATTCAAACACGCTTGCAGTTTGCTTTCTAAGGAAAATGAAATTTTAAAGAAAAGGCTGCTGAAGTTCATATTTCAGCAGCCTTTTTTATCTTTTGCTTGCAGCCATTAGATAATATCCTTAAGCAGTTCTTTATAGATTTCGTAGTTTGTGTCGTCGAAAACACAAAAGGTAATTTCTTTCAGATACCTCAGTTTTGCGCTTTTGTTCATGACAGTTTCAATGGCAATTTTTGCAGCGTCTTCCTTCGGATAGCCATATACACCTGTGCTGATATTTGGAAAGACAATACTTTCCAATTCGTATGCTTCGGCAAGTTTCAAGGAATTCTTATAGCAACTTTTCAATTGTTTGGATTCATAGTTGTTTCCGCCTCTCCAGATAGGCCCCACGGTGTGAATCACATGCTTGCAGGGCAAGTTGTAGGCTTTGGTAATTTTTGCTTCTCCGGTTGGGCAGCCATTTAGTTTTTTACATTCCATAAGAAGTTCCGGGCCGGCAACCCGATGTATGGCACCATCAACGCCACCACCACCCAACAAGCTCGAATTCGCAGCGTTTACGATGGCATCGACACTCATTTTTGTAATATCGCCTCTATCTAGTTTGATAATCATATTGTGGGCTAAATTGCTTTTAGTTGGAAATTATAAAAAAAAAATACTGAAATTGATAGATAAAACAAATAACACTTTTAAACTCAGTTATATTTAATGTGATTTTAACTTTAAATTTAATTAAAATATCGGAAACGAAAACGATTGCAAAGTCTTGATAGTGAAATTGTTTCTTTTGTATTAAGAAAATATTTCTAAATTAGCGTCTGCTAGCCAAGCCATATAATTTAAAAGTAATTGGATGAATTTTATAATCAACAATTCGATTTCTTAATCGTAAGGACGAATGATTGGTGATATTCGACAATTAAAAACTTAAACTTTGAATATGAAAAGAGTATTAGTTGCAACAGGGGGTGGCGATTGCCCAGGATTGAATGCGGTAATTCGTGCAGTAGTTAAACGTGCAGCACAAGAAAAAGATTGGGAAGTAATAGGTAGTATTCAGTCTTTTGATGGAATATTAAAAGAACCTACTGAAATAAAAATATTAGATGATGCAGCTGTAAAAGGGATACATTATCAGGGAGGAACAATCATTGGAACAACAACTAAGGGAGGACCATTCGCTTGGCCGGTAAAAAATTCTGATGGGACCTGGGGATCTGCTGATCGCTCTGATGAGATGATCCGTAAATTGCAATATCTTGGTGTAGATGCGGTAATTAGTATTGGAGGTGATGGTTCACAAAAGATATCTCAACAGCTTTTCGAAAAAGGTTTGAACATTATCGGTGTTCCTAAGACCATTGATAATGACTTGATGGCAACTGATTTTACGTTTGGTTATCAAACAGCAGTTCAGGTTTGTACTGAGGCTGTAGATAAGTTGAAAACCACTGCTGCATCTCACAACCGTATCTTCATTTTGGAAGCAATGGGACGTGATGCAGGATGGATTGCTTTATCTGCTGCCATTGCAGGTGGTGCTGAAGCGTGTTTGATTCCTGAAATTCCTTATGACATTCAGAAAGTGAAGGAAAAATTGGATACACGATTCCTAAAAGGAAAAGGTTTTGGAATTATTGTGATTGCTGAGGGCGCTATGCCTATTGGTGGAGAAGCTTTAGCTGAGGAAAGTGTTGAAGTGGGGAATCCAAATTTGAAACTAAGTGGTGCTGCTGATCGTTTGTTATATGAATTAAAGGAGGCTGGTGTTGAAGCCGATATCAGAACGACTGTTCTAGGTCACTTGCAACGTGGCGGTATTCCTACGGCTTATGACAGAGTTTTGGCAACTCAGTTTGGAGTAAAAGCCTTTGAAATGGTTCTTGAAAAGAAATTTGGACATATGGTGGCTTATCATCATCCGGAAGTTGTTGCTGTTCCATTACTGGATGCGATTGGGAAGCAAAATCTGGTTAATCCAGACTCTAATTTGGTGAAAACGGCCAAAGGAGTTGGTATTTGTTTCGGTGATTAAATCGAAAAAACTTACAACTAAATACATAAAACCCGAAAGTCAATAGGCTTTCGGGTTTTGTGTTTTATAAGAAACGATTTTTCCAGTCCGGTTTGGGTATCATACAGGATGATTTTTTGCCAAACCAAGCGTATCGGTTTTGAGCGATTTTATCGTATATCCAATCGCAAAATCCTTTGGGTAAATGTCTGAAATGATAGATTGCTTTCCAGGGATAAATTAAATGTGTTGATATTCTGAAAACAGCTTCGCTTTTTGTGTAGATCTGTTCTTCCTCAATAAAAATGAGGCTATTCAGTCTTTCTCCTTTCCAATTCAAGTCATCAAGTATTTTATTGGCCATAGCTGATTGCAATGGGCAAAAAAGAAGATTCGCCTTTTTGTTATAAGCCAATAAGAATCTAACTGAGGTATTGCAAAGATTACATATACCATCGAACAGAACGATCGGATTCGAAGACTGAGATTCTGTCATCAGATTGGATTAAAATGAAAATCGACTTAATAGATGATATTAAAAATGAAGCCAACAGCCAGTATTCCTGTTGCAACCACACCAATAAAGATAAGGATTAAAGGCATCTTTAAAACTTTTTTCAGGATAATGATTTCCGGTAAGGATAGCCCAATTACCGACATCATAAAAGCTAAAGCGGTTCCCAGTGAAGCCCCTTTTTCGATTAAAACACTTACGATGGGGATAATACCAGCTGCATTTGAGTACATGGGAATCCCGATTAAAATTGATAGAGGAACAGAATACCATACTGATTTCCCCATTAGCCTTGCCATAAAATCTTCAGGGACGTAGCCGTGAGCAGCCGCACCAATTGCCACCCCAATTACAATGTAAAGCCAAATTTTCCCAACAATATCTTTGACGGTTTCGTATCCCAATTTAATTCGATCTGAAAAACGAATTTTAGTTTCATCGATTCCTGTTTGTCCGGTCTTCACCTCAAAAACCCATTCCTGAATGTATTTCTCAAGTTTAAGAATTCCTATGACCCAACCGGCAAGGATGGCAATCAATAAGCCCGTTAAAGTATAAATGATGGCTGTTTTCCATCCGAAAAGTCCAACCAGCATGATTAGGGCAATTTCGTTTACCATTGGGGCGGCAATCAGAAAGCTGAAAGTAACACCCAAGGGTACACCAGCTTCAACAAAACCTAAAAACAGGGGAATGGCTGAGCAGGAGCAGAATGGTGTAACTACGCCTAGAAGTGCTGCCATAATGTTCCCCATAAAGGTTGATTTACCAGCTAAAGCTTGTTTGGTTTTTTCCGGAGAGAAATAGCTTCGGATAATACCAACACCAAAAATAACCAAGACTAAAAGTAGAAGGACTTTAGGAACTTCGAATATAAAAAAGCGTAAGGTTTCACTTAGGTGGCTTTCTGGCATCTTGAAAACAGTATCGATAATGAAATCGGATATGTTCTGCAGGTTGATATAAAGCAGACACCAAACGGGTAGTAGAAGTAGTACTGAAAGCAATTGCTTTCTATTGGTGATTTGAATTGATTTGATCATGATTCCAAATTCTGAAACCTGACAGGTTAATTGACTATCTGGTTTTAAACCTGTCAGGTTTAAATATTATTGTATAAAGAAGATATAGGTGAAATAGAGTCCGGCAAGAATGAAGATGACAGCAGCCACTTTTCTAAACCAAAACTCGAAGCTTTTAACCCTATTGTAAAAATTACCAACCCCGGATAGAGTGAAGGCAAGCAGGTAAGCGATGATAATAACAGGTAGTCCGGTTGCTATGGCATAAACAAATGGCAGGTATAAACCATCTGCATGGGAAATACTAATAGGGATGAGCATGCCGAAATAAAGAATACCACTATATGGGCAGAATGCCAAGGCAAAAATAATCCCGAGTAAAAGGGCTCCCCAATAACTTCCTTTAATCTTTTCCCCATTAATTTTTTCGGTTAAACCGCCTACTCCGGGAAAATTAAAAGAAATAATGTCGAGCATAAAAATGCCAATAAGAATCAGGACGGGGCCTAACAAGCGTTCTCCATACGTATGGAAGAACGATGAAACATTAAATTTACTCGCACCGAAATAAAGAATAACGCCCAAAATCGTGTAGCTGATAGCACGACCTAAAGTATAAATGAGTCCACTCAGAAATATTTTTTTCTTATCGCCTAAATCTTTACTGATGTAGGCCGTTGCCGTAATATTTGTAGCCAGAGGACAGGGACTTATTGCTGTCATCAAACCGAGGATGAATGCTGATAGGATGGGCAAATTAGTCTGGGACAAAAGTTGATCAAGATATTCCATTTTTAATGCTTTTCTTACTAATAATGACTTGTTTTATCCCATTCTCAAGGTCTATTTATTTTGAGGTGTTTTAGGGACACGAAGTCGTGAGTAAGGGGTTTGTTTTTCGGTTACATTCCCTAAGAAATGTAACCGAATGTGAGATGAATCAGAAATCTAGTTTTCTGATTTAAGAGTTGATTCCAACTTCTCAAGATAAGCTTGAGGGTTGTTGATTGCATTACGGAACGCGAAGTTTGTAAGATCTTCAATCTTTCCTGACTTTGCATGTTTGATCATTAAACTAGATCCGGTAGCTTCAAATTCCTTTGCAAGCAATTTGTTTTCTTCTTCATCAATGTTTACATCGAAGAATTTCACATTTAATTTTTCTGCAAGTTCTTTGGCTTTAGCTCCAACTGCCTTACAGGTTTTGCATTTTCTGTCACCATGAAAATAGTAGATACCGGCATCTTCATTCTTTTTTTCAGCAACTGCTGTGCCGCAAGATTTTGAGCTACAATGTGAGCAGTCAGATACGCATGCTGTTGCTTCTTTTTCTACTACTTTATCTGTTGTTTTTTTTGTGTTCGACTGGCAAGCTCCTAAGCTAAGTCCAAGAGTCAGAATAGTTATGGTTAAATAATTTTTCATGATAGATTTGTTTATAGGGATTCAATAAGTTCTTTGATTTCTGATACAGTGGGTACTTTTCCACTAAATAATACCTTTTCGTTCACGACAAGTGCAGGTGTAGACATGACGCCATACGCTAAAATTTTCATCATATCATCAACCTTAGTAATTGTTGCTTCGATATTTAATTCTTCAATCGCTTTTTGAGTTGCCTGGTGCAGGGTGTTGCATTTTTTGCAACCGGGCCCTAATACTTTAATTTCCATATTATAAGGTTTAAGTTTTTAAGAATACTGTTGCATTCTTTAATGTTTATTATTGGTTTGGGTTACTTTCTCTTTCAGATTTAAAAAGTGTTTCAAACACTTCGTTTGCTTTTGCCCAATTCTCTTTATTTAGGCAATACTTAATCTTAGGAGGCATAATTTCGCCTTGTATCAGGCCCGATGCTTTCAATTCTTTCAGATGCTGTGAAAGGGTAGAGCGGGCTATGGGCACTTCCTCAGCCAAATCGCCACTGTAGCAACAGGACTGATTTGATAAGAGCTTGCAAATATAGACTCTCACCGGGTGAGAGAGTGCTTTGGCAAAACGTGCCAGTTGTTTTTCCTGGTCGGAATAGAATTCATTTTCTGTCATATGTTTCGCATTTCGTAAAAATACGAAACGAAGTTAGGGATTTATTTTAAAAAACAAATGAGATCTGTCTTTTTTTAAGAATTTTACGAAAGCAAACTCATATAAAGCTTATCTTGGGCTTTAGAATAAATCATGGAAATTTAAATTTTGAACCGAGTTAAAAAGATAAAAGAATGAACACGATAAAGGATCTGAAAGGCTTGGTATACCATAAAATATTAGAAGATCTTGATAGAAAGATTGAGGTGATTCAGGCAGCTATTGCCTCAGCAAAAGAATCAAGAAATAGCGATACCAAGAGCAGTGCGGGAGATAAGTACGAGACGGGGCGTGAGATGATGCAGATTGAAATTGAAAAGAATGAAGTGCTGCTGAATCAAACCGTCAGACAACGAAAAGAATTGGCTCGTATTGATATCTCAGAAGAATTCAATAAGGTATCTTTTGGTAGTTTTGTTGTGACTGATCAAGGTATGTATTTTATTTCCATTGGTATTGGTAAAATACCGATGAATAAACAAATTTGCTATGCCATATCTCTGGCATCTCCTATTGGTGGTTTATTAAAAAATAAAACTGTTGGTGATGAGGTTGACTTTCAGGGGAGGACATTTAAAATAAGCGAAATCATATAATTTTCTAAATCAGAATTGTTTGATGTGAGAAATAAAGTGGCCCTATTCATTTTGAGAATGGGAGCCATTTCAATTCGGTGTTTATGATCTCTTTATTGCAATTATATTTTGAACATCACCTGATAGGTAAAAAAGTTTTTTAACAAAGTTTGTTATTTTGTGCAGGTGTTCTTTTTTGCAACTTCCAGGTAAGGTAGAGGGGATACCAAGTCAAATTCTTTCGAAACATCGAGAAACATATTCAGGAGATTTAGGTGGCCACAGCCAATGATCAGTAAGATTCTTTCTTCAGGTTTTTGAGCCATTCTTTGAATGTTTCTGAAAATTCTTAGATTACGGTTAAACCATCTTCCAGTCTCAAAATCAACACCTGTAAAATCTCCCGCTTCTTCTTCGTATTTAAAGGGGTTTAATAAATACACTGAAAGGCTTTCTTTGATGTGTTTCGGATCATTCAATTGTGTGAATTCGTCAATGATATTTGAGACTTTTTTTGATTTTTTACTCTCCATATAGATAGAGTCTGGTGACTGAAAGTAATAATTTTCAAGATTGGCAGAACGGATACTATCCTTGAACAATGTTTTCATATTGTTATAATGTTTGCCCCAGTTATTCATACAGTGAATTTTAGGAAGGTTTAATTTTTTCCCCATCCGGAAAGCTAGCTGATAGATTTCATCTTTTTTCAATGTGAATTGATCTGATTTGTATAATGAGTATAGAGAATCAATTGCTCCTTGTTCGTTAGGCGATTTTTCAATTGCAATCATGGTCGGTTTAAAGGCCTCAATGGCATTGCAGATTGCAATTATTTCTGACTGGTAGGGCTCTTCAAGAACAGATATCTGGTTTTTTTTTTCAGTTGTTTGTACATCCAGATTGTGATAGGCCAAATGGAAAACTCCTAATGTCATGATCTGTGTTTTAGGAGGTGTTTTCGCATCTTGTCCGAATAGCGCATTGGCAAGCATCATGCCACTCAATAGAATCAATATTTTTTTCATAATGGTATTTATTGTTTTTGATAAGGACGTTTAATTATTCAAAGTGTTGCATTTATCATATGCCACAACCATGTTTAAATTAAAAATTTAACAGATTTGCATTGCTTTGAAATAATTCATTTTTACAGGTGTTTTTTGTTTCTGTAAATAAAAAGAGGGTGACCATTGGGGGCACCCTCTATCTCATATTGATTCGGTATAAACAAATTGATATCAATCAAGTAGTTGTTCCAGATTATTTTTTCACCTCATATTTTCCGGGAGTAAATTTTAATGTTTTCATCAGTTTGGCCCAAGTGCTAAGGTGAGAAATTACAATCGTTAAGTAACAAATTTCTTCTTTGCTAAACTGGGAGAGAAGCGTTTCGAAATATTCATCAGAGATTGTACTTTGACTATCTCGGGTTAATATTTCGGTTAGTTCAAGAGCTTTTCTTTCTTTGTCACTGAAATAGGGTGTTTCGCTCCATACGCACAGAGAAGATAGGCGTAGCTCACTTTCGCCTAAATGCTTTAATTCTTTATAATGCATATCGACACAATAGGCACAATTGTTTAGTTGTGCTGTTCTTAATCTAATTAATTCGAGCAAGGACATTTCCAGTGGTGAGCCATTCAGATAGTCTTCAACGACCATTAATTTTTCGAACATATTTTTAGGCGTGTCCTGATAACTTATTCGTTCCATAATTTTATTTTTTAATTAATAATGAAACAAATTTATGGCTTACTTCTCTCTAAAAAATTAAGCTATCTTAATAAATAAGTTTACTTTTTTCTGAGTTCACTTAAATATTCAGGTGTTATTTCCAGATATGAAGCAATCATATATTGTGGGACTCTTTGAGTGAAATCCGGGAAATGTGTAATTAAATCTATGTATCTGTCTTTACTTTTCTTTTGCAGATAGTGGTTGTTTCTAAGTTGGGTCGCAATCAGAATTTTTTCTGTAATAAGTCTAAAAAAACGTTCAAATTTTGGAATTGAAAGATACAGCTTTTCTAAGTTTTCTTTTTTTAATATATACACATGGGTTTCTTCCAAAGCCTGAATCGACGATGAAGATGGAATTCCGTTAATGAAACTCTCCATATTTGTTAACCACCAATTTTCTATCGCAAACTGGTCTATTTTTTCATTTCCTTTATTATCGATATAAAAAGAACGAACCAAACCTCTTGCAATAAAGTACTGGCAGGAACAGATTTGTCCTTCTTTTAGAATAAATGTTTTCTTTGGAAAGATTTCTAAGCTTAAATTCGAACAGATTTCATCTATTTCATTATCAGTAAACTTGACGTATTTGTTGAGATAGTTTTTGATTTGGTCTTTCATTCTAATTCCTTTTGGGGCTTATTTTTAAAGACTAAATTATTATTTCTACTAATAATTACGAATAGAATTATCTAAAAATAAAAGGATCATCAATTAAACTGATGATCCTTTTTTTTGGCGCTAATGCTAGTGAAAGCATTCTTCTGGATAGTTAAAATGAAAATTGTTTTTGGTTTAATTCCAATGCCAACGACTTATAATTTGCTGGCTATAAATAGAAGAATCGTAATTAAACAAATTGTATAAATGGCAATCCCGGCCATATTTTCTTTAGTCAGTTTTAGTTTTTTGTTCATAGAGTCTAATTCTTGGATAAAATAAACTTTTTAACCTGGTTTCTCTTTTTCAATATCCATCCTAATGCGCCACCAACGGGGCAGAAAAAACGACAAAAGAAATTTGAAAAGAAGAGTGATCCAATAAGCGAAGCAGGAAGAATATACCACTGTACGCCATCGCCTTCCAAGGCAAACAGCATGGCAAAAGGTTCGTAAGAAGCAATTGTTGGGTTAGCAGAAATAAATATGATGATGAGTGATAACCACAGCAAAAACAGTGGTGTCTTCGATAATATTTTCGAAATATGTGTTGGTAACTTAAGGTTGATACCCGATACTTTATTCAGTAATATCTGGCTTGCATGAAAAGGACATACCGAACTACAATACACGTTTTTTCCGGAGATTACTATGATCGAGAAGGTTCCCGCCATCAGTATCCACCAGCTTAAGTGGGTATGAATATTGGGGAAAAAACCCAGTATGACTCTACCGAAATGTGTGAGTGAAAGCGATGCATTGAATACAAAACCAAGAAAAATAAAACCCAGAAACAAGCTGGCATAGCGTAATTTCTTTTTCTTAAAGAGTATCGATATGGATCCCAATATAAATATTAGTAAAATAATACCCTCTTCATTTGATACCTTCCACTTTTTGTTAAGAGCAGGTGTAGCTATGTTCAGTTCGTCTTTGGCAATGTTGTAAGATGCTTTTCTGACTGCGTTGGCAATGGCTAAAGAACTAACTGTTGCTCCTGAAACGGCTTCAATATCTTTAGATAAGTCAAATTCGTCATTTACATTTTTGTTGACATATTGATCGTAATACTTTTTGTTTTCAAGTTTTGCCAAAAAGGACATGGTTTCGATATTCTTAACCAATTGGGTTCCGACTATTTTCCCTTCCTTATCTGAGAGAACAGCCATAGATAAAGGGCCACCGTAGCCTTGCGATTCGCCTATAGCCATGTATCCGAACGTTTTATCTCCACTTAATGCTTTGTACACATGGTCACTTGTTTTTATTAGTGATAAGCCATTTCCAGTAATGAGTTGCATTTTATTTAGTTGCTGGTCGTTATTCGATTTAACAAAACCAATAATAAATGCAAGCGTTAATGTGATATAAGCAAAACCATTAATGTAATGTTTCATTCTTATTTAATAAGATGTATTTAAATTAAATGCTAAATAGAAGAAGTGTTTCCGATAGTCACAATCTTGTGACCATCGGAATACCTATTGATTTAAATTCTTAGTTTTAAGCTTTGATCTTCTTTTATGGATTCAATATAATAATCCATTGTCTAAACTTTTAGACTTGTTTACTGATCGGTTTTTTAATTGCAAGCTTCCGTCCCAAAAGAAGAAGAATAAGTCCTGGGATTCCAAATACAACGAGTCCCATACTTGCTGCGCGTGGTTCGCCTTCTAAAACCGAACTGCACGACCATGCAATGCAAAATATAAGTAGGAAGATTCCCAGGCCAAGTGTAGCCCATGTTCCTGCTGTAAATGTTAGTTTTTTGTTAAAATAATATGTGGTTCCTATTGCCAGAGTTGTTATCACTCCTAATGTGAAAAACAGTATTTCTATTCCTGAAAAAATCATGATTATATTTTTTAATATTTATTAAAATCGGAAACTAAATCTTTAGCTCGTCCTTTAATGTCCATCGTAGCTTTTGCCTTTAGGACTATAGAACTTTTTAATTGATTCATGGTCTTCAACATTACCATAGCCGAATACTTCATCCATCTGACGCATAAAGCTATGAACAGGACCAGGCATGGCTGCAGTAATACTATCAACTAATCTGTGATGCCAGAAATTTGGTTTATTATAGGGGCATGAAGCCATACACATACCACAATCATCTCCCAGTTCTCCCCATAGTTTGAAGCATTTTCGTGCATCAACATGATATTTCTTTACACCTTTAATGTTGTACCATGCATTGTCTTTATTCTCGTGAGTTGGATCGAAAGATGGTTCTTTATCGTACGAAATTGCTTTTGTTGGACAGGCATCGGCACAACGCATACATTTTTTGCAAAAATCCATGACACCAAAAGATTTTGGTGTATCATACTCAACAAAATCGAAGTCTGTATACACCTTTGCTAATCGAACACGAGGTCCATATTTATAAGAAACAACCTGCCCAAGACGAGATCCTTCTCCCAGTCCAGCAGCAATTGCGTATGGCACACTTAATCCCATATCGTTTCCTGCCGAAACAGCCTGATAACCCAGGTTTTTCAAATAAACAGCTAATTGGTAAGGTGTTTTAGCCATTTTGGAATACCCCGCACCTGCAGCAGCACTTCCTACTAATGATGGAGAAGTTGAGATCCCTTCGTAATCCATCTCGAAAGCCATAACGATAACAGTTTTTGGAACAAATGGGAAATCGCTCCAATCTGTAACAAATTTGTCAGGACCCCAGTTATGTAATTCTTCAAGTTGTTCAGGACTTGGTGGGCCAGCAAATGCTTTTCTTGCAAGAGGGGGGATAGGATTAAGGAATTTACTATAATCCCATCTTTTGTCTCTGCGAGTAATTCCAACAAGATCGGCACCGTAAAGTTTAGCGGCTCTTTTTATTTGGTTGGCAGCTTCTTGTTTACTTTTAAATGTCGCTTTTTCTTTTGCCACATAGTCGTTGTCGAATAATGCATGTGGATTTTTTTTAGTTTTTTGCTCCCAGGTATTTACACCAAAATCTGGAACTCCTGCTGGGCTTGGACCAGCTGAAAAATTATTCATGGCCCATGCTCCTGCCAAAAGTGCTTTATCAGTTTTTGTATATCCGATTTTAGAGTCGTCGTAGGCGAAATTCATTTTCTGAGCAAATGCTTGTCCATCTGCTACAATTTCATCATCAACTTCTTCACCAATTGCTTTTACAGCATCAGCAAAGAATGAACGATACTGAACATGATCCCAATTACGTGGGGGCACATAATCCGCTCTGACCTCAACGGGAAATTCGTCGTGTATCGTAACTAATTCATCAACTAAATGTTTATCTAGTCTATTAGCTGCGGCGTCTTTTGTAATGGATGATAAGCCGACTGCACCCAGAACGGCGCCAGCACTTCCGATTTTTAGAAAATCTCTCCTGCTAACTGCTGGATCATTTTCATTGAGTTTAATTTCTTTTTTAGCCATAATCTTAATTCCGAATTTGTGTCAGTATTTTTTCTTTACCTCAAAATTGGATGTAAAATATTGGTATAACGACAATCCTAATGATTTCGGACGTGTGCCAATATTTTCAGACGGATGGAAAGTCAAAGATTATGGTAAAATCAAATGATAATGGTTTAGCGAAAAATAAAAACAGTTCTATAGTTTCAATTGTGGAGATAGAATGAATTATTCATTGTGAACAAAGCTCTGGGGAAATTGGAGAGTTGAAATAATTATTGCTTATTAACAGAACTCTTAATGTATTCGGAAGGTGTTTTGCCTGTGAATTTTTTAAAGGAAGCATTGAAGGTCGCTTTTGATTTAAAACCAGCTTCGAAAGCTAATGCCAATATGGTGTAGTTTTTATATTCCTTTTGTAGTGCTATTTTTTTGAATTCTTCAACTCGGTAATTGTTGATGTAATCGTTGAAAGTCTGATTCATTAACCCATTAAGGGTTTCAGAAATAGTATGTGTTGGTAAATTACAAAGTTTGGAACAGTCTGAAAGGTTGAACTCGGTATCCAAATAGGGTTTTTCATTTTCCATGATCCGATTCAAATTTCTAGCATTTTCTTCAGCCATTTCGCGTGTTAGTTTCGACTTATCATACTTTTTAAAACCACCTAAGCCTATTTTTTCATTTGCCAGATGTATGGTTTTGGGTTCACTAATGATGACATAACTTAGTGCATATCCTAAAAGCATGAGAAAGCAGAGGTTGATGATATCCATTGTTTGCTGTGTGCCATCAATGAATAAAGGGAGGTTGTTTTTGAGTACTAAAATGAAAAAATGAAGCAGCATCATTGACCACAATAACCTGATTAATGTTGTTTTTTTCTTGTTGTATTTAAAGACGCTTAGGGTAATGCCTTTGATATTATAAAAATTGCCAATCATCTTTATTATAAGAATGGGGTATATAAAATAAAGACTTATGGTAATACTCTTAGCTAAAAAGATTAAAGTCTCTTTATGAGATGTTGATTGAATAAATAAGACAAAGATGGCAGTATTAAGTAGTATGGGAACTAGATGCAAAAGGCTAATTTTTGTAAAATTAATCTTCCCATACATCACCGACATGGCATAATAATATACGAGTGGTGGGGCAATTGTTGAAAAAGGAATAATTATATAGGCCAGAATTGATGAAGGTGTGATTAGCCCTTCGTAAAAAAAGTAGTAATAAATATAGTGCGTAATGATACTGGCAAAAACAAGCTTTAGCAATAGGTTTGGCAAAGTCCTGAATTTTTTTCGAAGCAGAATTATAATAAGACCAATGATTTGGGCAACGCAAAAAATAATTAAGTGCTGAATATTCATAGAGTATATATGATGCTTTAGATTTTCCGAATGTAAAGCAAATTTTGATTATTAGCAACAGAGCCCAATGGGCTTCAAGGTTATTTTTTCCTGTAAAAATGGTGTTGTATTTATAGGAGAATCGTATCAGTTTAAATGTGAGACTCGTTAAATATCTTGCAAAAAAAAGCCGATTTCATTATGAAACCGGCTTTAAATATATATCTAATCAGTTTATCTCAACTGAGCATTCAATTGCTTTTCGTAGCTTTTGATTAGTTTTTGCATGATTTTATCAATCTGCTTGTCAGTTAATGTTTTTTCAGTATCCTGAATAATGAAACTTACAGCGTATGATTTCTTATCAGCACCCAATTTTTCACCTTCGTAAATATCGAATAGAGAAACTGATTTTAGTAAATTCTTCTCACAGTTGAAAGCAATGGTTTTGATTTCTGCAAAGCTGATGCTTTTGTCAATCAATAGAGCCAAATCACGTTTTACCGCCGGGTATTTAGCTATTGGTTCGTAGTTCACCTTGTTTTTTGTAGCTTCAGCCAATAGAGTCTCCCATTTGAAATCTGCATAATAAACTGGAGTGTCAATACCAAAATTCTTCAGCAATTTGCCACTAACCATACCCATTTCAACCAATACCTTTTTCTTAACACCGTAAGTTAAACCTTCGGTAAAGATATCGCTCTCCGTTTCGTTAATTCTAAGCTTCTCGATATTGAAACCTAAACGCTTAAGAAGATTCTCAGTGTAAGCTTTCAAATGGAAGAAAGATGTAGGCTCTTCCTTAAGATTCCAGTTTGTCGAGTTTTTAGCACCGCACATAAATAGTGATAAGTGCTGGTTCTCAAAGTAATTGTTTACTGGATTCTCATTCTCCTCGTTTACGATATGATGGTATGACTTACCAAACTCGTACAACTTAAGATCAGCATTTTTACGGTTGATGTTGTAAGCAATAGCCTCTAAACCACCAAACAGTAGACTTTGACGCATGGCGTTAAGATCCGAACTCAATGGGTTTTTGATACGTACGGTATGATTCTCCTGAATGCTCTCCAGACCTTCGTAATAGCTAGCCTTTGAAAGAGAGTTATTCATAATCTCGTTGAAACCGCCGTAGCTAAGCATATCAGCAAGCATATTCTTAAGTTTATGCTCGTCAGGTTTTGGAGCAAAACTTAATGAAGCATTAACCTTATTAGGTGTTTCAACATTATTGAAACCATAAATACGTAACACTTCTTCAACGATATCAGCCTCACGTGTCACATCAACACGGTAAGGAGGAACCAATAGGCTCATCTGATCACCATCAATTTTGTCAACTTTAATTTCTAAAGCTTCAAGAATATTGATGATGGTTTCTTTTCCGATTTTCTTTCCAATTAAACCTTCAATTCTTGAAATGTTAGCTTCAACCTTAAAGTCTTCAATAGGGTTTGGATAAAGATCAATAACATTTGATGAAATGCTTCCGCCCGCAATTTCTTGAATTAATAAAGCGGCTCTCTTCAATGCATAAATTGTGTTGTTAGGATCAGTTCCACGCTCGAAACGGAAAGATGCGTCGGTATTTAAACCTTGACGACGCGCTGTTTTACGAACATATACTGAATCGAAATATGCAGATTCAAGGAAAATATCAGTTGTCGTTGAACTTACACCTGAATCCATGCCACCAAATACACCTGCAATACACATTGGTGCTTCAGCGTTACAAATCATTAGGTCATTCTCGTGAAGTTCACGTTCTACTTCGTCTAAAGTTGTAAACTTGGTTTCAGCAGGTAAGGTTTTAACAATCACTTTGCCACCTTTAACTTTTGCATAATCAAAAGCATGAAGTGGTTGAGCAGTTTCGAATAACACATAGTTGGTGATATCCACAACGTTGTTGATTGGTTTCAAGCCGATAGCTTTCAGTCGGTTTTGCAACCATTCTGGCGATTCA
The DNA here is from genome assembly GCF_004217115.1 of Ancylomarina subtilis. NCBI lineage: Bacteria > Pseudomonadati > Bacteroidota > Bacteroidia > Marinilabiliales > Marinifilaceae > Ancylomarina > Ancylomarina subtilis. The sequence goes on along the minus strand of NZ_SHKN01000001.1, from coordinate 1,589,836 downwards.
GCAACCTGAACACCACTGATACAAACACCTGAGTAACGTGGACAAGCCTTTTCGTTCTCAACAATCACCTCAATTGGCGTATTGGTATTGTCAACTTTAAAATCCTCTACTGATGGAATTTTATAGTCGATATCTTTTTGTTGTTTTAGGTAAGCCGCCAAGTCGCGCGCTACACCAATATGACCTGCACCGTCAATACGGTTAGGTGTTAAATCAATTTCAATGCAAGTATCGTCTTCAATATTAAAATATTCTTTGGCTGGCATTCCTACAACAGCATTTTCAGGCAATACCATAATACCATCGTGACCTTGACCTAAACCAATTTCATCTTCAGCACAAATCATACCCATTGAAGGCTCGCCTCTAAGCTTCGATTTCTTGATTTTAAAACTCTCGTCACCATCGTACAGAACGGTTCCTACTGTGGCTACGACCACTTTTTGTCCGGCAGCTACGTTTGAAGCACCACATACGATAGGTAGCAACTCTCCTGAGTTAACATCAACAGTTGTGATACTCAAATGATCGGAACCCGGATGTGGTACACAAGTTTTTACTTCACCAATAACTAAGCCTTCAAGGCCGCCTTTGATTGATTGGATATTTTCAATACCACCAACTTCAAGACCAATTTGAGTTAAAATGTCATCCATTTCAGCAAGCGTCAAATCTACATCGATGTAGTCCTTCAGCCATTTGTACGATATCTTCATTATATGAGGGTTTTATACTGATAATTTCATTGATTTGGAAAATACAGACTAAGTTAGCTTGTCTTTGTTAAGGTAAGATAAGCTTAGTAATCATCTATTTTCAAGCTTACAAAAGTAGGAATTTTAAGGCAAACAACAAGGGGAATTTTTAATATGCATTTCTTCTATCTTCTAGCATAATTCGATATCTTTGTCTGTCTTACAAAATTGATTGAAATGACTAATACAAACAACAAGCCACTGATACTGGTAACCAACGATGATGGGGTGAATGCCCGAGGCATTAAGGCTCTATATGAAATGGTTAAAGGTTTAGGTGAAATATATATTGTAGCGCCCAATCGTGCTAACTCGGGTAAATCGAATTCAATAACTGTCGAAGTCCCAATTCGCATTCGTAAGATTAGAGATGAGGAAGACTTGAAGGTGTTTTCATGCAAGGGCACACCTGTTGATTGTGTCAAATTGGCCTTAAACAAGATTGTACCGCGTCAACCCGACTTTGTTGTTTCGGGAATTAATCATGGTGCGAATACCTCTGTAAGTGTGTTGTACTCGGGAACAATGGGTGCAACGATAGAGGGCTGTTTGGCTGGTATTCCTTCTGTTGGATTTTCTTTAGATAGCTTTGCCAGTAAGGTTGATTTCTCACAATGTGTGAAATACGGTCGTAAGATATTCGAAAATGTTGTGAAAAATGGCTTGCCAAAAAGTATTTGTTTAAATGTGAATTTTCCGGAAGGGGATATCAAGGGGGTTCGCGTGTGTCGTCAGGCTGATGGCATGTGGAAAGAGGAGTTCGACCATCGGACCGATCCTTTTGGAGGAGATTATTATTGGTTGACAGGGCATTTTAAAAATGCCGAGCCTCATGCTGAAGATACGGATGAAAGTGCGATTAGAAATGGTTATGCTTCTGTGGTACCTACTCAAATTGATATGACAGCGCATCATGTTTTAGAAAACTTAAAAACCTGGGATTATGAAGTCCTTGATTAATAATTCCTACGTTGGAACCTTGATTGGTTTAATAGTTCCTGTTTTGACGATTTTTATTGCTTATTGGTTGAAAGCCAGTCATGAAATATCGATTCATCAGTTTGTTGACGGCGTTCAGTATTTGCAAATATATGTTAAGATGATAACCGTATCGGTATATTTTAGTAATGTGGTTAGTTTCTTTTTATTTATAAAACTAGATTGGTTGAAAGCAGCAAGAGGCGTTCTTTTAGCGACCATTATTTATACATTTGTGATTCTGTTTTTTGTTGGGGCGTAATAATGTCGAGATATTTTTATTTTGATTAGCTCATTCGGATTTTATTCTATCCTTTAACCTTGTTTCTATAAACCATGAAATATTACATCATAACAGGTGAAGCCTCTGGTGATCTTCACGCCTCAAACCTAATGAAAGAACTCAAGAATGAAGATGCTCAAGCGCAGTTTCGTTTTTGGGGTGGCGATTTGATGCAGGCTCAAGGGGGAGAAATGGTAAAGCATTACCGCGAAACGGCATTTATGGGGTTCGTAACGGTTTTGAAGAATCTGAAAACCATTCGCGCCAATTTTAGGCTTTGCGAAACAGACCTTTTGAATTTTACACCCGATGTTTTAATTCTGGTAGATTATCCTGGGTTTAATTTGCGAATGGCTGCTTTTGCTAAGAAACATGGCATTCGTGTCCACTATTATATTTCACCTAAAATTTGGGCTTGGAAAGAGTCACGAGTGAAAAAGATAAAAGCTCATGTCGATCGTATGTTTACGATTTTTCCTTTTGAAACTGAGTTCTATAAAAAGCATAACTATGAAGTGAGTTTTGGCGGAAATCCATTACTCGATGCAATAGAAAATAGAGCGAATAAGGATGAGACTTTTGATCATTTTATCGAGCGAAATCAATTGTCCAACAAACCTATTATTGCTCTTTTAGCCGGTAGTCGTAAGCAGGAGATTGAACGTATTCTGCCGGTGATGCTTCAGGTTGTCGATCGATTTCCGGATTATCAGTTTGTAATTGCTGCTGCACCCTCAATCACAAAGGAATTTTATGCATCGGTGTCAAAAGGAAATGAGTTGAGTTTTGTTTACAATCAAACTTATGATTTATTGCAACAGTCCAAGGCAGCTCTGGTTGCTTCCGGAACGGCAACACTTGAAACAGCTTTGCTTCGTATTCCACAGGTGGTGTGTTATAAAATGAGCGGAGGAAGCATTGCTTACCGATTAGGGAAAATGCTCTTAAATATCAAATATATTTCTCTAGTCAATTTGGTTGTTGATCGGTTTATTGTGAAGGAGTTAATTCAGCAATATTGCAATGTTGAGAATATTAGTAAGGAGCTGGATTTAATTCTGTATGATGAGGCATACCGTTCCAATATGTTGAAGAATTATGAAGATTTAAATGCGCATCTAGGCGGGGCAGGTGCATCTGCTCGTTTTGCTAAGATGATTTATGCGGACATTCAGGCCATTAAGTCTTAGTTTTTTTGAGTCAACAGAGTGCTGCTTATTCTCTAAGTGAATTGAAACATAAGTAGGCGATAAATTCTCAAATTTATTTTGCAAATTTGTAACGCACTCCAAAAACTCATACATGTTCACACTATTATTAAAGGAATTTCGATCGTTTTTTAGCTCCATAAGTGGTTATCTAATCATCAGTATTTTCTTATTGGCTACCGGTTTGTTTATTTGGGTATTCCCAGGTAACACAAATGTTTTGGATGGAGGCTATGCCAATCTGGACACCCTTTTTGATATGGCTCCCTGGATTTATCTGTTTTTGATTCCGGCTTTGTGTATGCGTTTGTTTACCGATGAAAGAAAATCAGGTACCATTGAACTGTTATTCACTCGTCCCATTTCTGATTTCAAGATTGTTTTGTCGAAATTTTTTGCAGCCTTACTTCTTGTTATCTTTTCGTTACTTTTCTGTTTAATTTATTATTTGTCAGTTTATTACTTGGGGGAACCTGTTGGGAGTATTGATGTTGGGGCATTCTGGGGATCTTTTCTAGGCCTGTTTTTTCTGGCCATAGGATACGTTTCTTTAGCTGTTTTTGCAGGTTCTTTAACGGATAATCAAATCATTGCTTTTCTCCTTTCGCTGGTTTTGTGTTTTAGTTTTTATATGGGATTTGATTACCTATCTGATTTGATGCTATTTCAAGGTTTACAAACAGAGGTAATTAATTTGGGTATTAATGAGCACTACCGATCCTTGTCAAGAGGGGTTGTTGATTCAAGAGATGTGAGTTATTTTATTTCTTTGTCGCTTTGTTTTCTTTTTGCAACACGTACCGTGCTTCAGAGTAGAAAATGGTAGTTTTAATCAGACATTTTTCAAAAAAATAAGATCGATAAAATCATATAGCATTATGCAAATTTCAAGCAAAAAGAAGAATTTATTCCAACTATTTCTTTCAGTTTTAGTTGTTCTGCTTGCGTATCAACTTTTACAAGTTTTTCATTTTCGTGTAGATTTAACATCAGAGAAACGTTTTACACTATCTGATAATACCAAAGCACTATTGGCCGATTTAAAAAAGCCGGTTTATTTTGAGATCTATTTAGATGGCGATTTGCCCCATGGTTTTAATAAGCTTAAGAATGCAACCGTTGATTTGATTGAAGAATTTAAATCTTATACAGGGGTTGAAATTGCTTACAGTTTTATTGATGTTAATGCTCAGTTGAATCCAAAATTAAAAGAGAAATCTTTACGCGAATTATCCGAGAGAGGTCTTAAACCAACCAGCATTCAGGAAACCAGTCGCGATGGGAGTGTGAAACAAAAAATCATAGTTCCCGGGCTTTTTGTTCACGATGGGAAAAAGGAAACTCCGGTTAACCTCTTGAAATCTGTGTCAGGATTATCGGCAGATCAGAATCTGAATCATTCTATAGAAAGTATCGAATATGAACTTTCTATGGCCATCAGATTACTGAATCAAACCAAGGTTAAGGAAATTGCTTTTTTCACAGGACAGGGTGAATTGGGTGAATATGAAGTGGCTGATTTTACAGCATCGCTTCTACAACGTTACAAGGTGAGTCGAGCAACTGCTTACGAGTTATCTAAAGATTTCAAGCGATTTGCCTGTGTGATTGTTGCTCAGCCTCGCAAAGAGTTTAGCAAAAAAGCCAAGTACGCCCTCGATCAGTATATCATGAATGGGGGCAAGGTGATGTGGCTGATTGACGAAGTGGCTGCCTCAATGGACAGTATCTCAGCTAATGGCATGTCTATGGCATTTTATAAACCTCTGAATCTGGAAGATCAGCTGTTTAAATATGGGGTTCGCATTAATCCTGATTTGGTAATGGATGTTCAGAGTCAGCTGATTCCTGTTCAGTCATCAGCATCAGGGCAGAATGGAAAATATGTGCCGGCTCCCTGGTATTATTCACCACTTTTGGCTCCACCATCCAATCATCCGATCACACGCAAATTGAATATGGTTCGGGTTGAGTTTGCAAATTCAATTGATAAGGTTGGGAATAATCCCAATTTAAAACATACGGTTTTATTAGCGAGTTCGAATTTTACCCGACTTCAGAAGGTGCCAACTCCTATACGACTTGATATTGTTGGACAAAAAATGGAAGCCAAGGATTTTCCTGATGGCTCAAAAGTGATGTCAGTATTGATTGAAGGGAAGTTCCAGTCTATTTTTAAAAACAGAATTTGGGAAGGAATTGACCGTTCAACCTATAAAGATGAAAGTCCTGAGAGTAAGATGATCGTTATTTCTGATGGTGATATGATCAGAAATCGTGTGAGAGGGGTTGGTGGAAATATGCAAATGGAAGCTTTGGGATACGATCGGTATTCCCGAAAAACCTATGGGAATAGAAATTTCCTTTTAAATTGTGTTGATTATTTATGTGATGATGAAGGCTGGATGAATCTTCGATCAAGAGAAGTGAAACTTCGCCTATTAGATAAAACCAAATTGCGTGAAGATCGTCTTTTTTATCAGGTTTTAAATTTGGGATTACCCCTTGTTTTACTTCTGTTCTTCGCAATTATTTGGCGTTATCTCCGCCGAAAAAGATATCGAAATTAAGCTGCGTATTTCTAAAAATCATTCGTGGATAAATTGAAAGCAAACTCTTGGAAAAAAAGCAGATTCGAATAAATAAAATTCGTATATTCACCACTTGATATTTTTAACATTACATCGATTTTTTGTGATGTCAAAAATAAACAATGTTAGAAAACTATTAAATACACTGACAGATGAAATCTGACTGATTAACAGGATGTTTAGTCAAGTGTTGTTTCAGAAGTCAACTTAAAAACAAATTATATACATATGAAATTTGTAGTATCAAGTACTGAGATTTTAGGACACATTCAAGCTATTAGCCGTGTGATTAGCAACAAAAACACACTTCCAATTCTCGATAACTTTTTATTTGAATTGAAGGATGGTGAATTGATAGCTACTGCTTCTGATTTGGAAACCACATTAATTACAACGATTCCATTAGATGCTTCTGAAGGTGAGGGTGTAATTGCACTTCCAGCAAAGATTTTAACTGATACTTTAAAAGAGTTTCCTGAGCAGCCATTGACTTTTGAAGTTGATCCTCAGACTTTAGCTGTGAAATTGAGTACCGAGAATGGTAAGTTTAGTATTCCTGGTCAGAATGGCGATGATTACCCTAAGAATCCGGAAAAAGAACAAGATAGCATTGTAAATATTACGGTTGCCAGCGAAGTTCTATTAAAAGGTGTAAACAAAACCTTGTTTGCGACTGCTGATGATGAGCTGCGTCCTGTAATGAATGGTATTTTCATTGAATTGAATAATAATGATCTAACTTTTGTTGCTTCTGATGCGCACAAATTGGTACGTTACAAGCGTCTTGATGGTCGTTCAGAAGTTGAATCGTCATTTATTCTTCCTAAAAAGCCAGCATCATTGCTTCGTAATATTCTTCCTAAAGAAGAAAATCCAGTATTGGTTGAGTTCGATGATAAAAATGCATTCTTCACGCTTTCTAACTACAAGTTGATTTGTCGTTTGGTTGAAGGAAAATATCCAAGCTATGGTTCGGTAATTCCGACCAATAACCCGTTTAAATTAACCATTGATCGTGTTGAGCTTTACAATACTCTTAAGCGAGTATCTGTATTTTCAAATCCGGCAAGTAACTTGATTAAATTTGAGTTAAATAATAACGAATTGGTTGTTTCAGCTCAGGATATCGATTTCTCTATTTCAGCTCGTGAAAAACTGATGTGTCAGTACGAAGGTGAAGCTCTTGAGATTGGATTTAAATCGGTATTTCTTTTGGAAATTCTTCAGAATATTTCTTCATCAAATGTTGTGGTTGCACTTTCTGACCCGACTCGTGCAGGTTTATTCTTACCATACGATAACGAAAATGCGGATGAAGACGTGTTGATGTTGTTAATGCCAATGATGATTAACGTTTAATTTAAACGAAAATATAATGTCTGTAAAAAAACCTGATGAGAGTATCCTTTCATTAGGTTTTTTCTATTTAAGATGAGATCTTTAGATTGTGAAATTTAGAGATATAATTATAACTTCTCCAAAAGAACAAGTCAACATGAATTTGAATTTGAAAAACCCCATTGCTTTTTTTGATTTAGAAACAACCGGGATTAATGTATCGAAAGATCGAATTGTAGAAATTGCTATTGTAAAGGTGAGTCCAAACGGTAATGAAGAGACCAAAACATATCGTGTGAATCCAGGTATTCCAATTCCTAAAGAAGCAAGTGCCATACATGGCATTTATGATGAGGACGTAAAGGATGAGCCCACTTTTAAAGAAATAGGTAAAATCATAGCAAAATACATTGAAGGTTGTGATTTGGCAGGTTACAATTCCAATCGATTTGATATTCCCTTATTGGCTGAGGAATTCTTGCGTGCTGATATCGATATTGATATGAGAAAACGCAAATTTGTTGATGTTCAGACCATTTTCCATAAAATGGAGCAACGTACATTAACGGCAGCTTATAAGTTCTATTGTGGAAAAGATCTTGAAGGAGCTCATGGTGCCGAGGCGGATACTATTGCAACATACGAGGTTTTAAAATCCCAATTGGATAAATATGAAAATCTTGAAAATGATATCGATTACCTTTCAAAATTCTCAACTCAGAATAAAAATGCGGATTTTGCAGGAATGATTGTTTTTGATAAAAAAGGAGTCGAAACCTTTAATTTTGGGAAGAATAAAGGAAAAGCTGTTGAAGAGGTTTTGAAAGAACAACCCGGTTATTATGGTTGGATCATGAACAATGATTTTCCACTGTATACAAAGAAAGTTTTGACTGAGATTAAGCTTAGAAACTTTAACATGTAGAACCCAATAGAATTGGGTTTCTGATTTTGAAAAGGAATAAACTATTTCACGAATAACACTATGAAAATATTAGCGATTGGTAGAAACTATGTGGATCATGCCAAAGAATTGAACAACCCGGTGCCTACCGAACCTGTGGTTTTTTCAATGCCTGATTCAGCGCTTTTAAAAAGCAATAACGACTTTTATTATCCAGATTTCTCTAAGGATATCCATCATGAGGTTGAAGTTGTGGTTAAGATTAATCGAGTTGGGAAAAATATTCCGATTGAATTTGCGCATCGGTATTACGAAGAGCTAGCCTTAGGGATTGACTTTACTGCTCGTGATATTCAGGCAGAATGCAAGAAAAAAGGCTTGCCCTGGGAAAAGGCAAAAGCATTTGACGGGGCAGCTCCCATCTCTAAATTTGTACCCAAAACAAAGTTTAAAGATATAAATGCTTTGAGTTTCAGTTTGGATATCAACGGGAAAAAAGTACAGGCTGGTAATACGTCCGATTTGATTTTCTCAATTGATTATCTGATCAGTTATCTGTCAAAGTATTTCACGCTTAAAATTGGTGATCTGATTTACACGGGAACTCCGGAAGGGGTTGGGCCTGTGAAAATTGGAGATCATTTGGTTGGCGAATTGGAAGGTGAAGAATTGCTAAACTTTCATGTTCGTTAAAAACGGATCCATTTTGTGGGATGAATTTGTCATTTTTTGATGAATTCGCCTTTTAATAAAGACATTTAGCTTTAATAGTGGTTTTAGATACAAGTCTAAAATCACTATTTTTGTAAACGCTTGATTTTATTGAGGATTCTATTCGGATTACATTTGAATTATGTTGTGTTTGGAGTTTTGAGTGGACGATTATGAATTTGCATTTCCTTCGAAATGCTTTCAAGTCGGCTAAACATGTGTATCTTTGCAGCGATTTACAACTAAACTAGTTTTATGGATTATCAACATTGGGGCAAACATCTTCGCCAGAGATTTGAAAAATTTGGCGATAAGGTTGCGATGTCTTATAAGAATGAGGATAGTGGGGAATGGGTTGATGTGAGTTGGTGTGAATTTGGAATTCAAACCAGACAAGTATCTAAAGCTCTGCTTAAATTGGGCATTGGGATACAAGAAAGCGTTGCTATTTTTTCTCAAAATATGCCGGAATGGATTGTTGCCGACCTTGCAGTTATGAGTGTAAGAGGCATAACGGTTCCAATCTATCCAACCAATTCGACAACTGAAGCAAAGTATATTATACAAGATGCTTCTGTTCAGGCTATTTTTGTAGGCGAACAAGAACAATATGATAGAACCATGGAGTTGCTTGGAGAATGCTCTCAAGTTAAAATGGTTATTGTTTTTGATAAGTCGGTTAAAATAAACGACCACAAACATACAATGTATTGGGATAAGTTTATCGAAATGGGTAAGGCTTCCCGTCTGGGGAAAGAGTTTGATGCCCGATTCGAAACAGCTAATCTTGATGATTTAGCAACCCTAATATATACTTCAGGAACTACTGGTGAGCCCAAAGGGGTGATGATTGACCACAATAATATTACTTCAGTTCTGCGTTCTCACGATAAGGAACTTGCGGTTAGTGATGATGAAGTTTCTTTAAGTTTTCTACCATTGAGTCACGTATATGAACGTGGCTGGACGTTTTTCTGCTTACACAGAGGTTATAAAATCTATTTCAATCGAGACCCAAAACAAATTGGTCCAACGATGAAAGAGGCCAGACCAACCTTAATGTGTACGGTTCCTCGTATTTATGAGAAGGTCTATTCAGCTATTCAGGATAAGAGTAAGGATGCTTCAGGCATTAAAAAGAAAATTTTGAATTGGTCGCTGAAAATAGGGGAGTTACGTAATAATCAGTACAAGCGTTTCGAGAAGAAAATCCCTTATGGTTTGAAATTGAAATATAAACTTGCTGATAAATTAGTATTGAGTAAGTTCCGTGATATTTTTGGAGGAAGAATCAATTTTACACCCTGTGGCGGCGCTCCACTTTCATCAGAGATTATCGCTTTCTTCCATTCGGTTGGAATCAATGTTAAAATGGGTTATGGTCTTACTGAGACGATGGCGACCGTTTGTTTATATGGTGATACGCATATCGATTTTAATACCACAGGAAAAACACTGAATGGTGTTGAGATTAAGATTGGAGAGAATGACGAGATACTCGTGAAAAGCCCGGGTGTGATGCGAGGTTATTACAAAAAGCCGGAAGAAACAGCTAAGGTTATGAAGGATGGCTGGTTTTGCACGGGTGATGCGGGGAGAATTGATGAGAACGGAAATTTGACGATTACCGATAGAATAAAGGATTTGATGAAAACCTCAGGAGGTAAATATGTGGCGCCTCAAAAGTTGGAAACAACTTTGGTAAATGATCAATTTATTGAGCAGGTGGCTGTTATTGGAGATTGTCAGAAGTATGTGACCGCATTGGCAGTTCCTGCTTTTGAACCTTTACGACAGTATGCAAAAAAACATAATATTTCCTTTGACTCTATTGAGGATTTAATTGCTCACTCTCAGATTGTTGAGTTTTTTGAAAAACGATTTGAGGAGATGCAAAAGGAATTTTCTCGTTTCGAAAAAATTAAGAAATTTACACTTCTGCCAAAGGAATTTTCAATGGAAGCAGGTGAAATTACATCAACACTTAAATTGAAAAGAAAAGTGATACAGGAAAAGTACAAGCATCTTATCGAAAAGATGTATAAGGATTAGTATCAGATTTTAAACAAGCATATCGAAGCCGATGGAATAATATTCTATCGGCTTTTTGTTTTTATTCACTTTTGTTGATTTCAGTCCAGACCAAATCGTTTATGTTGTTAAAATCTGTTATTTCCCCAAAGGTTTTGGCTCTGTTCTTTTCTTAAAATCAAAAAACTTATACCTTTAGGACTCTTAAAAAATAGAAGTCTAATTAATTGATTCTATTTTGAGTGTTGAAAAATTCATAAATACTTAAAACACAATTATAATGAGCAAAGAAATTTTAAGCCTAGAACCTAAAGCAATTTGGGAAAACTTTTATGCATTAACTCAAATTCCTCGTCCATCTAAGCACGAAGATGCTATTCAGGCATTCATGGTGAAATTTGGCGAAGACTTAGGTCTTGAAACAATTAAAGATGAGGTTGGAAACATCATTATTAAGAAGCCTGCTACTCCAGGAATGGAAGATAGAATGGGTGTTGTGATGCAAGGTCACCTTGATATGGTTCCTCAGAAAAACTCTGATACAGAGCACGATTTTGAGAAAGATCCTATTGAGACTTATGTTGATGGTGAGTGGTTGACTGCTAACGGTACAACTTTGGGTGCTGATAATGGTATGGGTGTTGCTGCAGCTATGGCTGTATTGCAATCAACTGATATGGTTCATGGTCCGGTTGAGGCTTTATTCACTTCTGACGAAGAAACAGGTATGACAGGTGCTTTTGGCTTACAGCCAGGTGTTCTTGATGGCGATATTCTTTTGAATATGGATTCAGAGGACGAAGGTGAATTGTACGTAGGTTGTGCCGGTGGTATCGATGCGAATATTACTTTCAAAAATAAATTGACTGAAACCCCTAAAGGAACTGTTGCTTTCAAATTGAATATGAAAGGTCTTAAGGGTGGTCATTCAGGAATGGAAATTATTTTGGGTAGAGGAAACTCTAACAAATTATTATTCCGTTTCTTAAAGCATGCTGCTAAGCATTTTGGTTTACGTATTTCTTCTGTTGATGGTGGATCGTTGCGTAATGCAATTCCTCGTGAGTCTTTTGCTGTTGTTGTTGTACCAGAGAAGCATGTTGATGCTTGTGCGGCATCATTGAAAGAGTACGAAGAGATTTTCAAAGCTGAGCTAAGTGGTGTTGAGCCAGATCTAACTTTCTTTGCTGAGCCATGTGACTTACCAAAGAACGTGATGAAGGGTAAACTTCAGAATCGCCTAATTGATGCGATTTATGCTTGTCCTAATGGCGTAATCCGTATGAGTGATGCAATGCCAGGTTTGGTTGAGACATCAAACAACCTTGCTCGCGTTTATAGCGATGACAAAAAGATCATGATTCAGACTTTATTGCGTTCTTCAGTGAATTCTGCTAAAGAAGATTTGGCTGAAATGATTTCTTCTGTATTTACTTTGGCAGGTGCTAAGGTTGTATTGGAAGGTGAGTATCCAGGATGGAAACCAAATATGGATTCTCCAATCTTGAAAACTATGCAGAATGTTTATAACGAGATGTATGGTAAGATTCCTGAGATTAAAGCCATTCATGCAGGTCTTGAGTGTGGTTTATTGGGTGCAAATTACCCACATTGGGATATGATTTCATTCGGACCAACTATTCGTTTCCCACATTCTCCTGACGAGAAAGTGAAGATCGATACTGTTCAGAAATTCTGGGATTTCACCGTTGAAACCCTTAAGAACATTCCTGTGAAGAAGTAATCTTCGAATGATATAAAATAAAGATAGCCCGATGAAAATCGGGCTATTTTAGTATTCTAACTTAGGGTCGTTAATTTTTATAACTCATCACATCATTTCAATGGTTTCAGCTTCAAGAGTTAAATAGCTTCCCATCAAATTGGCGGTCATGCACGAATGAATGGGGAGAATACCTATTAAATCGCCAACTTGAAATTCGTTAAAGAAATCTTCGTTGCATTTTATGATACCATGTTCCTGAGATAGGTTTGAAAGAAAACCACCGCTCATAATCGGACTCCAGCCATCAGGTTTAATGTTGACCAGTGAGCCAAAAAGTTTGGTTCCTTCTTCGTCAGCTTCAAGATATTCTTTTGAGAAATGAACACCCCCTCCGTAAATTACAATTTCGTTTCTGTTGGCATGTTTAGCAATAATTGGACAAGCCATAGCCACAGCTATTTCGTCTTCTTCGCAGGATCCTAATACGAATTGCATCATATCGTAGAAAACAAAATTTCCAGGACGTATTTCGTCTATTCCAAAGAATTCGTCACTAATGCTACAAGCAGGTGTATCACCTAGTGAAACCTCCAGATCAGGAAACTGAGATCTGAAAACATCTTTTAGTTCGTTTAAATCGAGTACAGTTTTTTTATGGTTCTTGTGAATTTCGTCAGGATCGTTAGCTTGATAATTGTGACCACTATGTGCTAAAAATCCTTTGAATTGCAGTCGGGTTGAGGCTTTGATATAATTCAGCAAGTTTTGAATACCATCAGTATCCTCAGCAGAAATTCCGGTGCGATGATAGCCTGTATCGATTTTGATAAAGACATTCACTTTATTATTTAATTCAGCCTCAAGATGGTGGATGCTTTCTGCAGATTCGACTAGTATATTAAGCTCAATTCTTCCTGCCAACTCGTCGATGAGGTCCATTTCTCTCAAATTAACAGGCATGGCAACTGTGATATTTTTCCAATTGTTGTCTGCAAAATATTGAGCCATTTGTAGTGAGGATACCGCAATTTTGTTGACACCAAGCTCACGAAACCATTCTCCAACTTCAGCCGACTGATGGGTTTTAAAATGAGGACGAAGGCTAAGATTGCATCTTTTTGCACGATCGATCATATTTTCGATATTACGCGTGCACTTATTTTTGTCGAGTAAAAGCGTCGGTTTTTTTATATGTATTCTGATATCCATAGATTCTTATTCTTGTAGGTTCTAGTTCATTTTGTTGTGAATGCCTTTTAGCATCTCATTTTTAAGATTGAGGACTTTCTCCGAGACACCAACCTTATAAATATGTGGGCTAATGAATCGTTTATGCTCATCAGGAAGTTGTGCAAAACGTTTTTGCAGATAGGTGTTTATTTCATTTGGAGTTTGTTCCTCGATTAGGATTTCTCCATTACCCATAACCTTTTGTGTTAGCACCTCAAAAGTTAAGTCACCAAGTTCGGTTGTTTTATGTGAGTGAAAAGGGTGGTAAATTTGATTAATATGATCTTCCTCAACTAAGAGAATTCCATCCCGAAAGAACATCCCATCTTTATCAAGATAGCGCACGACTTTTTTTCTGCCCGGGAGGGTCATTTTTTCAACATTCTCCGAGACTTTTAAACAAGGTTTGTTGTTGTTTTCAACCAGCTTGTAAACCCCGTCAAGAGCACCTGTGTCGTTCCCGGTTACCAATTCGGTTCCCACACCATACCCATCAATTCTGGCGCCCTGTTCGTTTAAACTCTTTATGACATATTCGTTGAGTTGATTTGATGCAAATATTTGAACGTAACTCAGATCGGCATCATCAAGCATTTCTCGTCCTTTCTTGCTTAAATAGGCCAGGTCACCACTGTCCAATCTAATCCCGACAAGCTTATGTCCTTTCTTTTCAAGTTCTTTAGCAACCAGAATGGCATTGGGAATACCCGATTTAAGCGTGTTATAAGTATCAACAAGTAAAACGGTTGTGTCAGGATTTATTTCAGCATACTGACGGAAGGCATCAATTTCTTTTTCAAAACTTTGCACCCATGCATGAGCTTGAGTTCCACTTACAGGAATGCCATAATTGAATGCAGCATAAACGTTTGATGTTGAATTTGCACCACCAATAATAGCAGCTCTGCTTGCATGAATACCACCTAACCCCTGAGCCCTTCTTAATCCGAAATCGGCAAAGGTCTTGTCGCCAATAACTGAACGAATACGGCAGGCTTTGGTTGCAATCAGAGATTGAAAATTGAGGTAATTTAAAAGAATGGTTTCAATCAGTAAACACTCAATCATACGGCCTTCTACACGTATAATGGGTTCGTATGGAAAAGCGATTTCACCCTCTTTCATACTATATATGGTTCCTCTGAATCTAAAATCTTTTAAATAGTTCAGAAATTTATCCTTTAAACCCGCTTTTTTTAGGAAAGCCAGATTCTCATCGGAATAAGAGAATTTCGATAGAATACTGAGTAGATCTTGTAAACCTGCAAATACGACATAGCCACCCTTATAAGGATTGGTACGAAAAAAATAATCGAATGTGCTGGTTTCTTCCTGTTTGCCACTGTAAAAATAGGCTTGAGCCATGGTGAGCTCATAAAAATCGGTATACAGTCCAGTGTTTTGAGTCAGTGTTTGCATCTTTTTATTCTAAATATGTCAGATAACAAAGATAAGGACAAAGTTTAAAGGAAGGTTAAAGCTAGATGTTAAATACTTAAACGTTCCTGTTTCTTATACAAAGCGTATTCATTTCCCAATGTTCAGGCTTTGTAATTGTTATGCAACTGTCATGATCCGAGATTGTTGGGGTCGTATTATGTGCTGTAGAGAATATGAGGTTCAGCGACACAATTTAAAAACATGGGGCTCAGTTTTGCTTGTCTCAGTATAAATCTTAATTTAGCGGGCTCTAAAACATTAACTTAAACGAAATAAAAAATTAAAAACATGGCTATAACTAAAGCTGCTAGTCTTTCAATTCGAGACAGCAAAAGTGCAAGATGGTTCGTTTTATTAACGGTATCGTTCTTGATGCTTACAGGATATTTCTTTACAGATATCATGTCTCCTTTACAGGGAATGTTACGTGACCAAATGGGATGGTCAAACTCATCTTATGGAACTTTTGCTGGTTCTTATTCTGTATTAAACGTCTTCTGTTTGATGCTTATTTTTGGTGGGATTATCCTTGATAAAGCAGGTATTCGTTTTACAGGTACTTTCTTTGTTGGGATTATGATTGTTGGAGCTTTTTTCAACTATTACGCCATGACAGATACTTTTAATAATGGTGGTTTAGGATATAACTTTCTTAACTCGTTTTTAACTGACTATAAGCCTTCTTTAAAGATGGCTATGATTGGATATGCTTTATTCGGAGTAGGTGTTGAGATTGCTGGTATTACTGTTTCTCGAATCATTGTAAAATGGTTTAAGGGAAAAGAAATGGCATTGGCGATGGGACTTGAGATGGCTTGTGCTCGTGGTGGTATGCTTATCGCATTCTCTGCTTCACCATGGATGACTGGTGCTGATAAAATTATTTCACGTCCATTGGCTTTTGGTGTTGTTCTTTTAGTTATTGGTTTATTGGCATTCTTTGTTCATAATATGATGGATAAGAGGTTAGATGCTGAGGTGGCTGCTGATACTAGTGTTGTCGCTTCTGAAGAAGAATTTAAGGCTTCTGATGTATTCTTGTTGTTCAAGAACCCAGGATTTATTCTAATTTCATTGCTTTGTGTCTTATTTTATTCAGCAGTTTTCCCATTCACGAAGTTTGCGCCAGACTTGATGGTTCAGAAATATGGTTTTGCTGAAGAATTCTCAGGAATGATTGTAGGTCTTCTTCCTATTGGAACAATGATTCTAACGCCAATCTTTGGTGCTTTCATGGATAAAAAAGGAAAATCAGCTAGTATTATGATGTTGGGATCTTTATTATTGATCTTCTCACACACTATTTTTGCTTTCTTACCTGGTAATACTGGGTTTGCATTTGCTGCCATGATTGTTCTAGGTTTTGCTTTCTCTTTTGTACCTGCTGCTATGTGGCCTTCAGTACCAAAGATTATACCGGAATCACGTTTGGGTTCAGCTTATGCAATGATCTTTATGATCCAGAATGTGGGTCTAATGTTATTCCCTATGCTTTTGGGAGCTGTATTGGATTCGGCAAACGAAGGAATTGCTGACGGTGCTGCTCTTAATTATACTGAGCCAATGATGTTGATGGTTGGTTGTGGTATTGCTGCTCTTGTTGTAGCTTTCTTCTTGAGAGTTGTAGATAAGAAAAAAGGATACGGTTTGGATCTTCCTAATATTCAGGAATAATTTCAAATACGATATAAAAGTTTTAAAAGCCACCTTTCGGGTGGCTTTTTTTCGTAAGTAGCTGTAAGTGATAAAATACAGGTTTGTTTTTTTAGGCATTAATCTTAATTTAGTAAGATATAAAACCCAAAAACTAAATTCTAACCCAAAATTTATTGTAATGACAGATGCTATTAAAAAGACTTTGAGAGATAGTGCAGGCGCTCGTTGGTTTGTGTTAATTCTCGTTTCGGTAACTATGCTTATAGCATATACCTTTATGGAGGTACTCTCTCCACTTCAAACGCTTATTCAAAGTACATACGGATGGAGTGGTACAGATTGGGGGCTGGTTACGGGTGCCCAGGGATACTTAAATGTATTTGCATTTATGCTGATCTTTTCGGGTATTGTACTAGATAAAATGGGGATTAAATTTACCGCCATTGGATCTGGTTTGGTAATGATTTTTGGAGCTATTGTCAAATATTATGCATTTGCCCATAATTTCGAAATAGGATCTACAATCATAGGGATTGATTCCAGAGTGTTTGTTTCAGCAACAGGATTTGCAATATTCTGTGTTGGAGCTGAAGGTGCTGGTATAACTGTATCCAGAATAATTGTGAAATGGTTTAAAGGACGAGAAATGGCGCTTGCAATGGGTACTGAGATGGCCCTGGCACGTTTAGGTTCGTTTCTTGCCTTATTCGGATCTCCTCGAATTGCTGATGCTTTTAGCATCCCAACGGCTGTATTAGTTGGTACGATTGCTTTGTGTATTGGATTAATCCTTTTCATTGTTTATTGCCTAATGGATGTGAGATTGGATAAACAAATTGAAGATGAAGCTGAGGAGGAAGAACCATTCAAAATTTCGGATCTTGGTGTCATTATTAAAAGCAAGGGCTTTTGGTATATTGCTATTCTTTGTTTGTTATTCTATTCTGCCGTTTTCCCATTTTATAAGTTTTCTTCGGGTTTAATGGTGAACAAGTTTGGTATTGATCCATCTACAGCTGGTGATATTCCTTCTATCTTACCATTTGGAACGATTCTTTTAACGCCTTTGTTTGGGTTTATATACGATAAATACGGTAAAGGTGCTTCTATCATGATTCTTGGAGCTGTATTGCTTGTTATTGTACATACCATATTCTATATACCTGCGCTGACTGCAACATGGGTTGCAATTTTCGCGGTTGTTCTACTGGGAATTGCTTTCTCATTAGTTCCTTCGGCTATGTGGCCTTCGGTTCCAAAGATTATTCCTGATAAGCAATTAGGGTCAGCTTATGCATTAATTTTCTATGTTCAAAATATTGGTTTAATGCTTGTGCCTATTTTACTCGGTGTTGTTTTAGATAAAACAAATCCAGGTGTTAATGAAAAAACCGAAAGTGCCATCCTTAATTTCAGAGCAGAGGGGATTCCTGCAAACGAAATATCAGCAAAAGTTCAGGCTCTAAGAGAGGCTGGGGATATTCCCATGTTTGATTATTCATCAACTTGGTTAATTTTTGTTGGATTAACCATACTAGCTACTGTATTTGGTTTCTTATTGAAAGCAGAAGATCGTAAAAAAGGCTATGGCCTTGAACTTCCAAATATTGAGAAATAATTCTAATATTCAGATATAAAATAGAAGCCACCGCTAAGGTGGCTTTTTCTATTCTAAGGCTAAAGGTTTTTAATTTTGTAGTGTTCTAGTTTCTTGTATCCATCTCGCTTATGGCTAGAGTTCCGGCCACAACCGAAATAATGGCTGCAAAACTTGAGAAGGAAACACCGCAGAAAGGTATAATCAAACAAAGAGAAAAGACAAAGCCATTGGCAATAACAATTCCTTTATTTTCCCCCATGAACTGGACGCTTTGTTTTAGATTTAATTTTTTGCGTTCAAGGGCATAGTCCATGAATGAGAAGCCATAGAAATAGGCTGAAATAAAGAAAAGCATAATTGCGGCAAACCAACCTATAATAGGAATAAAACTCAGGATGAACATGAGGCCGGTAAGAAGGAGTTCGATACTGAAGTTTCTGATTGCGATTAAGACTCCTCTTAAAACATCTTTTAAAAGCTGAACAATGCTAAAAGGATAGTCAACTCCTGTTTTAATTTTCTCAGTTCGTTCTGATAGGTAGGAGAAAATGGGGGACATCAGAATAATGATAATGTACCCACCCAGATAGGCAAAAAGTAAGAAAAACATGACTTTGAATGTGATCCAAACAAAGGCATCCATAGCGGTTTTTAAGAAGCCTGAGCCCCAAAAATCCCCTTGTTTTAACTGAAGCTGATTTTCGAGATAGACTTTTGCTGTTTCCGTGAAATGACTTACTAAGTCCCAACCAAACCAGAAAAGCAGAATATTAAAGGCAATGGGAAATAGGAAGAACCAAGCCAGCTTTTTTTTGAAAATAAAGCTGAGAGCTTCAGAATAAGTACGGAGTCCGAATCCGAAATCTTTAAAAAAAGTCATATGAATTGTGTTGAAAAATAATGAAATGTGTTGGTTTACGAAATGAGGAAATATCCTTTTCTATTTTATTGAGTTTTAAATTTAGCAACTTGCACTTAAATTCTGAATTTATATGTTGAAAAAGATGGGATTATTATTACTTAGAATCGTTTTGAATTGGACTTGAATTGTATCATCTTTGTTTTACAAAAATACGAACGATGATACAACTTTTTACCCGCATAATACGAGATCGAAATTTTGTCTTAATATTAGCCGTAGTTCTCGGTTTAACGATAGGTGACTGGGCTGAAAATTTAAAGGAATATACCTTTTATATTTTAGCCGTTGTTATGGTTTTTTCGACTACAGGTTTAAGTACTAAAGCGCTTTTCCCTTTAAAAAAAATGATTCAACCCTTATTGTTAGGTTCAGTTCTTAATTATTTTGTCTTTGGCGCGGTTATTATTAGTCTGGCTTATTTCTTGATGCCTACTCCGGAATTATTTCTAGGTTTTGTTGTGATTGCAGCTACGCCTCCAGGTTTGGCAGTGATTCCTTTTTCGCACATTTTGGAGGGAGATATTAAATATGGCATTGTTGGAGTTTTAGGGGCTTTTATAAGCTCTGTTTTTCTGGCTCCGGCCATTGTTGGTTTGTTGAGTAATGTGGATGGAGGGATCGACTCCGGCATGCTTTTTATGACCATGGTTAAATTGGTTTTAATACCGATGTTGATCTCTCGATTATTGCTGTGGGAACCTATCAAACCAACTGTTGAGAAGGTGAGGGGACGAGTGGTCGATTGGGGATTTGCACTGCTTATTTTTACGGCAGTAGGCTTAAACAGACAAGTGTTTTTCTCAAATTTTGATGTCCTTTTTCTGGTAGCATTGGTTTTATTCCTCAGCATATTTGGTTTAGGTTGGGTGTATGAGAAATTTGCAGCGCGAATAGGAGTCAAAAAGGAAGTTGCCATGACACAAAATCTTCTATTGACGATTAAAAGCTCAGGCTTTGCAGTTGTTACTGCACTCACATTATTTGGAAAGGAAGCCGCCATACCTTCAGCAGTTATGGCTGTATTCGTATTACTCTATTTGCTTTATTTGTCTTTTAGGATGGAGTATAGAAAGAAGGTGAAAAGGAATAAAGAGTAATGTTAAAAAGGGAGACGTTTTTAAGAGTCATTGTAAGCAGTAACTTAAGGCGCTTAAAAATCTTAGTCATAAAGTCATTATTAATCGTTAATCACTAATTTAAAAAGAGTGAAGCTTACATTTTTAGGAACAGGAACCTCACAGGGAATACCCATTATTGCTTGTAAATGCCCCGTTTGTTTATCTACTGATAAAAAGGACAAGCGCTTGAGAACATCTGCTTTGGTTGAAGTTGACGGGCAAACGATCGTTATTGATAGTGGTCCTGATTTCAGATACCAAATGTTGAGGGCCAATGTACAGCAGCTTGATGCGATTTTGTTTACACATGAGCATAAAGATCATACGGCCGGTTTAGACGACGTACGTGCCTTTAATTGGGTGAATAAGAGAGCAATTGATGTGTATGCTGAGAAGCGGGTACAGGCATCGCTGAAACAAGAGTTTGCCTATGTTTTTGCTGAGTTTCGCTATCCCGGAATTCCTCAATTGAATCTGATCGATGTCGACAATAAGGCTTTCCAAATAAATAGCACACGTATTCTTCCTATTCGGGCGATGCACTTAAAGCTGCCTGTTTTTGGTTATCGAATTGGTGATATGGCTTATATTACCGATGCCAATTATATTCCTGCAGAAGAAAAAGAGAAATTAAAAGGTTTGAAGGTTCTTGTTCTGAATGCCTTGAGAAGGGAAAAACATCTATCTCATTTTACACTTTCTGAAGCTTTGGCTTTAATTGAAGAGTTGAAGCCCGAAAAAGCATATTTAACGCATTTTTCTCACCAATTGGGTTTTCATCAGGAAATTTCAAAAGAGTTACCCGAGAATGTTTTTATGGCTTACGATGGTTTGGCAATAGATATTTAAAACCAAGTTTGTTATAAATGAAAAAACCTCAAATAATTTATTTGAGGTCTTTTCATTTGTTTATTCTTTTAGTTCATAGCCATCGTATTTCCCTTTTTTGATGGCAGGTATACCATCAATCATCCAGGCAGGAGCTGGCTCGCCTTTCAAATAATAATCAAAAAACTGCATCATTCGAATAGATAGATCCATTCGGTTTGCACGTCTTTTTAGATTGTGAGCTTCATCATTGTATGAAAGCATCCAGCAGGGCTTTTGTAAGCGACGCATGGCAACAAAGTATTCAATCCCTTGATACCATGGCACAGCACCATCATGGTCGTTATGCATGATGAGTAGGGGTGTTTTCACTTTAGTAATTGAGAAAATTGGAGAATTCTCAATGTAATGCAAGGGTTTTTCCCAAAGCGTTCCGCCAATTCGGCTTTGTGTATGTTCGTATTGGAACATTCTGCTACGTCCGCTCTTCCAACGAATACCGCCGTAAGCCGAAGTCATATTACTCACAGGAGCACCTGACATCGCACATTTGTAAAGATTTGTTTTTGTTACCAACTGAGCAATTTGATAGCCACCCCAACTTTGTCCCTGCAAGGCAACATTATCTTTGTCGATAAAATTAAAGCGATCCATCATAGCCAGTGTTCCGGTTACGATTGAACTGTATGCACTCTCTCCCGGATGTCCAACCTTAGAATAACTAATATCCGGCATGAAAATCAGGTACCCATTACTCACGCAGTAACTTGGATTGATGATTGACCAGTTGGGTTGAGGCACATAATGCTTATGTAATCGATCGCTAACTCTTTCGTAAAAATAGACAAGCATTGGGTATTTCTTGTTTGGATCAAAATTTTCAGGTTTAAAAAGCATTCCCTGCAATTTTTCACCATCGCCTGATACCCAATCTACAAGTTCAACATTCCCCCAAAGGATATTTTTTTGCTGAGGGTTTGCATTAGAAATTTGTTTTTGGTTTTCAAAGTTTAAATCACTCAACCAAAGATTTGGATAGTCAACAAATGTTGAGCGTTTCCATACAAGTCGATCGGCTTTTTTAGCTTTTACAGGATTTGAGTAACTCACATCATCTAAACATATTTTCTGGAGAGTTTCGCCGTTTATTAATCTGTAAAAACCGGATTTTTTATTGTATTCGCCAAAAGCCTTCAATAGTAAGCTTTTATCCCAATCGATAAAGCGTTCCTCTGTATCAAGTTTCACATAGCTGAAGCGGATGTTATTTTCGCGGCCTAAACCCTGAGTTAGGTTCTTAGCTTTTTCTTTTCCTTTGGGATCAACTTTCCATATGTCGTAACGATCCTGGATTAAGATATATTGATCATCTTTTGTCCATCCCATGACGCCATAAGGCTGAGGATCACTTGGCATATCATGCGTCTCGGAATAAAAGTTAAAAGGAATATTTTGAGTCAGGTTACACGTTTTTTTGCTGGCAATATTGTAAGTATTCCATGTGCTGTCAGCCGTTTCGTACCAGTACAGGTACTTTTGAGATGGTGATATATTAACCGTTGAATTTTTCTTTTTAAGGACTAATTCAGACTGACCATTCTTAACATTGATTAGGTAATAATCTTTGAACCAATCATTCCACGATTCCTCCATTTGGTAGGGGAGAGATGAGCTTCCTAAAGCTAAGTCAGCATTGCCATGATCGTATAGTTTAACTTGTGGTAAACTTTTATCCGCAAGTTGATTGATTGTGTTTTTCTTGCAGTTGTAAACAGCTAGATATGTTCTTTTCTGTTCTTTCTTAAGCTTTACCTTCTGTTCAGACTGCAGTAAGGGATCTTTCCAACTCCATACATCCAGTCTGTACTTTTCTTCATCTAAAAGAGTATCCTTTTTTTCCTTTTCAATTTTGGGCGCGATCCCAAAATATAGGCTCTCACCATTTCTGGAGAAATTTAATTGGCTGTTCTCATTCACTTCCCAGTCTTGGGTAACAGTTTTGTTTACTGAATCTAATATAACTTTTGAGTGTTTTAATTTTGAGTCGAAGTAGTGTAAATTGTACCTTTTTTGTTTGCAAGTATCGGCTGAGAAAATAAAGGTTAATTTATCTCCTTTAGAAGAAATACTGAGCTTTTTTGCTAGTCCAGTCTCGTTGAAAATAGCATTTGGCTTTTTATCCTTGAATTTTAGAATAGAAACTTCAGCTTTTGAAACAGTATCCTGACTTTGACTGATGAATGCAACAGCTTGTCCATTTCTGGATAGCTTGTAATCACTTATATTTGAAAAGTCAATCACTTCATCTGTAAGTAGATTTTTGAGCTTTAAATCAGCCACTTCGATTTTATCCTTTCCTTTTGCTTTCTTCTTTTTAGATTTTTTCGCCTCTTTAAGCGTGTCTGTTTCTATTTTTTTTGTTTCTACTAAGAATGCAATCCATTGTCCATCATCTATAGATGTTTGGTATGACTTTAAGTTGGCATATTTGTCCAGTTTATAATTTGATAGATTTAAAACTGCCAGCGAATCTTTAGGTAAATCTTTGGATTTTACTTTTTTCAATTTAGCTTGTCTGATGGTATCAAATTGAGTTTTTATTCTGAATACCAGACTCTCAGACTGAGGTGTGAATTTTGCGTCGTATCCTCGGGGAAACGAATCGAGTTTGGCTGTTGAATGTTGATACAGATAAAGGTAACCATCTCCTCGCTGTGGATTTACTTCATAACAAAGCCAGTCGCCATCATTTGAAATGATCTGGTTCTCGATATCTTTCCATCCATCATAATCGCTATGCCTTAAGGCTCTTTTATTGGTTTGAGCAATACCCATCGTTAGAAATGAGCTTGCTATCAGGGTGAATAATAATTTCTTCATTTAGTTGGTTGTTGGTTGTTGGTTGAGTTTGCATAAAAAAATGCAAAAGCGAATAGCCCTTGCATTTGTAAATATATACTATTGTGTTTTTAGTCTATATCCAGATTGTCAATCTTCTCAAGCAGTTCATGAGTCGATTTCAACAAATCGTCGTAAATCGATTTGAAATGAGGCTTAATAGCGGCCTTTTCTTCTATTTTTTGATTGATACGAGCAATGTAGTTATTGCGTGCATCAGCAGCTTCGTTCATAATAGTGTAAACTTCGTCTGAATTTCTTTTTCCAAAGAATTCAAGATGAATGATACTGCGCATAAAGATTTCGTTGGTTAAGAAATTTACATCTTTCTTAAAGTCTCTTCTACTGGCCATATTTTTTTTGATTTAGTTTTAATTAGAAAAAGCTTGAACTTAAAATTAAGCAGCTTGACAATTGATTACAAATATACACCAAATTTATACGTTTTTTTAATAATCTGATCTTCTTCAATGTGGTTACATTTAAGTTTAGCTGAAAGAAATCAATCTATTAGAATATTTGTGGCTTTAGGCAAGATCGATTCCTTAAAAAAAGCTTAATTTGTAGCTTATATCAGACGTAAAACAGGAAATGAAAGAGTGCTCGCAATATAAATACTTACACAATAGTAAACTTAGGGATACAAGTGAATTTCGAAATGAATTTTTTAGACGAGGTTTGTCTCTCTATGAGGTGATTCGTGTCATGAACTCGAAACCTGTCTTTTTAAAAGAACATTTGATACGTTTGGAGAATTCTGCGAAGCAAGTTGGACAATTTGTGTGGCTGAATTATTCAGAACTTGTCGAGAAAATTGAGATGGTTATCAGCAGGAATGGTGTGCGTAATGGAAATATTAAAATTGTATTTAATATTCATCAGAACAACCGTAATTTTTATTGCTATTTCGTACATCATAATTATCCTGATAGCCAAGCCTATTTAGAAGGCGTTAACACTGTAGTTTATAATGCAGAACGAAGCCATCCCAATGCAAAAGTTTATAATCATGAACTTCGAACCTACACGAATTCGATCATAGAAAGTCCGGAAATATTTGAAGTTATTTTGATGGATAATCTGAATCATATAACCGAGGGGAGCAGGTCCAACTTATTTTTTATTAAGGCTGACAGGTTGGTGACTGCTCCGGATGATATGGTGCTGAATGGAATTGTACGGGGTAAAATTATCGAGATATGTGCACGCATGGGAATTCCTGTTTTTAAAGAGGATATTCCCTTTGAGACCCTCTCGAATTACGATGCTGCATTCCTGACAGGAACGTCACCGCAAATACTTCCTATTCGAAGCATAAATGCCATTTCATTTGATGTCAATCATCCTTTATTAAAGCAACTTTTAGAAGCCTATAGGAAAGAAATTGTTCATTATTTTGAGCTTATTTAAATGCGTTCGTTTTCTGTTTTACGAAAAGGCAGACCAATTTCGACTTTTGTACCAATCGGCTTTTGAGATTCATCAAATAGATCGAAAACTTTGTAGTCGTATTTAAACGTGTTATTGTTCATTTTATTAAGGAGGGATATTCTCTCCTGAACAATTTGCATTGTTTTCTCATGAGAAGACTTGCGGCTTTCGGCATCAAATTCTTTCGATTTCGAACGTCCAATGCCATTGTCCTCAATCGTACAACGGATGTAATTATTGTCTTCCAAATCAAAGGTGATCAGGATTAAACCATCACCTTTACAATCAGATAATCCAAATCTGATGGCACTTTCGATGAAGGGTTGAATTAGCATTGGTGGAATGCTATAATTGTAAGGGTTAATTTCTTTACTTAAGACGATCTCAAAAATAAAACGATCCATGAAACGCATTTGTTCAAGTTTCACATAGTGTTTTAAATAAGCAATTTCGTCTGAGAGTGTGATGTAATCCTTATCCGCATTATCAATGTTTTTGCGAAGAACGGTTGAAAAATCAGATAAATAATCAAGTGCATTTTCTGTTTCCTGTTCTAAAATATAGCCTTGAATTGAGTTTAGTGCATTGAAAATAAAATGGGGGTCAAGTTGATTTTGAAGCGTTTTCATCTTAAGTCCTAAGATACTTGTACCTATTTTATTTCGTTCTTCCTCTTCTTTGCGAATTTTGTGGGTATAAATTCTCATGACAGCAATTATAAGAGCTACGAGAGCAGCAAAAGTAATGGCATAAAACCAGGGTTTCTTCCACCAAGGATAGGCAACTGATACATGAATAGAGAAGGGAATGATATTGGCCTTATTCAGATGTTTACCCTGAATATTTAGGATATAATCACCACTAGGAAGATTGGAATATACAGCTTGTGTATTGGTGCTCCAATCTGACCATTCAGTATCGAATTCTTTTAACTGATAGCGAAAGATACTTTCGCCAGGGTTTAAACAGTTTTGAAACCCAAATGAAAAGGTTAGGTAATTTTGATTGTCTGAAAGATGAATCGGTCCCGTTATCTCTTTCGTCCAAACGTTTATTTTTGACGAATCGGGATACCAGTTTTTGTTGTAAACCTGCAGTTTTTTAAGCCTTATAGAGCAGTAGCTTGTTTGTATATCATCAATAAACGATGGGGTTATTTTTAGAAGCTGTTTGTTTGTTTGTACCCAGATATTCTGATCCTTATCAACAACTGACTTTTTACCACTTCGGTCGTAATAGCCCTTTGTTTGATTCCAAAATTGATATGTAATTGCCGAATCCGATTTCCAGGATTGATAGTCAAAACGATAAACTCCTTTGTTTGTTCCGCACCATAATGAACCATCATCTAAATATTGAAAACCTTGTATTGTATTACCTGAGAGCCCTAAATCCTGATCGATTACTCCTATTAAATTAAGCTTATCATTTTGGTATCTAAGTTTGTAGATGCTGCCATTATTTCCTCCGGCAACCATATTGCCATCAGGCAATATGAGTAAATCGTTTATAACATTGTGGATATCAGAATTGTTCTTGTTGAACTGCTTGACTTCATTCGATTTAAATCTGAAAAGTCCAAGTTGTTTTGTGGCGAACCAAACTTCAGAATTATGTGATACAATTTTACTGACATCAACTTTTATTGATTTTGAAATTTGATAAGAGAATGTTTTTTGTTGAAAATTTTTACCGGCAAAAACGGAGAATTCATTCTTCCACAGACAGCATAATTGCCCCTCACTAGTGAAAACAAATTTTTCAGCAGGACTTATACCTATGAATTTAATGGAATTATTATTTAAATCAAGGGTGTAGAATCCCATATTGGTTGCTAACCAAAGTTTCGAATGACCATCATTAAAAATATCAAAAATTTGAATTTTGTCTTCACATACCGTTGAGTGACGTCCGTCTTTTATGGTGCACAATTCTGAGGTAGAGATTCGCTTTTGGATTTGATTCTCTCTAAAATAGATGATTTCATTTTTTGTAGCGATGTATATATAGCCCTTGTCATCAGTCGCAATATCAGAAATAGCAAGTTCATCCAGATTGAAATAGGAGGCATTAAAGTATTGGAAAATTGAATTTTGAAAGTGTAAAATACCATTGTTTTTGGTTCCTAGCCAAATATTACTTTCATCATCATCAATAAAAATTGATTGTACAAATACATCTTCAATATTATTTGATTGGGAGAAGTCTTCAACTTCTTGTTCGGAAACTCTCAGCACTTTCCGATATTCAACATCTGCAATGAAATATCGAATCAGGTAAAAAGTCTCGTTCGTCACTTGTTTCTTTTGTATGATCTCGCATTCAATGTCGTCATATTCAATATTTCGAATTTTAAATGCTTCGTTTTTTAGAGCCAGTTCATTTAAAAGTTGTGCCGTGTGAAACTGGTTGAATTCAATTAAAGGAAGGTAGTCGTCTCTGTCTAAAAGTTTAGCCTGATTGGTCGTAAAGTTGCACTTAAATATCTTTTTTGCTTCTTTAGAAATGGCAAGAAATTGATTGTTGTCCTCAATAAAACGAGTGATGTGAGTTGTTTCTTTTGTATCGAAAGGTGTTAGTAATAACTTCTCTTTATTTTTAATGGAGATTCTGAATATACCTTCAGTTGTGCCGATTACAAGATTATTGTACTCACTGCTGAATATTACAGTTTGAATCCCCTTTTTGATGCCTAAATCCTTGTGACTGTATGTTTTGATGCTGTGTCCGTCGAAACAGCATAAGCCAATATTATCAGCTACTATCCATAGGTTCTTGTCATAGTCTTCGCAGACAGATAAAATTCGTTCTCCGTAAAGGTGCTCCAATTCTTTACGAATGATGATTTTACCTCCATCGAATTCGAAAAATCCTGCATCTGTAGCAAGCCAAACGATATTGCGAGAATCGCAGAATATCTGGTGCACATTATTACTGGGCAAACCGTCGTTTAGCGTAAAAGATGATTGATATCGGCTCGATGCTTGTGATAAGCAGGGGCTGAGTGATATCAAAAATATGATAGTTATATGCAGGGTTATAATTCTTCTAAGCATTCTGCAATGATAATAAATATGCTTTGAATATTTAACTGTCAAGTTTGTCAAATTATTTTTCTGCATAACTTATTAGTAATAAGGTGCAAATCTGTTTGGTAATCCAATTGTTTTTTGAATCTAAAAATGAGTCTTATTATTGACATAGATTAAATCGATATTGCTTAATTTTGAATACAATCTAAAAAAGAAATAGGAATGAAAGCTGAATTGAATCTTCAAAATATTAGCAAAGCAGAAGAGTTGTTTGCATCGAATACGAATTTCACTTGCACGGTTCTTCCTCGTTTGAGACTGTTGCATGAAATAAAAAAGGAACTCAAAGACTATCACGACTTAGCTTGGTCTTTTGAATTTGATCATGTCAATGTCAACCAAAATAGAATTATCATTAATTATCTACCCTCAACTCATTCTGAATTAGATTTATTTTATGAAATTCCTTTGATGCAGAAATTTGAATTCAGAAGTTTTTTGGGAAATTCATCCGTACATTTTATTGATATCTATAATTTTCTTTTAGAGAATAAATATATTAGAGAAAAAGAGTTTGTAATACATGCCGAATACCGAAAAATTCCTCATTTTATACTAAATTTGGAAGTCAAGAGGTATCATCAGGCCATTTTAAACCATTATTCGGAAACAATGCAAGTTGTAAATGGCCAGATTGATATACCAATACTTGAGGAGATTAAAAGAAATTTGGAGCTATTTAATCCAATTTTCAAATTAATTGTTGAACGCTTTCGTAAGTAAATGACCTAAAAAAATAATGCCTTGAAACATTTTTCCCTTTTCAGACATTTTCAGAATATTAGTATTGGTAAGGCCTACCTTTTTCTTTTCTCTTCGCTTTCAAGCCTGGTTCTTATTGTTATAGGTGGAATATGGATTTATAATGAATATGCCCAATTTACCTTGGAATCCAATTCATTGAGAGATCAGTTTATCGAGGAACATAAGAAGATGTTAGTTGAGAATACTAAAAAGAGTATTGATTATATAGAATTTAGAGAGAATCAATCTGAAGAAACGATAAAGGAGAATTTAAAGACCAATGTGGATCAGGCTTATGAAATAGCTTTGCATATTTATAATAAGAATAAGAGCATTCTTTCTGAAAAGGCCATTCAGACTAGAATTAAGGAAGCAATTTCTGCTTTTAGATTTAACTCTAAGAAAAGATATATTTTCATTAATACCCTCAATGGAGTTGGGGTTCTTTATCCGAACAATCCGGAATATGAGGGACGTTCGTTACTGAATTTTAAGGATATTAATCAAAATCAGTTGGTCATTAATGAAATTAAGCATCTTAAAGATTCAGATGAATCCTTTATTAGATACAAGAATTCTAAAGATATTCCCAATAAATACAACGCCTACAACAAAATATCCTATGTCAAGAAATTTAAACCCTATAATTGGTATATGGGGAGTTTTGCATATGCGGATGATTTTTTAGAAGCTATACAATCGGATTGTATTGAAAGAATTAAGAAGATGAAAGTGGATAAAGGCAACTACTTTTTTATTTTTTCAAAAAATGGAACTTGTTTGCTTCACAAAGATGAAAAATTTCAAGGGCGTAATTACAGAACTTTTGAAGAGGAAGAAGATATAGAAATCTCAAGAAAGATTCTTTTTCCTATGGGATCGAAAAAGGATCGTTTTATTACCTATAATTTAGATAATGGCGAAAAGATTTCATATCTGCACGATATTGACGAGTGGAACTGGATTATAGGTTCGGGATTTTATACTCAAAGTGTTGAAAATATAATTGGCCAAAGAAGAGCTGTATTGTACGATAGGATGATAAACTATAGTTTAAAAGTCGTTCTGTTAATCGTATTGACTTTTGTAATGCTTTATTTAGCGGCCAGAATACTTTCATCCAAAATGAATAAAAGTATTTATTCATTTAACGATTTCTTTAAAAAGGCATCAACTCAGTCTATAAAGATAGATATTGATAAGCTTTATTTCTCTGATTTCAAGAATATGGCTTCTACTGTTAATGCAATGATAGATACCAGAACGAAGAAAGAGAATGAGTTGAAGCACGCTATAGAACTGGCGGAAAAGTCAGATCAGCTTAAGTCTGCATTTTTATCGAATATGACTCATGAGATTAGAACGCCGATGAATGCAATTGTGGGCTTCTCTCAGCTTTTACAACAAGACGGTTTAGATGATGAACTTCGAACTGAATTTGTGGATCATATTGTTGATAACAGTAATTCTTTATTGGCCCTAATTAATGATATTATTGATTTCTCTGTACTTGAAACGGGGACCGTAAAAATTGACTATTCTCATTTTAATCTGAAAAATGTATTTGTCGAAATTAAAGATAAATTTGAGCGTCTAAAAGAAAATAATAATAAATCAAATATTGATCTTGTTTTTCCGGATTATGAGCGATTAGAGAAGACTCATATTTATTTTGATTCTCATAGACTGAAACAGATTTTAACCTATTTGATTGATAATGCGATTAAGTTTACCAAACAAGGTGAAGTTGTCGTGGATTTTAAACATGAGAATAATACCATCTTGTTTTGGGTGAAGGATACAGGTATTGGAATTCCTATTGAGAAACAAGCCTATATTTTTGATAAATTCAGACAGGGGGAAGAGAGTTATACGCGTCGTTTTGGAGGTACAGGTATTGGCCTGAGCATATCCAAGCAAATGGTTCAACATTTACAAGGAGAAATATGGCTGGAGTCTGAAATTAATAAAGGGAGTGTGTTCTATATTAAATTTCCTTTGATGTTAAATAACTCTCAGAATTAAAAAATAAATTGGTTTTATGAAATATCCTTTTCTAAGTTTTAGGGAAGGATCTTTTTTTGACTCACAGAAAAGAAAAAGGAGAATAAAACGGTGTTTTATTCTCCTTTGTGATCCAGCCAGGGCTCGAACCTGGGACCTATAGCTTAGAAGGCTATTGCTCTAATCCAACTGAGCTACTGGACCATCCTTTAAAATATGTGTTGCAAAAAAATCAAGTGATCCAGCCAGGGCTCGAACCTGGGACCTATAGCTTAGAAGGCTATTGCTCTAATCCAACTGAGCTACTGGACCATTTTTCCTTAATTGCGATGCAAATATAGGGATTAATTCTTGTCTCACACAAATTATTTTGTCCTTTTTTATGAGGTTTTACGGCAAGTTCAAGCTAAATATCTAACTGTCAGAATATCTATTTTTATATTTTTCTTTATTTTTTTCAAATAGATGTCTGTTTTGGATGATCGCTTTATTAAATTCGCATGTTTCGAATTTTTCGGAGGTATTCATTCAAAACAAATACACACATGTCGAGGAGCTATTCCAGTAATATTCCCAAACTCTATATCATCAAATTAGCAAAATGGTTCATGCTAACTATGCCCATTATTGTTCTTTTTTATCAGGAAAATGGTTTGAGCATGCAGAATGTCTTAACCCTAAAAGCTTTTTATTCAGTTGCAGTTGTTGTGATGGAAATTCCATCGGGGTATTTTGCTGATATATGGGGGAGAAAGAAGACTTTGATAATGGGTAGTGTTTTGGGCTGTTTGGGTTTTGTCGTTTATAGTTTCAGTTCCAATTTTTACGGCTTTTTATTTGCAGAGCTTGTTTTGGGGATAGGCTCCAGTTTCATCTCCGGAGCAGATTCCGCCCTATTGTATGATAGTTTGTTACAGGATAAGAAAGAACAAACGTATTTGAAGCAAGAGAGTCGAATGATGTCGGTTGGGAATTTTGCAGAGGCTCTTGCGGGAATAGCCGGTGGAAGTTTGGCATTAATCAGCTTACGAACTCCTTTCATATTTCAAATCTTTATTGCTTTTATGGCCATTCCGGCTTCTGTGATGTTGATGGAGGTGGAAAGACCTAGAAAAGATTCTAAAGGCGGTTTTGTCCACATTTTAAAGATCGTTCGCTATTCTTTATGGGACAATCTTCAATTGAGGTTAAACATCCTTTATTCATCGATTTTTGGCTGTGCGACTCTTTCTTTAGCTTGGTTTGTTCAGCCCTATTTAAAGCAGTTGAATTTTGACGTGGGGCGTATTGGTGTGATATGGACTCTTCTGAATTTAACGGTTGGTTTTACAGCCCTTTTTGCACATCGAATTGAGAGCCGTTTGGGTAAAATAGGAACTTCACTCTTGATTGTTATCGGACTTTCTTCTGGCTTTATTCTCTCAGGAGTTATGACTACACAATTGGGTATTATTTGTCTTTTCTATTTTTATATCATAAGGGGGATTGCGACCCCAATTCTTAAGGACTATATCAATCGAATAACCTCTTCTGATATGCGTGCTACTGTGCTTTCCCTGCGTAACTTTATTATTCGAATTCTATTTGCCATTATCGCTCCTTTTTTAGGTTGGTATAGCGATCATTTTAGTATTGGAGAAGCTTTAATATTTGCAGGTAGTATTATTTCCCTTTTGGGAGGCGTTACCCTCTTTTTTATTTTTAAAACAGAGCGAAAGTAGACTTACAATATTGAATGAGTATAGAAAAATAATTCAGGTAATATGAAAGATAAACACAAAAAAAAAGAGTCTCGAAAGAGACTCTTTTTTTTTGTCAGAAAATGACTTGCCTTATTTTTTTCTTTGGTTTGCTTGTTTAGCAGCATCTTCCAAACGCTGTTGGAATTTCGATTTCTTAACCGGCTTTTTCTTCGATGCTTCCAGCATAGCCAATACTTTTTCATCATCAACCATCCACTTACGAATAGCCCAGGTTTGAACAACTGTAAATAGGGTTGCAATAAAGTAGTAGTAAGATAGACCAGCTGCGTAGTTGTTAAACCATACCAGGAACATAACCGGCATTAGATACATCATAGCCTGCATACCCGGCATCTGAGTCGATGTTTGCATCTGACCATTCATCTTGGTGTAAACTAAGTTGGTAATAGCCATTAAAATACAGAATAATGAGATGTGATCACCGTACATTGGAATGTGCCATGGTAGTTGCGCTATTGAATCATAAGACGATAAGTCGGATGCCCAAAGGAAGCTCTTCTGACGCAGCTCAATTGACGAAGGGAAAAAGCGGAACATGGCAAAGAGGATTGGCATCTGTACCAGCATGGGTAAACAACCTCCCATCGGACTAACTCCCACTTTTTTATACAAAGCCATTGTTGCTTGCTGACGCTCCATTGCCTTGTCTTTTGGTATTCTTTCGTTTATTTCATCAATCTGAGGTTTTAAAACTCTCATTTTAGCTGATGATAAATACGACTTGTAAGTAAGAGGTGACAGAATCAGTTTGATGAAAATAGTTAGAAGCAAAATGATTAGACCATAATTGCTCATGTACTTTTCAAGGAAGTTGAAGACTTCAATCACAAGGTATTTATTAACCCATCCAAAGATACCCCAGCCTAAATTGATCACTTTCTCCAGTTGGATGTCCTTACCATATTTTCTAAGTGTTTTGTAATGGTTTGGTCCAAAATAGAACTGCATTGGGTAACTCTCTTTCACATCACCACTATAAGGAAGTGAAATCTCAGCAGAGAAATTCTTAAGAATTGGAGAATGCTCCCCCATATCTACAGACTTCAGTTTAACTCCTTTAAAGGTGTTTTTAGCGATAAGAGCAGACGTGAAGAATTGTTGTTTAAAAGCAATCCATTTCACCTGAGTGGTTAAATCTTCTTCTTTCTCTCCACTAATTCCTAAATCATCAACATCATCTTCATGAAATTTGTAGTAAAGAGCAGTGTACATGTCTTCATTTTTACGCCCTTTTTCTTTACCGTAAAGATCAGCTTGCCAGTTGAAAGTTAAGGTGCTCTGATTACGAGAAATAATGTTGTTTAAACCAATAGCTTTAATATCAAAGTCGAGCATGTAGCTATCAGGTGCTAATGTGTAGACATATTCAAGATATTGATCGTCACCGGCACTAAGCTTCATGCTTAAGGTTTTTTGCTGAGAGCTGGCATCGATGTTTTCAATTCCTTCTTCATTTGTGAAGTATAGGTCTTGAGTGTCAATTGCTTTGTTTTGAGCATAGAACGTCATGCCAAAACGATTCTTATCACCTTCCCAAAGGATTAATGGCAACGAGTCGTGTGTTTGGTAATCTTTAAGTTGGACCGAGTAAATACGTCCGCCTTTATTGCTTACTTTAATCTTAACAAGTTTGTTTTCAAGTGTGATAAATTCTTCTTTTTGAGCTGCCGCTGAAGAAAATACACCAAATGTTTCCTGTAGATGTTCAGGATCTTTTTGCTTTTCAGCCTCAATAGCTTTTAAAGCACTAAGTTTTTCGTTTTCTAATTGCAGATCACGTGCTTGTTCGACTTTAGCAATAGAGTCGCGGGTTTGCTTAGCCTTTATTTCTTCAGCCGAAGGTTTGGTTAGGTAAGTATACCCAATCAAAATGGCCCCAATAATGACTAATCCCCAAATTGAATTTTTATCCATTTATTAATTTCTGTTTAGATAGTTTGCGCGAGAGTTGTTTGTTTCCACCGCTCAGTGTGATTTGCAAACGCATCATCTTTTTTGACATTCTATCTTGTTGATAAATCTTTATTAATTTTCGCTTTTAGCGACTTTCACAAACTCAACAAAGAGAGGGTGAGGATTTATAACGGTACTCTTATATTCTGGGTGGAACTGAACACCAACAAACCATTTGTGATCTTTTATTTCAACAACTTCAACTAATCCGGTATCAGGATTAAAACCAGTTGCAGTTAATCCTGCAGCTTCGAATTTTTCAAGGTATTCATTGTTGAATTCATAACGATGACGGTGGCGTTCCGATATATCTAAGCTTTTGTAAGCCTTGGCACAGTTTGAACCTTCTTTTAACTGACAATCGTAAGCACCTAAACGCATTGTACCTCCTTTTTCAGTTACATTTTTTTGTTCCTCCATAAGGTTGATAACCGGATTGTGTGTTTGTGGATTCATCTCTAATGAATCAGCATCCTCAAGCTTCAGAACATTTCTTGCATACTCAATAACCGAAACCTGCATACCCAAACAAATACCTAAGAAAGGCACATTGTTTTCACGCGCATATTTCACGGCAAGTATCTTACCTTCCATACCTCTGTGACCAAAACCCGGAGCAACTAAAATACCTCTAAGGTCTTTAAGTTCGTTCTGATAGTTTGCATCAGTTAATTTTTCAGAGTGGATCCATTTTAGATTTACCTTACATTCATTAGTCGCACCAGCGTGAATGAAAGCTTCTGCGATTGATTTGTAAGCATCTTTAAGTTCCACATATTTTCCAACCAAACCGATATTAACTTCTGATTTTGGATTTTTATGTCTCTTTAAGAATTTCGTCCATTCTTTAAGCTCGGGCTCTCCGTCAGATGATAAACCCAGTTTTTCAAGAACGATAGCATCCAGTTTTTCCTCACGCATTTTCAATGGAACATCGTAGATGGTTTCCACGTCAATCGATTGGATGACAGCTCTTGGGTCGACATTACAAAATAAAGCGACTTTTCTTCTGATATCAGATGAAAGCTCATGCTCGGTTCTTAAAACCAATACATCTGGCTGAACTCCAGTTTCCAATAGCGATTTTACTGAGTGTTGAGTTGGTTTTGTTTTCAACTCGCCTGATGCAGCCAAATAAGGAACAAGAGTCAGGTGTATAACGATAGCATCATTTCCTAATTCCCATTTTAGTTGACGAACCGCTTCAATATAGGGTAGTGATTCGATATCACCCACAGTTCCGCCAATTTCTGTAATCACAAAATCGAACTTTCTTTTGGTTCCAAGAAGCTTCACATTACGTTTGATTTCGTCGGTGATATGAGGAATTATTTGAACGGTTTTACCCAAGTAGTCACCTTTACGTTCTTTATTGATAACGTTTTTGTAGATTCTACCTGTTGTAACATTATTGGCTTGAGATGTTGGGATGTTTGTAAAACGTTCGTAGTGACCTAAATCCAGGTCCGTCTCAGCTCCGTCATCAGTAACGAAACATTCGCCATGTTCATATGGGTTTAGGGTTCCCGGATCAACATTCAAATAGGGATCCAATTTTTGGTTTGTAACAGAATACCCTCTGCCTTGTAGTAGTTTAGCTAAAGATGAGGCTATAATTCCTTTTCCTAATGAGGAGGCTACTCCTCCGGTAACAAAGATGTATTTAGTTGCAGACACTTTAAGTATGATTTAATGGTTGATTAAAACTGCAAAAATAGGCAAAAAATAGCGTTTGGGAAAACTATTTTTTGAACTAAAAATGGCTCTTATTATAAAAAAGAGACACCTCTGTGAATAATCAGAGAGGTGTCTCATGTTTTTTGAATAGATTGAATACTGTTATCTTGTCGATCCTGCTCTCTTATAGCCTTGTTTTTCAGGCTAAATCATCAATGATTTTGATTTTTTGATTCAATAAGCTCAAGTTCTTTTTCCCCTGATTAATTTTTTCTTGCATTTCCTTTAGTATAGAGCTTGACTTATCAGATAAGGAAAAGAAACCCATGTTGTTTTCCCAAAGCGTAATATCGTTTTCAAGTTGCTTTATTCTGTTGTAAAGCTTGTTGCGCTCATGGATGAGTTTGTCTTCTGGTTTTCTGCTTTCGAGAATTGAATCAATTTTAAGCTTGAATTTTTGTACCTCCAAATTGCTTGAATCAATGTTTAGCTGATCATACAAGCTATTGATTGCTTTATTAAAATCGTTTTGAATTTGTTCTTTTTTCTTTAAAGGTACATGACCAATTGCAGACCATTCTTTTTGAAATGTCTTGATTGTGTCCAGGTTTTGTTCGTTATCCTTACTCAATTGAAATCCATTGATTTTTTCAATTAGTGCTTTTTTAATTTTTAAGTTGTCAGCTTGTTTCGATTCTAAGGAATCAAAATGGGCTGATTTATTGTTGAAGAAGGTATCACAAGCCTTTCTAAATCGATTCCAAATCTCATTTGAAACCTTTCTGGGAACAATACCAATACTTTTCCATTTTTTCTGAATTCGAATTAATTCATTTGTTGTTTGTTTCCAATCTGTGCTGTCTTGCAATTCTTCTGCACGTTCACAAAGTTGAATTTTAAGTTTTAGATTTTCTTCTAATTTGTCTTTGTGTTCTGCATAAAAATCGCGTTTGTTGCTGAAAAACAGATCGCATGCTTCACGAAAGCGTTTGTAAATGGAATTGTTATCTTTTTTAGGTGCAAAACCAATGGTACGCCATTCTTGTTGAATTTGAAGCACTTCTTTGGAAGCGGCGCTCCAGTCCTGATGTGAATCTAACTTACGAGCCGCAATTTCTTCAACTTTTTCACAAAGGACAGTTTTCTTTTCAAGGTTATAGATCTGCTCTTCACGAACACCATTATAGAAATTCTGTTGATTTTTGTTGATTGTGTTTGAAGCCGTTTTAAATCGTTCCCAAAGTTCGTCCCTTTTGCTACGCTCTACAGGACCAACCTCACGCCACATTTCATGTAGTTTTTGGAGATCGTTAAATGCCTTAACTGCTGATTCTTCTTCAAGGAGTTTTTCTGCGCTCTCACACAGGGCCAATTTTGCTTCATAGTTTTTGCGCAAATCCATATCACGCAATTCTCTATTTATTTTAATGTAGTCATAAAAGTTTTCAACGGCGTGATGGTAGTTTTCCCAAAGGTGTTTAACCGATTGAGAGGGGACCATGCCATAATCTTTCCATCTTTTTTGAAGCGCTCGGAATTCATTAAAGGTCTTTTCGAATGATTCCTGACCGTTTATTAATTGTTTGATTTCATCAATAATTAAGAGCTTTTGCTTAAGATTATTTTCCTTTTCCTGTTCAATACTCTTGTGCACCTCAGCTTTTTTTTCTCTAAATTGTTGGAGAAGGTCTTTTATTTCAATTTCTTGTTTATCCCGTGTAGGATGGAAATCTTTTTCTAAGCCACCTTCCTGAATGAACTGACGTTTTAGTTCTTCCAAAGCAGCATTGTGTTTTTTATAAAAGTGGACTTTAATACTCTCAGCTCTTTCTTTAGAGTCATCATCCAATTCTGATTCAAGAATGAGTTTTAATCTTTGAATTAACTCATGCTTCTCCATAGAAGCATAGTCAGGGGTTTCCTGAAGTTCTGTTTCCGAATTATCAATATCTGAATCAGATTCAATAGTTTCATCTTTAATCTGAGAATCTGATTGTTCATGAGAGGTTTCAGACTGAATTTCATCTTTTGACTCAGTTTCATTCTCATGTGAGGGTGTAAGATCTTGTTCTTTCATGTGCTTTTCCTTGAAAAGTAGGCTGTATAGTGCTTACTAAATTGACAATATAGAGAGTAGTATTATGAACTACAAATACGAATTTAGTTATTAAAGTATGAAACATCAAGGAATAAGGATAATTATTTATTGGCTAATATAAAGGGAACGACCATGTAACAAGCTTTTTGTGTATTTAAACAATCGGGTAATGGATATAGTCCTTGTACAATTTGTCTTTTTATGATATCAATTTGTCTTCAATTCTTTTTATGAGTTTAATTTTTTTGTTTTAATAAGGTTGGATGTCTACTTTTGAGCAAAATTTAGAAAAGATGAGAATTGATATATTGACTGTTGTGCCGGAATTATTGGAAAGTCCTTTGGGACATTCTATC
Organism: Ancylomarina subtilis; assembly: GCF_004217115.1. Classification (NCBI taxonomy): domain Bacteria; kingdom Pseudomonadati; phylum Bacteroidota; class Bacteroidia; order Marinilabiliales; family Marinifilaceae; genus Ancylomarina; species Ancylomarina subtilis. The sequence continues at coordinate 1,550,501 of NZ_SHKN01000001.1, read as the reverse complement.
ATTCAAAGAGCAAAGGATAAAGGGGTAGTAGAGATTTACATCCATAATATTCGCGATTTTTCCGAGGATAAGCATAATAAGGTAGACGATTACGCTTTTAGCGGAGGTGCAGGAATGGTTATGCGACTGGAGCCAATAGTTAAGGCAATTGAGAGTTTAACGGATCAGCGACAGTATGATGAAATTATTTTCACAAGCCCTGATGGTGAGCAATACACTCAGAAAACGGCTAACACACTTTCTTTAAAAGAGAATATCATTATACTTTGTGGACATTATAAAGGAATTGATCAGAGAATTCGTGATCATTTTATTACAAAGGAAATTTCAGTTGGTGACTTTGTTTTAACAGGAGGCGAACTGGCTGCTGCAATTATTACCGATAGTGTTGTTCGTTTGTTACCAGGAGCTATGGGAGATGAGACTTCTGCATTGACTGATTCATTTCAGGATAATTTATTAGCACCTCCACTTTATACGCGACCAGCTGAATTCAGAGGCTGGAAAGTTCCAGAGATCTTACTCTCCGGAGATCATAAGAAAATAGAGCGTTGGCAGGAGGATCAGGCTTATAAAAGAACCAAACGCTTGCGTCCTGATCTATTGGATGACGAATAATAAAAAAAAAGCTGCAAATAAAAGATTCCAAGTCTTAGATTTGCAGCTTAATATTATCTAGTAATTCTCACTCTTTTCTTCGAAATAGGCTTGTGGGTGTTGGCAAGCAGGGCAGTTTTTAGGTGCCTTTGTTCCTTCGTGAACGTAACCACATTTTCTGCAATACCATTCTGTTTTTTCCTCTTTCTCAAACACACGACCTTCTTCAATATTTTTAAGAAGTTTAAGGTATCGGGTTTCGTGCATTTGCTCAACTTTTGCGATTGTTTTGAAAGCTGCAGCCACTTCTTTGAAACCTTCTTCAGCAGCAATTCTGGCAAATTCAGGATACAATTCGGTGTATTCTTCATTTTCGCCCATAGCCGCAGCTTTTAAGTTTTCGGTTGTTAAACCAACTTTTCCGGCTGGATAAGTCGCTGTAATTTCAACCTCTCCTCCTTCTAAAAAGCTAAAGAATCTTTTTGCATGTTGCATTTCTTGCTCAGCAGTTTCTAAAAACAAAGCTGCAATCTGCTCGTAGCCTTCTTTTTTTGCCTGTTTTGCAAAATAAGTGTAACGTCCTCTTGCTTGAGATTCTCCTGCGAATGCTTTTAAGAGATTCTTTTCTGTTTCTGTTCCTTTGATGCTCATATCGTTGAGTTTTTTTATGTTTTGTGTCATACAAAGATCAAATTTTTATCAAGACTATTAAAATCTAAATAGATTCTGGTATTCAATTTAGATTGATGTTAAATAGATCTGAGAGTTGTGTGTATTAATTAAGAGTATATCATAAATAATTTTGTGAAAGGCTGCGAAATTTTGTATCTTAAATAAGCAGGTTCGTAGAATTCCCTTTCAACCATTTTTTTTAATTTAATAATATGTCGAGACTTTATCTTTGGACTGAGTTTGTGGTACTTTTTGTTGTCTTACCACTTTTATACTTCTTTGAATTGATTCCAATTCATAAGGCCTTTCCATTGATTGTTGCTTTTGTATACTGTTTTGTTGTTATGTATAATAGGAAGAATATTTCACGAAGTATCTTTCGAATAAAGTCTTATTATTCTCTAAAGGAGATAGGAATAAAGAGCCTTTTTCTTTTAGTGGTTTCTTCTTTATGGGTTTACATCTTTCGGGAAGATGTCTTTTTCCAGCTACCCCTCCATAATTTTTGGTTTTGGCTAGTTCTTATTCTGACTTATCCCATTTGGTCAGCCTTTACCCAGGAATTTATTTATCGGTTCTTTTTTTACCACCGCTATAGGATTTTATTCAATAGTGTACAGTTTATGATTTTTGTTAATGCGCTTTGTTTTTCAATGGCGCATATTATTTTTAGAAACTGGGCTGCTTTGGTGTTTACTTTTGTAGGGAGTATCGTGTTTTCTCTGACTTATATTCGTAGCCGATCTTTAAATGCCGTTTTTATAGAGCATTCCATTTATGGAAACATCTTCTTTACCAATGGTTTTGGTATTTTCTTTTACACTCCAGTTTAGTTTATTTAAAACAAATAAAAATAAAGACTATATTTATGTCTATGTGTAATAGATTTAAATATGCCTTATTAATTCTATGTCCTCTGCTTTTGATAGTGTTGGGATTGAATCGTATTGAGGCTCAAAATCATAAAAATATAATGAAAGAAAAGTATACCAATTCCTTAGTCAACGAAACCAGTCCTTATCTTTTGCAACATGCCCACAATCCAGTCGATTGGTATCCTTGGGGAGACGAAGCTCTGAAAAAAGCCAGAGATGAAAATAAACCTTTATTAATAAGTATAGGGTATTCAGCCTGTCACTGGTGCCATGTGATGGCACACGAAAGTTTCGAGAACGAAGCGATTGCTAAATTAATGAACGAATTCTTTGTTTGTGTAAAAGTCGACAGGGAAGAGCGACCAGATATCGATCAGATATATATGGATGCTGTGCAACTGATCACCGGACGTGGTGGTTGGCCTCTGAATTGTTTTGCATTGCCCGATGGTAGGCCATTTTATGGGGGAACCTATTTCTCAAGGGATAATTGGACGAATATTCTCAAAGCCATTCATCATGCTTATAGCACCGAGAAAGATAAGGTTGTGCGATCAGCTAATCAGATATCCGAAGGGATCCGAATAAGTGGACTGATTGATACCAGAGAAGCTCATACTCCTTATGATATGGTGGAGCTCAGAGAAGCTGTCGAAACCTGGAAATCCAGTTTTGATAAAAGGGAGGGGGGCGAGAACAAAGCGCCTAAATTCCCGATGCCAATTTCACTTGATTTTTTAATGAATTATTACTTCTATTCAAAGGATTCGGTCATCTTGAATCATCTTATGCTTAGTCTCGATAAAATGGCTAAAGGTGGGATTTACGATCAGATTGGGGGTGGTTTTGCCCGTTATTCTGTTGATAAGTATTGGAAGGTGCCACATTTCGAAAAAATGCTTTACGATAATGCTCAACTCTTGAGTCTGTATGCCAAAGCCTATCGATTAACAAATAAACCTCTTTACAAGAGAGTTGTTATGGAGACTATTGCGTTTGTTGAGAGGGAACTTTCTTTGGATGAAGGTGGTTTTTATTCAGCGCTTGATGCGGATAGTGAAGGTGTAGAGGGGAAATTTTATGTCTGGGAAAAGGTGGAAGTCGATCAGATTTTGGGAGACGATTCGCCTGTTTTTTCTGAGTATTATGAAGTTTTAAAAGCTGCCAATTGGGATGAAGGTAATATTCTTCATATCAAAAAGGAAAAATCAGAACTCTTAGATAAATACCGGCTTTCAGAAAATGAGTTTGATAGCTTGATGGATACATCGAAAAAGAGACTTTTGGCCGCTAGGTCTAAGAGAATTCGACCAGGTCTTGATGATAAGTTTTTAACGGCATGGAATTCACTACTTATAAAGGGATATGTTGATGCTTATAAGGCCTTAGGAGATGAGGTATATTTAAATAAGGCCATTCAAACGGCAAATTTTATAAAAGATAAAATGATCCAATCGGGGGTTCAGTTGTACCGAACTTATAAGAAAGGAGATTCAAGAATTAATGCTTTTCTTGATGATTATAGTTTTACATTGGAAGCTTTTATTGCATTGTATCAGGTTAGTTTTGATGAGAGTTGGCTCAAAGTTGCTGATGAGATGATGGCTTATGTCATTAAAAATTTCTACGATGATAAATCAGGTATGTTCTTTTACACCTCTGCTGAGGATTCCGGCTTGGTTGCTCGAAAAATGGAAGTGATGGATAATGTTATTCCTTCTTCAAATGCTGCCATGGCCGAGTCTCTTTATCGTTTAGGGAATCTGCTTGGGAATGAATATTATGTTGAAACATCGGAACAGATGCTTGACAATATGAAAGAGCAGACCTTAAAATACTTGTCCTATCATGGGAAATGGGCAAATTTAATGCTAAAGCAGATTGAGTCACCCTATGAACTGGTTATATCCGGTAAAAAAGCCAGATTCTTGCAGAAGGAGTTTAATAAAAGATTTTATCCTAATGTCCTGATTTTGGGGAGTGAGAAAGAAAGTGATTTGCCTTTGTTGAAAAATAGATTTAGTAATGAAACAACAAGTCTTTACCTTTGTAAGGATAAAGCCTGTTTTTTGCCGACATCTAATCTGGATGAAATCATAAAACGTATCGATATCAAATAATTTTTAAGACTAGTATAATGATGAAGAAAATTGCCTTACTGTGCCTGGTTACGGTATTAGCAGCATGTGCTACGGTACCCATTACAGGGAGAAAGCAGATGAATTTATTTCCCGAAGATCAGATGATTGCGACGAGTTTGACCCAGTACGATAGCTTTCTTAAGGAAAATAAATTATCCAATAATAAGGATCAATCGGAGATGGTGAAGCATGTTGGAAAGCGAATTGCCGAGGCTGTTGAGATTTTTATGAAAGATAATGGTATGGCTGACCGTATTGCTGGTTTTGCCTGGGAATTTAATTTGGTTGAAGATGATACGCCCAATGCATGGTGTATGCCTGGAGGAAAGGTTGTCTTTTACACAGGGATATTACCTTATACTCAAACCGAAGCCGGTATGGCTGTGGTTATGGGACATGAAATTGCACATGCCATTGCCCGACATGGTAACGAGAGAATGAGTCAGCAGATGGGGATTCAGGCTTTGGGAACTGGATTGAGTATGGCATTGAATGAAAAGCCGGCGGAAACGAAGCAAATCTGGATGACGGCTTTTGGTGCTGTCTCAAATGTAGGGGTAATGCTTCCTTTCTCAAGATCACATGAGACAGAAGCCGATAAGATGGGCTTGATTTTCATGGCCATGGCTGGATATAATCCTGCTGTTGCGATCGATTTTTGGAAACGTATGGGCGAGAGTGGTGGACAAAAGCCACCAGAGTTTCTATCAACTCACCCTGCAGATGATACACGTGTGAAGAATTTGCAAGCTTTCTTACCTGAAGCAATGAAATATTATAAGAAATAAGGAATCCTGTTTTTAGATAAATGAGAGAGATGCACTATGGTGTATCTCTTTTTTTTTGCTAAAAAAATAAATTATGTAATAAGCATATATTCATTATCTTAGTAGTAAAAGTTGAGAACTTGTACTTGTTTAATGAATCAGGAATGCTGTAAAGCAAGAGGCTAGGTTTTCGAATCTAAGATTGTTTTGGTGCCTATTGATATTCATTCCCTCCATCTTAGGAGTTAAGCCTATACCAAAAGATGATGAAAGAAAAAGCATGGAAAATTTCGAAGTTCGTACTGTTAGGTTTAGCAGTAATTGTTGTGTGTGTGCTGTTGTTGCTACAATGCCCCGGAGACAAAACAGCTAGAAAAACAGATGACAACCCATCAGTTGTTGAAACAGTAACAGAAAGACCGGCAGAGACCAGAAAGCAGGATGTGTCTGATCCACCTCATGTGGTTGAATCAGTGAAAAAGATGCCGAAAACGAATATGCCAACCTCCTTTGTGGGCAAGAAACCCGCACATAAAACCAATAAATCACTTAATCGGAAAAAAAACTTAAGCTATCTTCCTGATCAAACCGATGAGTTAATGGAAAAGAGCAAGAAGCCCAAAGACGTGGAGGCTCTTGCCGAAGAAGTGAAGATTCTTTCAGAAAAGGTAGATGTTCTTTGGGATAAGGTGAGAGCTCTTTTGGAAAAGGTAGAGGCTGTTTTGAAAAAGAAGAAGATGGATCCTCCAGCCGTGGTGGTGGGAAATCTTGATGCAGAAAAGAAGGAAATCCAGACAGATAGTGAAGTGATTTTTAAATATCCAGTTCATGTTATGTCTGGCGGTATTTCAACCTATAAAGATTGGACTCCCTATGGCTTCCAGGGGAGTTATGCCTACCGTGTAAGCAAATATTTTTCTTTGGGATTACAGGGTAATGCCTTTTTCAAGGAAGGTAAATTTCAAGCAGATCGTAGCATATATGTAGGCTTTCGGGTTAATTTCCACATTTTCCCTTTGTTGGTCAAGAATTCTAACTTCGATTTGTATGCAGGAAGTAGTATAGGAGCTGGTCGCGATGATGCTGTTGCAACGTTTGAAACTATGGGATGCCTGGGTGCTTCCTACGATTTCAGTAGGCGTTTGGGCATTTTTGCAGAAGCTGGCAATATCGGCGTTTTGGGACTGAGGGTGAAATTTTAATTAGGAATAAAGAGATGCATTTGGTGCATCTTTTTTTTTGATTGTTTATCCTTCTATTATTCATAAATTTGGCGAGGATTCATACGAGTGGTTTGTGTCAAACCAAAGAACACAACACGTGATAACAACTTATCCTCAAAATATTTTACAATGCAGAAAACTCATCCTGTAGATCATTACAGTTCTAATATTCTTAGCCTTGATTTCAGAATAAAGGAGATTAAAAAACAAATCGTTTATTTGTCACTGTTCAGGCTCTTTACCTTTGTGGCATTTGTTGCGTTTATAGCTTTGTTCATTTTTCATAGGCAGACTACTTTCTTTTTAACACTGTCTTTCTCATGTTTATTGTCCTTTATATATGTGGTTAAACGTGATTTGATACTTGCAAGTGAGCTTAATTTCTTGTCTAAGAAACGATTGTTGAATGCGAACGAAATAGAATATCTGAGTCATAATTATAAAGATCAGGAAGATGGTTCAGAATACGCTGCGATAAACCCGTATTTATCGGCTGATTTCGATTTGTTTGGGACAGGATCTCTTTATCAATATTTAAATCGTTGTTTTACAAAAATTGGTAAAGACCGATTTGCAAACGGTCTTTGTCAGTTTGAATTAGATGAGGATGTAATTCTCAAGAAGCAAGAGGCTATTAAGGAATTGAGTGAGAAAAATGAATTTGTGCAGAACTTTCAGGCAAATGCCATGCTTATTTCCGAAACGGGAAAAGAGTTGGTTAACTTGCAGGCATGGCTGGACGAACCCGTATCTAAACTGAGATTTTTGCAGGTTTCGTCTATTGTTTGTCCGCTGATTAGCCTGTCGTGGTTAGCAGCTGTAGTCTTTGGTCCATTTACTCTAGGTTCTCTTTTGTTGCCCATTTTATTGAATCTGTTTATTGTTGGTGCAAATAAGAAACTTATTAACAAATCTCACGCTCATCTGGGAAATTCATCCTCGGTACTGAAAAAATACACCGCTCTTATTAAATTAACAGAGAACGAAAGTTTCGAATCTCCCCATTTAAATTCAATCAAACAGAAGCTTTCAAATCAGGATGTTAAGGCCAGTCTTGTTTTGAAGTCTCTATTTAAATTGCTGAATACTTTTGATTTGCGTTACAATTGGATTGTTTCGTTAACACTAAATGCTTTATTCCTTTTCGATGTTCAAATTCTATTTCGATTGATTAAATGGAAAGAAATCTATAAGCAGTTTATTCCAACTTGGTTTATTGCTTTGGCAGAGATTGAACCGTTAATGTCTTATGCTGTCTTTGCTTATAATAATCAATCAGATGTGAATTATCCCGAGGCTTTGGATTCAGATTTTTATTTACATGCTCAGGATATGGGACACCCATTATTAGCACCATCAGTAAGAGTGAATAACTCAGTTGAGTATGGAGGAATGCCATGTGTAAATATTATTACGGGAGCAAATATGGCTGGGAAAAGTACTTTTCTTCGTACCATAGCAACGAATTTGATATTGGCCATGAATGGAGCTCCGGTGTGTGCAAAAGGCTTTCGATTTACCCCTTGTCAAATTCTATCGAGCATCAAAATTCAAGATTCTCTGTCGAATAATGAATCCTATTTTTATGCTGAACTTGTACGTATTAAGGAAATTATAGAGAATATAGAGAAACAGCCCAAAACATTGGTGATTTTAGACGAAATATTAAGAGGCACCAATACAAAAGATAAGCAATTGGGGTCGCTGGGTTTGTTGGATAAGTTGATCAGTTTAAATGCAGTTGTTATGATAGCGACACATGATTTAGTAATTGGCGAATTAGAGAATAAGTATCCTAAGTACGTCAATAATCATTGTTTTGAGGTAGAGCTGACGAATGACCAGTTGATTTTTGATTACAAGTTGAAAAAAGGGATCAGTCAAAAACTAAATGCTTCATTTCTGATGAAGAAGATGGCAATTATGGATTAGTGTTCTCTTTCTGATTCCAAATTTCTTCGGGAATAGTGTCATCTTCATCCCAAACAACCTTAGGTTTTTGAGGTCCTTCTTTTCTGAAGGCCCAGGCATAGATAAGTCCTGAAAACCCACCAAACAAATGACCTTCCCAGGAGACGTCTTTGAGAACGGGGAAAATTCCCCAAAACAAACCGCCATACAGAAATGCGACAACAAAGGAGATGGCAATCAGTTTATAATAATTTCTGAACAGGCCACTAAAGAAAAGAAAGGATGCAAAGGCATAAACCAAGCCAGAGGCCCCAATATGCCAAGCTTCACGACCACCTAGCCATAGGAGTATATTGGTTGTGAACAAACAGTACAAAACTATACGGATGGCTAGTTTTCTGTAGAAATAAAAAATCCCCCAGCTCAGAGCAAAGATTGGAATGGTGTTGGCCATTAGGTGTTCAAAATCGCTATGAATAAATGGGGAAGTGATAATACCGAGTAGACCTTTGGTGTGAAGTGGAAATATCCCTAATCGATAAAAATTAAGATCGAGTCCCCACTCAAAAAACTTCAGGAACCAGATCAGACTAACAAAGGCAATAGGAAATATTAGAGATTGTTTTGATCTGATCTCTTGCACTTTTTTGTTGTATACTGGCTCGCTATTCAAAAGTTTCTGTTTCCGTAAAATCAATAACAGTTTCTGCTGTGTTTTTTGAGATTTCAATCACTCGGCTATCCTTGCATTCAATCACACGGGCAGGGAATTTTGCCAGTAAATCGTGTTGGTGAGTGGCCATAATGATGGTTTTACCACTTTTGCTTATGTCGTGAAGTAATCGAACCAAATCGTCAGATGTTTCAGGATCTAAATTTCCTGTCGGTTCATCGGCTAAGATGATATCGGGTGAGTTTAATAGGGCACGTGCAATAACAACACGTTGCTGCTCACCACCAGATAATTCGTGAGGCATTTTGTACCCTTTGTTGTTCATTTTTACCTTTTCGAGCACTTCCGAAATACGAGATTTTATATCCTGAGAATTTTTCCATCCTGTTGCCTTTAATACAAATTGCAGATTGGCTTCGATATTTCTATCAGTAAGGAGTTGGAAGTCCTGAAAAACGATGCCAATTTTGCGTCTTAAAAAGGGAACTTGCTTATTTTTAATCTTAGGGAGAGAATAACCAACAACACTGCCTGTGCCGTCTTTAAGTGGCAAGTCAGCATAGAGGGTTTTTAAAAGACTGCTTTTACCACTGCCAACACGACCAATAAGATATACGAATTCACCTTTCTCAATTTCTAAATCAACATCTTTTACAATGATGTTTTCAGATTGGCGAATAATTGCATTATTTAGTTTTATGATAGCAGTTTCAGACATAGTTTATTCTTCTTATTGATTTTGTCAGGCTTAAAGGCTTTGTAATATCTCTGTTCTACAAATCTAGAAAATTATTTGGGATAGCCTTTCCATCGTTTCAAAATTATCCAAATCTTAAAACAATTAGGCATAATTGAACAATTTATGCTATCTTCTGACGTTATTAGAGTCAGATAAGATTTTTATTAAAACAAGGCTTTTTCTAGTCGAGCTGCTATCTGTTTTTGTATCTTTAAGCACATTTTTCAAAGCTAATTTCAATCACCATGATAATTGACAATATGCGCCCAAGATTACTATTCCCCATCATTTTTATATTTATACTTGGAACACCTCTTAAAAGTTCATTGGCACAAAAAAATGTTGCCAGTCAGGTTTACTCTGATAATTGGACAAAGGGACATGAATTGTTTAAGCGTAAAGACTTTGGTGGCGCCCGTTATTGTTTTCAGCAAGTGGCTGCTGAAGAAAAAGATTTTTCAGATAGAAAAATTGAGGCTGAATTCTACCTGGCCAGTTGCGCCATAGAGCTTTCTCGTCCCGAAGCAGAGAAAGGGATGCTCAGTTTTTTGGATAGATATCCCGGGAGTGTCTTTGTACATCAGGCATTCTTTCAGTTAGGCAGACAAAAATACAATCAAAAAAAATATGAGAAAGCCATAGGTTGGTTTGAAAGGACAGATGCTTATCAGATTGAAAAGGAACAGAAAGATGAATTTTTCTTTAAAAAGGCATATTCATATTTTAAGACAGACAATAAGGATGAGGCCGGGAAATATTTTTTTGAACTTCTTGATAAAAAGGGGGAGTTTCAATTAGCAGCCAATTATTATTACGCACATATAGCTTACGAAAAAGGTAACTATCAAACCGCATTGAATGCTTTTGATAAACTTGAGAATGATGAGATATATGCCCCTCTGATTCCTTATTATATCTCTCAGATCTACTATTTGCAAGAGAAGTACACTAAATTGATTGCATATGCACCAAAATTTCTGAAGAAAGCAGATGTTGACAGGGTGCCTGAGATTGCCAAGATGATTGGCTTAGCTTATTATAATCAAAAAAAATATGATGAAGCGATTCCTTATTTAATTCAGGATAAGGCTGGCCTCAATAGAGAAGAAGTATTTGCTTTGGCATTCTCGTATTATCAGGAAAAGGATTATAAAAATGCCAGTCAGTTATTCTCTAAAGTAAAAGGGGAAGAGGATGCCGTATTGCAAATTTCGACTTACAATTTGGCTGATTGTTTTCTTAAACTGGGAGAGAAAAAAGAAGCCAAAATTGCTTTTGAGAAGGCTTCAAAGATGTCTGCTGACGAGGAGATTAAAAAGAGTGCTCTCTTTAATTTCGCAAAGGTCAGTTATGAATTATCCTATTCGGATACCAATGAAGCAATAAGCGCTTTTGATGCTTATTTGACTCAATATCCCAACTCGGATGAAAATGATGAGGCTTACGATTTTTTGGTTGATGTGTACATGACGACCAAGAGTTATAAGCAGGCTTTGGAGTCGATGGATATGATAAAAGAGAAGTCGCCTCGCATTGAAGAGGCTTACCAGCGTGTGGCTTATTTTTATGCGTTGGAATTATTCAAACAATCAAAATACAAGGAGTCGCTTCAGTATTTAAATAAAGCCCTGAATTATAAGAGATACAATAGAAATATCGCTGCTGATTGCTTGTATTGGAAGGCTGAGGCTTATTACAGAACAGAAGATTATTTAATCGCGATCAAGAATTATCAGGAATTTATTGGAACTCCTGGTGTCGGTAATTCGAATTATTTTAATAATGCCTATTACAATTTAGGTTATTGCGAATTCGAATTGGATGCATATGATAAAGCAATTGTTTGGTTTCGGAAATATGAGCAGTTAATGAATGGTCAATCATCAGAGTATTTAACCGATGTTTTGAATCGAATTGGGGACTGTTATTTTCTGGATAGAAACTACGAAAAGGCTGCTGAATATTATACCAGGGCTGCCGAAGCGAATAACTGGTCAACAGATTATGCCGTATATCAAAATGCTTTGTCACGAGGTTTGTGTGGTCAGTTGAACGAGAAGATTACACTTTTAAGTAACTTTTCAAAAAAGTTTCCTGAGTCTGACTATAAGGATGATGCTCTTTTCGAATTGGCTAAGGCAAAAGTTAAGCAAGCTGATGAGGAGACTGCTTTAAAACTGTATAAGAATTTAGTTTCGGAGTATCCTCATAGTGAGTTTATTGCAAAATCCCTATTGCAATTGGGGCAGTTGAATTATAACAAGAAAAACTACCCTGAAGCGATTAAGTTCTATAAGCAGGTTGTGAGGGATTATTCAAACAGTAGCGATGCTCAAAGTGCTTTGTTGGGAATCAAGAATGTTTACATCGATATGAATGATGTTCAGTCTTATTTTGCTTTTACAGAATCGTTGGGGCAGGGAAATCGGGTTATGACGTCTGAAAGAGATTCCTTGACATATTTGTCTGCTGAGCGTTTGTATATGGATGGGCAGGGTGAGAAGGCAACATTGGCTTTTTCTGAATATCTTGAGAAATTCCCACAGGGTATGTTTCGAATCAATGCGGCTTATTATAAGGGAGAAGCCGCTTTTAATCGCAAGGATTTTAATGAAGCCATCCTGGCTTTTGAGAGGGTGATTAATGGTGGAGATAACTTGTATACAGAGAAGGCTTTATTGGGACTGTCGCAAATTTATTTTGAACAAAAGGATTATTTGAAGGCGAAGCCTTATTTTCAATTACTAAAGCAAAAGACTGAAATTTCAGATAATAAAAGGATCGCGGATTGGGGACTGTTTAGATGCAATTACGAATTGAAGGACTATTTGTCGCTGATTTCTAAATCAAAAGCTTTGTTGCTTTTGCCTAAAATAACAAAAGACGAAGAAAGAGAGATTCGGTACAAGAGAGCGAAAGCTTACCTGGCTTTGAATAATGATTTGGCAGCAAAAACTGATCTTCAAATATTGGCTAAAGAAGTCCAGAGTGAAGAAGGGGCAGAGTCCAGATATCTATTAGCTGATCTGCTTTATCGAACTAAACAAATTGATGAGGCAGAGAAAAGAGTCAATGAATTTATTGATATGAATTCGCCACATCATTATTGGTTGGGTAAAAGTTTCATTTTGCTTTCTGATATTTTTGTGGATAAAAAAGATGTGTTTCAGGCGCGATATACCCTCCAGAGTGTGATTGATAATTATGGAATAAAAGATGACGGTATTATAGAGGCAGCAAAGGTAAAATTAGAGCCGATTTTAGAGAAGGTGAAGCCGAATGTGAATGCTCAGGAAAAAATCAAGCAAGATGTCTCTAACACGAAAGCTAAGACAAAATCGATTGAAAAAGAGCTTAAAACTAAGCAAGAAGTTAAGGCTGACTCTTTATCTGTAAATGATGCGAAATCGATTTTAAACGAGATGGTTGGAGAGCTTGAGGATTAGTTGAGTTGTTGATAGTAGTAAAGAATAAACTAGACGAACATATGAGAATAAAATCAATTTTATTGACGGGTGTTATTGTTGTTGCCATGTGCATGTTTGCTCAGGCTCAGGAACAACGGGATTTAAAAAAAGAAGTTAAGGTCAGAACCAATTTTAAGCCTAAGATTAAAAAGTCGAAGCGAATTGGTGAAATGCCTACTGTGGTTGATACAGTGACCATCAAAAAGCATTTTGATTACTCAATCAGAAGCAAATCATTGGATGTGAATTTTAAGCCAGGATCAATTCAGGCTGCTAAAATGAGTACGGCTCCCTTAAAAAAAGTTCATGGGCATACTTTTGATTTGTCCGCAGGAAATTACGCGACTTTGTTTGCGGATTACCGTTATAATAATTTACAATCAAAGAAAACAGATTTTGGCTTGCATTTGCAACATTATTCCAGTAATGGGAAGCTTGAATTAGAAGATAATACAAAGGTGAAGCCCGATTGGAGAGAATTTTTGGCAGAGATTTATGGCAATCATTATTTGGATGATGCCAAATTGAGTTCTCGCATTTTTTATAAGTACAAATCGTTTAATTATTATGGTTCTCCTTTGTCAGAGAGTGTTGTGGGAAAGGAAAATCTCTTTGATTACAGTAATCAAAAATTCAATGAATTTGGTTTGAACACGACATATGAAACTCTGAATGATGCTAAGGATTTGAATTATAAACTTGGTGTTGCATTTGATTATTTTAGTGATAATTATAATGTGAGCGAAGTGGATATGTGGGTGAGTGGAACTGCTGAAATAAAGGCTGGAGAAGGCTTGTGGTCATTGGAGAGTTCTTTGAATTTTATTCAAAGCAATAATCTGGTGTATTGGGATTCCAAACTCAAAGATCATGATGTGAGATCCTCATTATGGATGGCTAATCCATCTTATAATATCACACTAGGTGGGTTCAATATGAGACTTGGAGTAAAGGCACAAGCCGTTTTAGGGAATGATTCTGATTTTAAACTTTATCCTGATTTTAAAGTTAATCTTGTATTGGTTGATCGCATTTTAAATATGTTTGCCGGTTTGGATGGAGACTTGGATTTGAATACGATACGATCGATTTCAGAAGAGAACCCATTCATTCATTCGGGTTTGGATGTTGAAAATACAAGTGCCAATTATAGAGTTTATGGCGGTTTTAAGAGTAAAATATCTAAAGAATCGAGTGCCTTATTTTCTATGGAGTATACCAACATAGAGAATCAATACTTTTTCTCTATGGCAAATGCTGCAGTTTCTGAAGAAGGGCTCTTAAGTCAAACATATTACTCTAATAAATATGCCATTGTTTACGACGATTTGTATAAAATAGGTTTTACTGGAGAAATCGATTTACAGCTTAATGAAGAGCTTAATCTTTATACGTTGGCAAAATATACACATTATTCATTGGATGGCTTAGAAGAGCCATGGCATATGCCTAATTTTGAAATGGAAACAAGGGTTAGCTATCAGTATACCGATCAGTGGTTATTTAATGCCAGATTGATCTATGTTGGCAAAAGACCGGTAATGACGAATGGAAAAGCTGCTCAGCTCGATGCGATTGCTGATTTTGGTTTGGGAGCAGAGTACAAGTGGAATGATATGTTATCGCTTTATGCCAATGTGAATAATATTTTTAATGCTGAAGCTTATTTGTGGCATGGCTATCCAAGTCAGGGAATTAATGGAATGATTGGTTTAAAATTGATCTTTTAGATTTGTATATAATTGTTGTGTTCAATTCGTTTTATAATTTTTAATACGAGATATTGTGAATCACAAGAAGAATGGCTCGGGTTTTTAATCTTCATTAGGATTAAAACTCGAGCCATTTTTTATGCCAAATAAATCATTCAAAATAAAGACCATTTTAGCTTGTTTTTTTCTTGCGATTTGGTAAGCTAAATTCATCATTTTTATTATCTTTGCTTATCTCAATAAAATTTAGTTAAAATTGTCGTAATGTGTTGATTGATAGAAAAGTTAATCCTTTTTAATTTGTTTGTTAATTCCTATTGTGCCCTTGACTAATTTGAGATCTAACTTCGAATGTTTAGAATCTGTAATCGAGATTCTTTTTTTTTGAAAAAGAATGTTCTTTTTCAGACTTCTTCCAAAATAATACTAAAGATCTGATAAATGAGTGATTTAGAAAATGTGAATAATGAAAATGCCGAATATTCAGCGGATAGTATTCAGGTATTAGAAGGTTTAGAGGCGGTTCGTAAACGTCCTTCAATGTATATTGGTGATGTTAATGTTAAAGGGTTGCACCATTTGGTTTATGAGGTGGTTGATAATTCCATTGACGAGGCTTTAGCCGGGCATTGTAAAAATATTGAAGTCTTCATAAATGAAGATAATTCTATTACCGTAAAAGATGATGGGCGTGGTATTCCTACAGAACTTCATCAGAAAGAGAATAAATCAGCCCTGGAGGTTGTAATGACCGTCTTGCACGCTGGGGGTAAATTTAATAAAGACTCATACAAGGTTTCTGGTGGTCTTCATGGTGTTGGTGTGTCTTGTGTAAATGCACTTTCAACGCTTTTGAAAGCAGAAATTCATCGAGATGGCAAAATTTACTTACAGGAATATTCAAAAGGTAAACCTCTTGCAGATGTTAAAATCATTGGAGAAACTGAAGTTACTGGAACGAATATCACTTTCACACCAGATGACTCTATTTTTCTAACAACAGAATACAAGTACGATATCTTATCGGCTCGTTTACGTGAGTTGGCTTTCCTAAATAAAGGAATCACTCTTAAACTGACAGATAAGCGAGATGTACATGAAGACGGTTCATTTAGATCAGAAGTCTTTCATTCGGAAGAGGGTTTAAAGGAATTTGTTCAATATTTAGATAGTACTCGTGAGAGATTGATCGAAGATACGGTTCATGTTTCTATCGAAAACAATGAGGTACCTGTTGAGATTGCTTTGCAGTACAATACGTCTTTCTCTGAAAATATCCATTCGTATGTGAACAATATCAATACGATTGAAGGGGGAACTCACCTGACAGGTTTCCGTCGTGGTTTGACCAGAACACTGAAAGCTTTTGCTGATAAATCAGGTATGTTATCGAAACTTAAGTTCGATATTGCTGGAGATGATTTCCGTGAAGGATTGACAGCCGTTGTTTCTGTAAAGGTTGCTGAGCCTCAATTCGAAGGTCAGACTAAAACAAAATTGGGTAATTCGGAAGTAAGTATTGCAGTTGATAAGGCTGTAAGTGCTTTGTTAACGAATTATCTTGAGGAACATCCTAAGGATGCAAAAACGATCGTTCAGAAGGTTATTATGGCTGCTACAGCTCGTCATGCGGCTCGTAAAGCACGAGAACTTGTACAGCGTAAAACAGTTTTAGGTGGTTCTGGATTGCCAGGTAAATTATCTGACTGTTCTGATAAGGATCCGGCAAACTGTGAAGTATTTCTTGTCGAGGGAGATTCGGCGGGTGGAACAGCCAAGCAAGGTCGTGATAGACAGTTTCAAGCAATTTTGCCATTGAAAGGTAAAATCCTGAATGTGGAAAAGGCTATGCAACACAAGGTCTTTGAAAGTGAGGAAATTAAGAATATTTTCACAGCTCTAGGCGTAACTATTGGTACTGAGGAAGATAGTAAAGCTGCGAATGTTGAAAAACTACGCTATCATAAGATTGTGATCATGTGTGATGCCGACGTCGACGGTAGCCACATTGCTACATTGATTATGACCTTCTTCTTCCGTTACATGAAGTCATTAATTGAAAATGGATATTTATATATTGCGACACCTCCTTTGTATTTGGTTAAGAAGGGGAAAAATCAGCAATACTGTTGGAACGAGGACCAGCGTTTGAGACTAATTGAAGAATGGGCTGGAGGAAAAGAAAATGCTTTACACATTCAGCGATACAAAGGTCTTGGAGAGATGAGTGCTGAGCAGTTGTGGGAGACGACAATGAATCCAGAGGTCAGAACTTTGCGTCAGGTGACTATTGAGAATGCTGCTGAAACAGATCGTGTTTTCTCTATGTTGATGGGTGATGAGGTACCACCTCGTCGTGAGTTTATCGAACAGAACGCTACTTACGCCAATATCGATGCTTAATATTAACATCTTGAAATAAAGATTTCAATTTGAGTTTTATATAATGGCCCTTGTGATTTGTTCACGAGGGCTTTTTTGTTTAAATAAAATATGATTATGAGTAAAAATATATGTGTCTTTTGTTCATCAAGTGATTATCTGGCAGATAAATATTATGAAGCAGCTAGAGAACTGGGGCGTGCCATTGGTGAATCGGGGAATCATATTGTTTACGGCGGAACCAATGTCGGATTGATGCACGCTTCTGCTTTAGCAACTAAACAAGCAGGAGGTCGTGTAATAGGTGTTATTCCTGAATTAATCCAATCGAAAGGAATCGCATCTGATTACGCTGATGAGCTAATTGTGACTGAAGATATGAAGGAACGAAAAGAGGTGATTCGTGAAAAGTCCGATGCTTTTATCGCTCTACCAGGCAGTTTCGGAACGCTTGAAGAAATTATGGAAGTCATTACCCTTAAACAACTGGGCTATCACTCTAAGGCCATTGTTTTTGTCGATGTAGATGGTTTTTATTCAGCTTTAAAAGCACAGTTCGATATGCAGTATCAGGAGAATTTTGCCAATGAATCTTTTCGACAAATGTACGTTTTTGTAAATGACTCCAAAGAGGCTTTAGATTATATAAATAGCTATGTCGAAACTGATCAAATAGCTAAATGGGATTAGTTTATTTGTGAAATTATAGAAAAAATAAGCCATCGATCATATTAAGGTTGAAGGCTTATTTCATTTTAATCTTTTTTAGATATCAAGCTTGCCATCAAAAACAAATGTAGCAGGACCTTTCAGCCAAATGTTTTCGAATTGTTGATCTCCTTTGTGATCAAAAACAACCTCTAAGTTACCTCCCTTGGTTTTGACATAGAAATGATTGTCTTTGGGTTTGAATTGTAATTTGGCGGAGATACAGGAAGCAACAACACCGGTTCCGCAGGAATAGGTTTCGTCTTCAACACCGCGCTCATAGGTGCTCACCTGAATATGATTCCCTGCGCCAGATATGAAATTGACATTTGTTCCTTCATTTTTAAATCGATCATTGTATCTGATGGCTTTACCATTTGTAACTGTATCGAAACTGGCATGCCCCTCAATGAATTTAGTGTAATGCGGAGAGCCAGTATTTAAGAAATAAAAATCATCGCCATTTTCAATCTCAAGCACATCTTGCATTTGTAATTTCACAATCAGTTGTTTATCGTCGTGGCTGACATCAGCAAAATGTTCACCGTCAACAGCTATAAAGTGAACCTTGTCTTTTATGATACCCAGTTTCCAGGCAAATGCAACAATGCAACGCCCACCGTTTCCGCACATACTTCCTTCTCTGCCATCAGAGTTGAAATATCTCATTTTAAAATCAAATCCCTCTTCGTTTTCGAGTAGCATTAAGCCATCACAACCAATTCCAAAACGTCTGTCGCACATCTTTTCTACGAGTGAAATATTTTCAGATGGAAAAGATCTGTCTCTGTTGTCAATCAGAATGAAGTCATTACCAGTTCCTTGGTATTTTGAAAAGCAGATTTGCATTTTATTAATATGTTAATAATTGTTAACGAATAATAATAACCTGAACAAAAATGAGGTTATAGTATTAAATTAAAGTCAAAAATAGTAATCCTGATTCAAATATGATCTAAAATCGGGGAATTAAAAATAAATATGAACTTTTGATTATGAATTCTAAAGTGTTTTTTGGAAGACTATTAACAGCAGTTCTGGGAGGTTTAATTGCTGTTTCAATTTTTATTTATCTGGATAAAGGAAGTCCTGAAAGTGAGTCGGTATCTTCTCCAGGACAGCAACTCACGACTACAAGGAATTTCGATTCCCACTTGGTTGATTTGTCTTATGCAGCTGAGACCTCGGTAAAATCAGTCGTTCACGTGAAAACCTTATATGCGGGAAAGTCTTCGGGTTCTATCTATGATTTCTTTTTTGGCAATGGACGCTCTTATCACTCTCAACCGACAATGGGGGCAGGTTCGGGTGTTATTATTTCGGATGATGGTTATATTGTTACCAATAATCATGTGGTCAGGCAATCAGATCGTATAGAGGTTGTTTTACATGATAAACGGGTATTCAAAGCCAAATTAATCGGGCAGGATGCATCGACTGATATCGCCTTATTAAAAATAAAGGGAGAGGGCTTTCCTAAAATGGATATTGGTGATTCTGAAGCATTGAAACTAGGCGAATGGGTATTAGCAGTAGGTAATCCCTTTAATTTAACCTCAACCGTTACAGCTGGAATTATCAGCGCCAAATCGAGAAATATTGGTATTATGGGGGGACGTATGAGCATTGAATCATTTCTGCAGACAGATGCGGCAGTAAACCCCGGAAATAGTGGGGGAGCATTGGTCAATGCTAAAGGACAACTCGTTGGGATCAATACAGCTATTGAGTCGAGAACCGGTTCCTATTCCGGCTATTCATTTGCTATCCCTGAAAGTATTTTTAAAAAAGTTATTGCTGATTTGAAAAAATATGGTGAAGTTCAACGGGCATTCTTGGGTGTTAGTATCAGAAGTGTAGATGCGGATTTAGCCGGGAAATTAAAACTTGATGAGGTCGCAGGTGTGTATATTGATGGCGTGAATGCTGACGGTGCCGCTGATGAAGCCGGTATTCGTTCGGGTGATGTAATCATCGAAATAGATAATAAGAAAACAAATACAAGTTCACAATTACAGGAACAAATTAGTCAATATGCTCCTGGTGATAAAATAAATATTTTAGTAAAAAGAAAGGGGAAAAAGAAACATTTTGACTTAACTTTACGTAATATGATTGGTGGTACCCAACTGATTAAGGATAGTCAGATCGATTTATTGGGCGCAGAATTTCAAAAGATATCAAAAAAAGACATGTATTCCCTGAGAATTCCATATGGAATGCAGGTGAGCAAATTAGTTGATGGAAAATTGAAAAATGCAGGAATAAAGAAAGGGTATATAATTATTAGTATAAATGATAAGCCTATTTCCAGCGAAAATGATATTCGTAAGGCTTTAAGTGAGATAGAAGACGAGGGGGTATTTATTTCGGGTATTTATCCCAATGGAATGCATAAGTATTATGCTTTTTCTTTGGTGCAAGATTAACAGACTCGAAATCACAAATTATAAATAACTAGAATAAAATGTGAATCAATTTTGGCTTTAAGTTTTTAAAAGGCTAATTTTGCGCAATATTTCGAGTTGAAAAAGGGACTATGAGACAATTAAAGATAACAAAATCAATTACCAATCGTGAGAGTGCTTCTCTTGATAAGTATTTGCAAGAGATTGGTAAAGAAGATCTTATTACTGTAGAGGAAGAAGTTGAATTGGCACAGCGGATCAAAAAAGGTGATCAAAGAGCCTTGGAGAAGTTAACAAGAGCTAATTTACGTTTTGTTGTTTCTGTAGCTAAACAATACCAAAATCAAGGTTTAAGTCTACCTGACTTGATTAATGAAGGTAATTTAGGTTTGATTAAGGCAGCTGAGAAATTTGACGAGACTCGTGGTTTTAAATTCATTTCTTATGCGGTATGGTGGATTCGTCAATCGATTTTGCAGGCTTTGGCTGAGCAGTCTCGTATTGTTCGTTTGCCATTGAACCAAGTTGGATCTTTGAATAAGATCAACAAAGCTTTTTCTAAATTTGAACAAGAGCACGAGAGAAAACCATCTCCTGAGGAGTTGGCTGATACTCTTGAATTACCTGCTGATAAAGTTGCTGATACCCTTCGTGTATCAGGACGTCATATTTCAGTAGATGCACCTTTTGTTGACGGAGAAGATAATTCTTTACTTGATGTACTGATTAATGATGACTCACCAATCGCTGACCGTAGTTTATTGAACGAATCGCTGACAAGAGAGATCGATCGTGCCCTGGCTACTCTAACAGAAAGAGAAAGTGATATTATCAAGTTATTTTTCGGTATTGGAATTCAGGAAATGACTCTTGAAGAGATCGGTGAGAAATTTGGTTTAACACGTGAACGTGTTCGTCAGATTAAAGAGAAAGCGATTCGACGTTTAAGACATACTTCAAGATCTAAACTGCTTAAGACCTACTTGGGTTAATCGTTTAGAACTGTGAAAAAATAGATTGAGGCTATTGAATTAATTTTCAATAGCCTCTTTGCTATATATTGATTTTGAGAATAAAATTATTTTTTCTCTTTCAGAAGTTTTTCAAGTTTGTACATTTCATCTCTATATTGGGCTGCCTGAAGGAAATCGAGTTCTTTGGCTGCCTTTTGCATGGATTTTTTCGTTTGGGCAATCGATTTCTCAAGACTTTCCTTACTCATATATTGAACAACTGGATCTGCCGCAATCTCAATGGTTTCAGGACCACAATATGCCTTGGGATCTACACCATCATTTTGCATGATGCTGGTTTTATCCTTGATAATTTGAGTCGGTGTAATGTGGTGTTTGGCATTATAGGCCAATTGTTTCTCTCTCCTGTAGTTTGTTGAGTCAATGGTTTCCTGCATCGATTTGGTTATTTTATCGGCATACATAATAACCAAGCCATTGACATTACGAGCTGCACGACCGGCAGTCTGAATTAATGCTCTTGTAGAGCGTAAGAAGCCTTCCTTATCTGCATCTAAAATGGCAACGAGTGAAACTTCGGGTAAGTCGAGTCCTTCACGTAGCAGGTTGACGCCAATCAAAACATCAAATAATCCCAATCGGAGATCTTCCATAATTTTAACCCGGTCAAGCGTGTCAACATCAGAGTGGATATAGCGACAACGAATATTTAAATCAGCAAAGTATTGCGAAAGTTCTTCGGCCATACGTTTCGTTAGTGTTGTGACTAAAACGCGTTCGTCAATTTCGCTTCGTTTGTGAATTTCGGCAACCAAATCATCAATTTGATTCAAACTTGGACGGACGTCAATTTGCGGATCAAGTAAACCTGTCGGACGAATGACCTGTTCCACGACTACACCTTCGGACTTTTCCAATTCGTAATCTGATGGTGTTGCACTGACATATATTGTTTGTGAACTTAAGGCTTCAAATTCCTCGAATTTTAAAGGACGATTGTCGAGTGCTGATGGCAAACGGAACCCGTAATCTACCAGATTGACTTTACGCGAATGGTCGCCTCCATACATGGCTTTCACCTGTGAAAGTGTGACATGACTTTCATCCACAACCATCAAAATATCATCGGGAAAATAGTCTATCAGGCAGAAAGGACGTGAACCTTGTGCCCTGCCATCGAAATATCGGGAATAGTTCTCAATACCAGAACAATAACCCAATTCACGAATCATCTCTAAATCGAAATTAACTTTGTCTTCAACACGTTTGGCTTCCAGATGCTTGCCAATACTTTTCATGTATTCAACATGAGCCACCATATCATCCTGAATCATTTTTATGGCATTCTGGACCTTATCTTTACTCGTAACAAAAATATTGGCAGGATAAATTGTAATTCTATCGTAGCGCTCTATTTTTTGTCCATTGATAGGATCAAAAGAATAGATCTCATCAATCTCATCGTCCCAAAAAATAATGCGATAAGCAAAATCGGCATAAGCGGGGAAAATATCGATGGTATCGCCTTTAACTCTGAAATGACCTCGTTCAAATTCAACTTCGTTTCTTGAATAAAGGGCATCTACAAACGAGAGTAACAGTTTATTTCGAGAGACACGTTGGCCTTGTTTCAATTCCAAAACATTGGCGTGAAAATCCTCAGGATTACCAATACCGTAAATACAGGAAACAGAGGAAACAACAATCACATCTTTACGGCCGGAAAGCAGGGCAGAAGTGGCACTTAATCTTAGTTTCTCAATCTCATCGTTTATGGCCAGATCTTTTTCAATATAGGTATCGGTAGTGGGCAGATAGGCTTCCGGCTGGTAGTAATCGTAGTAGCTGACAAAATACTCAACGGCATTGTCCGGGAAAAAGTTTTTAAACTCACCGTATAGCTGAGCAGCCAGAGTCTTGTTGTGACTTAAAACCAATGTAGGTCGCTGAACTTCTTTGATGACATTGGCAATGGTAAAGGTTTTCCCCGAACCCGTTACACCCAAAAGGGTTTGAAAGGGGTGACCATCATTCAACCCTTCAGTAAGTTGTTTGATAGCCTCGGGTTGATCACCAGTGGGTTGAAATTTAGATACGAGTTTAAAATCCATGTGCCAATGTTTACTTTGTTTGTTGTTGTAAAACTAATAAAAAGAGAGCATATACATGAAATGCATATGCTCTAATCCTTAAGGTAATTTTTTTGAAACAAAGTGTTGTTGATCTTGTTTAGCGTTTCAGTTTGAAATAAACAGGGAAATGATCGCTAAAACCGCCATAATATTTTGTCCCTCCATAGGTCTTATTGGGCGTTAGAATCCCTTTTTTATTTTTAAAGCAGATCCATTTGTCGCGATAGATTCGACCGGCATTGTGTAGGGTTTGATATCCTCTTGAGCCATTTAACAAAGAATTAGAGACGATTAAATTGTCAAGCATATTCCATGAACCTCTGAAGTTATAAGTTCCTTCTCCATTGACCTTCATATCATACATCAGGTTGAATAATTCCATGGGATTATCAGAGTCTCTATTGTTGCCGGCTTTTAGAGTTTCTGCTACAGCTTTATCCGTTGGTTCATCGTTGAAATCACCCATGATAATGATTTTGGCAAAAGGATTTTTTGCTTGTATTTTATCCACTGCTTTCCTTAATTGTTTGGCTACAAATACTCGGTTTTTTTCAGATTTTTCCTGTCCGCCACGACGAGAAGGCCAATGATTCACAAAGATATTTAAGGTGTCTTTTCTGCCAACTAAACCTTGTACATAAAGGATATCCCTGGTTTTGTATTCTTTTTCCCAGGGGAATTCAATATTTATGCTTTCCTGTTTAATGTATCTGAATCGGCTTTTTTGGTAGATCAGCGCACAATCAATCCCTCTTTTGTCAGGACTTTCGCTGTGGGCAATTCTGTATTTGCCTTTTTTTAATTTCTCTTGATCGATAAGATCTTCAAGTACGTCTCTATTTTCAATCTCACAAAGCCCAACAAGAGCAGGTAGTTCTTCCTTATCGATTGAGCTTAAAACGTAACTGAGTTTGGAAATTTTGTCGTTATAACGCTTGGTATCCCATTGTAGTTTTCCCATAGGGGTAAAGTCATTATCCCTTTTATCAGGATTATTAATGGTATCGAAAAGGTTTTCTACATTATAGAATACAACAGTAATATCTTTTTTCCCCTTAGCAAAGGATGAAAGCGAGATGAGTGCAACTGCAAATAGTAGCAATGCTTTTTTTAACATGAGCTTACAATTAAAATTTGATTGTACCTTCTGGCGGTTATCTTATGGATTTATATGATTATACCAAAGTTAATGAAATAATTGAGTTGGGGAAAAGATGGAGACAATAGCTGCCTCTTGACTTTTGATTATTTTTTTGAGAAAATCGATTGGTTTTAGTTCGGTAAAGAGATTAAAAGATGAAAAACTCTTAAAAGCTTTTGTGTTTGTAACATTCGTTACACTTTTTGCTGAGAGATTGGCTCATATTTGTAGTGTCGAAAGGGAGTTAGGCTGTTGGCGAAATAATTAGACAGCCTCCATTTGATTTTGTAAATTAAGAACTCAAATAATAACACGATAAAATTTTAAATTATGGCTATGTTTTGTTATCAGTGCCATTATTGAAGCTCTGAAACTCCAATAAAACAAGGCAAAGCACTAAATAAAAATATAAATTAGGAAGCAAATTAGGAAGCATATTAAAAATGCTTCCTATTTTTTTTTATTTTAATTGGTCGGTGGGGTCTATTCGAATGTCATTTTGCATAATACGATTGTATTGTTTTATATTTGTAGTCTATAAAAAACACTATCAAACGAACTTTAAAAATATATTACAATGACTGAAACAAACAAAGAATCAAAAAAGGAAACCAAGAAAAGAGAAAAGAAAATTTACGTTGCTTCGGCTGAATTAGTAAGCGCAAAAGAAAACTTATCCGAATTAATCAAATCGAATAAAAGTATTACGCCAACGGTAGCAAGTGAGCTAATTAAATTTGGTGTGATTGATACACCATCTTCAACACAAATCGGAACGAGAATCAAAAACTTCTTTGATAAGTTCAGTTCAGAAGAATTAATTTCTTTGGTTAATGGCTTGGTAAAAGCAGAAGATAAAAATTCAATTACTTCGGTAATCTTCGGAACTTCCCCGAATGAAGAATTGAAAATTGAAGATGAAAATTCCTATAAGGTTTTGAAGTCATTATTGATTGATATTGATTCTTCGGAAATCGACAATATTATTAAGGTGTTGGAATTCGAGAAAGTTGCAAAAGTTGAAAGGGAAGCAAAAGTATTGAAAGAAACTATTGAAGCTGATTTAGCCAAGTTAAAGAAAGATAAAGAAAAGATAGACGCTGAATTAATCGAAAAGCAAAAACAATTTGATTCGATGAAGTAAAAGCATACAACTAAACCATATTTTTAAAAGACTCCTTATATAAGGGGTCTTTTTTCGTTTCAGGTGGTTTGAATAGTGGAAACGATTTTAAGCCGTTTTAAGGTGGGTCGAATCTTGCCCCTTATTAAAGTAGCGGAAACAAAGGGTATGAAATCGTTAAAACGGCTTAAAATAGTCTTAAATGAAGTCCTTTTATATTAATCTATATTAATAAACAGAAATACGAATTCAAATAGGTTTATAATATTATGTGTTGTTAATGTCGTATGATTTTGTTTAGAAAAAATATCCGAATAAGTTTGTTCTTTAAATTAATTATATTAACTTTGCAAAGCATTTGCTCAAAGAAGCGTATTGTTCAAATATTACGCCCTGTTAAGTGAATGTGAAAAACAAATTATAAGAAAGAAATTTTGGAAATCTCGATTTTTCGTCTTATATTTGTAATGTATTAGAACCGCTAGACGTATCGGTTTTATTACTCATTGCACCCTGATCAGGTTCAATGGTTGATGAAGTATTAAAACTTAGGATAGTTTCCTAATTGTGCTAATACTGGTTTATATTAGGCTAAAAGTAGTCTTTTGAATATGCCAGTATTTTTTATGCCTGAAATTTTACTATTATGTTAAACTAAAACTTAAAAAATATGCGAAATAATAACACAATTATAACTTATTTAGACAACAACCATAAAAATTTTATGGCTACTAAGTTGCATAAGAATGAATTTGATAGAATCAATAGATACGTTCAATTGAATATTAAACAGACTGAATTTATTCTATTGCCTGTTTTGAAGAATAAAAAGCAGATTTCAAGTGATAAGCATTCAATTACATTTGAATTCGACTATAAAGATTTGAAAGTGTGTCAAAAGCTTAGTATCAAACACGATATTTCAGTCTTTTCAACTGAGATAGATGGAAAAAAGATCGTTAGCAAATGGAACGATTTGAAGTCATTTATAGAGCGTTTAGAAGCCTATGAAGTTGTTGAAGTAGTAGAAGAAGCAAAGATTATTAAAGTAGATTTTAAACCAGCTAAAAAAGAAGATATGAAAGAAGAAATTGTTGAAAATACAACAATAGATAAGACCAAATTGCAAAACGCTGAGTTAGTTCAAGCGATTGAATTATATGAAGATTCATTATTTGAATTTGAAAGTGAATCGAAGAACGGAAAAAAGTTAGTTTTCAATTTTCGATTTGATTGGGTGCTTACTTTTGAAATTGAAATTCTCCCCGACTTTGAACTAAAATTAACTACGGTTATTAATGAAGAATGGAACGGTGAAGAAGAATTTAGATATGATTGTGTGATAGATATTTATTCAAATATCAACGATACAGTAGAAGAAATTTTTGATTTTGTTTATTACAATGACCACAATCTTATCGAAACAAGCATTGAAATGGAAAAGGACAAAGACGAAGATAAGGACGAAGACGAAGAATCATTTTCAGATATTCAAAAAGAAATTCGAATTGAATTATTGAAAGATTATAAAATAGCTGCGTAAATAATAACTAAAAAATAAAAGTAGATGAGAACAGAAATTGAAATAAGAGTTGTAAAAGCCTTGTTAGGTGCTTTCGGGGGTGTGTTATGTTTAGATGTTGAACAAACAATAGAAAGTAAAGGTTTTGTAGTTGCAAATGTCTTAGATAATGAAATGTCTATTTCTATTGATGACCTTGAAGACGAAATATTAATTTGTTGTGATTTTATGGATTGGGAGCAAAACAAGAAACGAAGCGAAATATTCGAATATGTCTATTCAGATTTCAATGATATTCGTTCTGTTGTGAAAGGGTTTCTTGTTGATTTCACCGACTTTAAAGGATTTGAAATCGAAGAAGAAGTAGAAGAAGAAAGTAAATATTATATCGTTGGAGCGTGGGAAAACACAATGTCAAGTAATAGAACTTTCAATAATGAACAAATTGAAATTCTTTCCAAGAACAACGAATTAAAAATAGCTGCGTAGGGTTAGAAAGGGAATAATTAATTTTTATGTTATTTTTGTGCTTAATTAAAAAACAGAATATGAAACTATCATTTTACGAAGTTAATAGAAAAGTTGTTCAAGTATCTGACGATCATTTAGAAGAAGCTTTAAATATTTTTAATAAAGATACTAAATTTCCTATGACATTTGAAGAAATTAAAAAAGACGAATATGACATAGGCTACTATGACCAATTACAATATATAATAATTGAAAATGATCTTTATGAAGTTGTTAAAGAGAAATTCGGGAAATGTTTAAATTTATAACGAAATGATGCGTTTTCAATCCAAGAAAATGAAAGCTTAAAAGCCTTATTAGATTAAATCTGATAAGGCTTTTTTGTGTTTTTATATAATCCATCATTTGAAATTTTAACGTTGCTTAGAATCGCTTATTTGAAAACTACGTCTAATATTAGTTTGCGAATATGATTTTTATAATCATTCAACATTTCAATTTCATCATCATCATTATAGCCATTATTAATATCTTCTTGTAGTTTAATCCATACATCCTTATCATTAGGATTTATAGGGTAATTAGAAGATTCGCTGTAACATTCATTATAAATACTTACTTCAAAACCATTATTACCTTGATGTATTTCAGCCCACATAAATTCATATTCACATATCCAACTAATAAATCTTTTTACATCTTTCATTTATTTAATAGTTGTTTTTTGTTCTTTTGCGATTTCGCCAAAAGTCGGTGCAATTGCGTGAATCTTGTTTTCATTCTTTACATTAACTTCCTGTTCATCTTCATAAATAAAGGTTATCAAAGGAAGATTTTCTTTACTTACTCCTTTGAATGTTATTCCGTTAATAACTGTTTCAGTTTGTTGAATCTGCTTTCTTTCTTGGTTCTTTTCACCTCGGTTAAATCCCACAAAAAACGAGATTATAGTCCATACATATATTATTATAAATATTTCCATTTCTTAATTATTATTTTTTTGTCGCTCTAATTCGGCTTTGTCTTCTTCGGTAATATCAAAGAATGAATGTTTGATTTTTCGAACAGTATTCACCATTTCTGATTTAAATTTGTGAATTGCTTGATATGAAAGTGAAATTAAAGATTGTCTATTATTATTATCAATATTCTTATTCTTTGAAATATCGTCTAATAATAAAGACATATTAAGAGAGAACGTGCAACCGTTTAATTTGTTAGTGTGATTTAATAATTTATCGTTTAATTCATCTTTTAAAGCTTCTGTTTTCTTTTTAGATTCATTTATTTGTTCTGTATATGATTCAACTAAGTTGTAAATGTCTGCTACTGTTGAAAATGTATTTGGTTTCATATTTTATTTATTATTTTTTTTGTAATTATATTTTGAAAAAACACCCTTTCAACCAATTAAAATTTTATGGCTGTTTAGTAGGTTGAAAGGGTGAGAAAATATAATTATGAGTTTCTTGATTCGTTAATTTTCATCTGTAATAAATAGTCGTTGATTTCGTCTATTGTATATCTATCTTCTATTGTCTTGTATCGTTTAACACCTTGAATAATTGATATATTCGTAATTAATTGTTCTAATAAAATATCAATTATTTCTTTATCCATAGTTGTAAAGTCGTGTTTTGC
The DNA here is from genome assembly GCF_004217115.1 of Ancylomarina subtilis. Lineage (NCBI taxonomy): Bacteria > Pseudomonadati > Bacteroidota > Bacteroidia > Marinilabiliales > Marinifilaceae > Ancylomarina > Ancylomarina subtilis. Next base: position 1,521,222 of record NZ_SHKN01000001.1, on the reverse strand, counting down.
TCCTTTGTCGAAAATCTTGTTTAATGTGTCTCTTTGGTTAGCGTTGTAATTTGGTGTTTTCATATCTTAATTATTATATTTTTGTTTTTAATAGAATACAAATGTTGCTTCTAAATCGTCGTTGCTTTCAGCTATGTTTTGAAATATATTTTTAGCTTTTGCCTTTCTTAAAATGGTTAGTAGTTCGTGATAAACTCCGATTTCTATTGCTTTCATTTTCTTATCACACAAAACATATGTTCCGTCTGATTGTGGAAATATCATTACGCCTTTTGCGTGTCTTAATTCCATATCTGATAATTCAAGAAACGTTTTCATTTCTTCTTTGTTTAGTTTCATATTTTAATTATTATTGTTTTTTTAGTGTTTCTTATAATAGTATATATAAAAATCACCTGTCCAAAATATTCCATTTTTAATAAATGTGTTTCCAAGTTCTTCCCGTTTTGATGTTGTAAAGGGTTCTTCGGCAAACATTAAATTTTTCCATAAAATATTTATAATTTATTTTTTTTGGATTTTCCCTCAAATACTCTTTGAATTCTAATATTTGTTCGTTCGTGATTTTTCTTCGTTTTTCAACGATTCGTTCAATTGAGTGAATTGTATTTTCTTCGGCTGAAACATATTCCAAATTTTCAATATTATCATTCGTTCTATCAAAATCAATATGATTCACTAAATAACCTTCGGGGCATTCTCCTAAGTATATTTCAGCGACTATTCGATGCAAATATTCTTGTTTTCTTATTTTGTCAATCCATAAGTCTAATTTTAAATAACCGCCGCCGTTTATGCTTGGTTTCATCATTAAACCCGTTTTGATGTTGTATGACAATGCATCCCTTGAAAAATAATATACTGAGTTTCTATATTGTCTTATTTCATCATTTTCAATCTTTTCTTTTAGTTCTTCATTTGTGAATTTAATTTTCATTCTAAATCATTTGTTTAGAATTATATATTAAAATCACCTGTTCAAATTATTCCATTTTTTGACATTTTTTCATAAAAAAAGAGTGTATCGATTTGATACACTCTTAAAAATAAAATTCATAAATATGAACATTAAATTGTAAATTGCTTTAAGACACTATTTATATGATGAAAGTTCAAAAAAGTTTATGTTTTTTGAATGTTTTATTATTTACGTTCTTGAAATATCTGTATTAGTTTTGGAATAATCCAAAAGATTCACTTATTTCTGCTTCTGAATAAACGTTTCTTGGTTTCGTATTTTCTATTATGAAATTAATTAATTTATTGTTATCATATCCTTTATTAATCAAATAATATTTTAATTCTTCTTTTACAACATCTAACATTTTTGAGTGTGTATCTAAATTGATATTTTGACTTTCAGTATCCATAAGATTATCAAACAAACTATCTATTTTTCCATTATTGCAATAGATATGATGAATTACTTCGTGTAAATCAATTGGTTCTTTATTGACGATAAATAATTTTTGACATATTCTTATGTCTTCATTATTGTAATTAAACTGTTTATATTTAATAAAGTATTTATCATCTATAATGTTTGTGTAATAAATGTTTTCAGGTTTTTTTATAGTTTCTTTCATAGAATAAAACATAGAGTTGTTGAATTTTATACAGGAATTTTGTTCTTTATCTCTTTTATCTTTTGGAACACTTAGAGCTTTTTCACAATCTCTTTCAGACATTTCGTATAATACCTTAGAAATATATTTATTGGTTTTAATTCCTTTCATATGCATCTTGTATTCTTTTTCAATAAGTATGTCTCTTTTTAAATAGAATTTATATGTTTCTTCGAATGATTTATTATCTTCTGATAAGTCTTTGTAGATTTTTTTTAATTTATTACGTGTTTTCTTATCTAATTTAAACCATTCTGTGTGTCCTCCTTGTCCGTTATAATCATCAACTAATGACATAGGATGTTTATCAACTCTATATTCACTAAACATTTTATGTAATTCTTTTTCTTTATTGGATTTACCATAAACAACATCTATTAATTTTATTCCTGTTAATCCTAATGCATTTTGAATCTGTTTTAATCTTATTTCTGGTCGTTTTGCTATACCTATCTTTGTTAGTTTATTAACATTATCATACATCATATAAAGATGTTGTGTGTGTTCATTTATATTATTCATTATAGTGTCATTCTTTTATTTTTTAATGTAATTTGTAATTCACGTTCTTCAAATCTTCTGATAAAAGTTCATTCAGTTTTTCAACCGCAATATTCAAATGCTTTTGACTCTTTAAAACAACTGAATCGTGTTTTGAAACAAAGGGTATATTCTGAGAATAAAGGAAGCTCCAAAGCTTCTGAAACGTTTCTAATTCGTTTTGTTGTAATTCGCAGCATAAAGAACTAAACACCTTATCAAGCTTCTTACCTTTTCTATTTGTATAGCTGTAATTCTGCTTGTATTCTGTGATAAATTCGCCTGCTTGCGGAAACGTCGTGCAAAATAGTTGGTGGTTTTTGCCGTTGGTTTGACCAAATACAGAAGCCAACATATTTGTTTTGAATAAAGTTCTTGATTTGTCGCCTTTGTAGTGATTATATATGTCGTCTAATTCGTTGAATTTGGTTGTGTAATCGTTAGTTCCTATTTCGTTATAACATAGTTGTGCTAAATATGACATTTGACAAGATGTAATATCGGTTTGATTGCTCCATTTATAATCTATGAATATTGAAGGAATATTAGTGAAAATGCTGTGTAATCTACCCGAAAATTCATCTACTTTGAAAAAGTCAATTTTGTCATAGTAGTTTGACATATCCCAACTTTTCATTGCAAAATAGTATTGTAAATATTCTTCTTTTAACTCTTCAATTGTAAGCGGTTTTGCTTCAAGCAAAGCAAAATATCTATCTGAAAACTTTTGATATTTAGCGAAAGACTTTGTTTCCTTACCTGATTTTTTATATTTCAGATTGTTTTTATATGTTTTTTCAAATTTTGCTAAATTTTCAGCCTGTTTTTGTTCAATTTCTTCTAATTTTTCTTTGAAATATCTATTATAATTCTGTTCAATTATTTCATTATATGACTTTAAATCGATATTGAATTTAAAAGAAATACTTGATTTGAAGTTTTCTAAATATGTTCCTTCAAACTCCTTGCATTTGTTTTCAAAACTTGTTTTAACGGTCTTGTAAACCTTTGAATAAATTACTGGTTTCATTGTATATCGATTCGATAATAAAGCCTTAGAAGGTTTATAAATCATTGTAGAAACCTTAAAACCATTCTTGATAATAAATGAAGTTTTCTTTCTTTCGACATATCCTTTTTGTGTTAATAAATCTAAGGTTGTATTATAGTTGCTTCCTAATAATGCTTTTAATTCTTCTGATTTGATATGAACAAATGATTGCTTTTTAATCAGCTTTTTTTGTTCCTCTATTTCATTTTCTTGTATGTCAAAATCGATAAATTCGTTTTCATCCATTCTTACTTTTGAATAGTATTTTCTAATAAGTTTTGTAATGAATATCGAAATTCTTTCATCTTCGATTTTGTCAGTTGAAAAGATAATATTTGCAAACTTGTAGATTGTGTAATTGTCTTGTTCAATCTTTGTTAGTGCTTTTCCTTTGGCTTCTCCTTTTGTATTTCTTGGTTTTCTTAATCTTTGAACCCAATTTTCTGTTATTGGGTTATACCATTTTTTCAATACATCATCAAATAATTCTTTTTGGTTGGTTTCTTTGTTGAACTTCTTTATAAGTGTCATTCTTCACGTTGTCGTGTTTTTTCGTGTCATTTCTTTTGTAAAAGAAAAAGCGGTAATTAATCGCTTCTCCTCTTTCGGGTCGAAATAATAGCGAATGACACTAAGCAATTATTTCTAAAATTGTATTATAAAGTTTATAGTAGATTTTGTAATAAAAGTTTAAAATATTAAGACTTAATTACATAATTATATATAAATATTTTATAGTGGAATTTTGCCAAATTTGATTTATTTGACATTTGAAAAGTGTTGTTTTCTTGTTCTATCCAATACTATCTTAATATTTTTTGACACGAAAAAAGTTCCTACTTAGATAATATTATAAGAATAAATATATGATAGAATTTGTTTTTTCTTTCGTTGGATTTTTGACACGAAAAAAGTTCCTACTTAGATAATATTATAAGGATAATAGATAGGAGTAGAACGGTTCTTTCTTTGCTTTTTCACCTCTTTACTTTGCTTGAACTTCCTCTATGAAATCCTACAACGTCACCGAATCGTGCAGTAAGCATACCCAAACAGAATAATATTAATTCTTTATCTTCTGTGATAAAAGCGAATACAATACTTGCGCAAAAGATAATATTTAGTGATATATCAATAATATAAGGTGTGTTTTTAGCTAACCAAGAAGCATTTTCAGATTGTTGAATTTTTACATTTGCTTCCCTTGCTGATTTTACATCTTCAATTTGTAATGAAATATATTCTAAATCTATTGTTTTCCCCTCTAATTTTTGTTTTTCTAATTCTAAAACGAAGTTGTTTTTTTCTTCCTCAGAAGTAAAGCATTCATCTATTATATCTTTTGCTTTTGTGAGTAAATCACCCCCTAAAAGATTGCCTAATTTGTCTATCCATTTCATTAATTTTAAAATTGTTTTTTTTTTATTTTCTGGTTTGCATAATATTATAGTTTAAGCTTATATTTGTTATAAGATTTAATACTATTCTATTATGAAAGCAGTTATATACGGAATTGTTCATCCTTATATTCATCACGGGAAATTAACACGAAAGAAAATCCGTTATATAGGGCAGACCATACGAACCAAAGAACAAAGGTTATCACAGCATTTAAGCGAAACTATTTATGAAAACCCTAAAAACGTTTGGTTAAAGAAGTTGAAGAAGCGTAAGATTCGCCCCGAAGTTATTGAAATCTGTGAAGTAGATGTTGAACGTGCAGATATGATGGAAGCAATGTCTATATTCTATTATAAATATGTCCTGATGAACAACAAAGAGTTATTAAATTTAGACATTGCGAACAATCACAATCTATTTTTTTACTTCGATAAGTATAAAAAATATCATCAAAAATATCTTAGTGTTTTAGATAATTATTAGCCTTTTTAAAGGCTTTTTTTATTAATCTATATACTATTAAGTTTTTGTGTTTTCCTTTTCTTAGAAACTGTGTAAACTTGTAAATAGTAGTAATCGAAAACACAATAAAAGATAGTGTAATAAAATATGTGTTCGCAAAAATTACAATCGAAGTCCATATTTTACTTAGAAACGCAATACTACCACTTCCGAAGAATAGTGCATTGATACTGTTTTTAATCATTTATTCATTCATTCTTTTTATATAAAATCAATATCTTTAACATATGAAAAGACATTTAGTTGATTTCCTTAGATTATTCTACCCCGAATTAGGAGAAAATGACAACTTTGAAATTATAGTTGTCACTTCCTTTATTATTATTTTAATTGTTGGTTGTGTTTGGATTCAGTTATAGTTCACCCATTCCACCACCTTCTGCACCTGAAACATAGGTAGAAGTCGCAGCTACAAACATCGTTGAACCTGCTATCATACCCGATTGTTTTAACGAAACAAATATTTCGGAAGCTTTATTATTTACCATTTCAGCGTGACCACCGTTGTCATTCAAACAATTCATAATATATATCATATATTCATTTCCTGCGGGTGTTGCTCTTACTGATGTAACTTTAACACCATCTTTATAAAGACTATTCATAGCATTTGCACTAAATGTTGTGTTGAAATAAGTAGATATAGTAACATCTAGATTGCTGATTTCAGCATTTCCAACCGCTTTAAATTTAAATGCTAGACTTCCTTTCGAAATTAAAGCATTACTAAAATTACCCGTTGAGAAATTCACATTTTCAGTAGATTCGGGAGTTTTCCAACCACTAGAACCGTTATCATCATTAATAAGTGTAATATTTGCGTGAAATGTTGATTTCTTTTCAATCTTAACACTGAATTGATTTACATATTTAATTCCGTTAAATGTTCCAAACGGCAAACCTCGTTTATCTCCTAACGCTATTGCATTTCCGTCTTGATCTGATTGTTTTCCACTACAAATAAACGGCTGAAATGTTACTGTTTGTCCTACCCAATTTGTATTATTAAAGGGAGATTTAGAAAAATCAACTACGAGGAAATCAGTTTGGTTTTGTATTTGTGAAGCTGTTGTAAATTCTTTTGAAACCCCGTTTTTTCCTACTACTCTAACCCCTAAATAATAAGCTCCGTAACCTAATTCAGTTGGAGTAATACCCGATGCATCAAAATTCATATCAAATAGAAATGCTAGACTTCCACTATTTATTACATTTAAGGTCGGGGGAATATTGTCTTCTGGAATTCCTATTACTGGTCTTGCTGTTGAGTCATACCCTCTAAAATCTCCTAAACAATAGGGCGAAGTTTCACCGCCCACAGGTTTTTTATGCGTCCAATTTGTATTATTTGATGTTGAGAAAGACGGAATTGATAAACCGTAATCTCCTGTTGTTCCAACATACCAATCTGTTGAATTAATATCACCTCTTCTATTATTAATTGGCTTCTTTTTTGAAAACATATTAATGTTAGGTGACTTGCAAAGCGTTCCTAAGTCATTACTATTATGACCTAGAACCGCTTTTACTTCTGCTATATCTACGTTTGTTTCTCCAATTTTTGACATTTATAAATTAATTCTTTTTTCTAATACTTCTATCTTTCTTAGAAGCTCCTTATTCTGCTTTTCAAGCTCATCAACTCTATTATTTGTTTCGTTTAAACCTTGATGCAAAACGGCTGTGTATTGTGCGTAATTCATCGTTTTGGTTTTCATTTCATCATTTTGCGTTTCTATCAATTCAGGTAAAACCCTTTCAACGTCTTGCGCTCTAAATCCGATATGAATTCTTTTCTTATCCTCTAAATCTTTTCTAGTATATCTAACCCCGTCGAACTGCTTAATTAATTCTGTTGCGTTCTCTATTGGCTTGATATTATCTTTTATTCTTTCGTCTGAATAAGATTGAACGTTTCCCGTAGCTGTTAAATTTCCTGATGTGTCTAATACTAATTTTGCATTACCATCTGTAAAAGATGTTCCGTATGCCCACTTAAATAAATTCGATTGATTTAGTCCGTGAATCCAATAATTTGAACCTGTTCCGCTTGTTCCTGCGTTTTTATATGATACTGCTGATTCTCCTGTTGTTGCGTGGGTGTTATCTAGTATTAGACCGACATTATCAAAACCTCCATCGCCTTTATAACTACCACTTTGAACTTTTAATCTATTCTCTGCTGTAATAGCACCTTTTGTATAAATGTCTGAGTCAGAATAGATGCTTTTGCTGTTAATATCTAAAACTAATTGAGCTGCATTTGTGTATGAAGCGTGAGTTGATTTTATAGTTGCACCCCAAAGTCCTTTATGGTTATCACTAGTATAACCAAACCAAAATCTATTTTCATAGCTTGTTGGGTGTCTTAATCCAACATTTACAACATCAACGCTATTCGCTTTCCAATCTATTGCATTTGTTCCTGAATTCCCTGCGTGCCATACACCCTTAGTTCCGACATAGAAGTTTGAAGTTCCTTCTGTATTTTCCAATACTACACCGTGATGAGCTTCAGTTGATGAGAATTTAAATACAGAACCACAACCGACTGAATTATCTGAATCTGAATGATAGAATCTTAAATAACCAACTTGCGCTTCAGAAGTTTGATCTGAAAAAGATATCCCGACACCGCCCGCATTATATGACCCTTTGCGAATCTGTAGCGCATCAACTATAGAACTATTGGTGTATATCAGGTGCTTTCCTGTTGTTTTAGTTCCATCACTAGTCACTCTAAACTTCTCAACATCTCCTAAACCTGCTATTAATCCGTGGTTTAATGTTGCTAATCCGTGTGAGGTTAAAAATCTAGTTGTCCAATCTACATCACTTTTATTACTGTTTCCTGAGTGGTAAATATTCCATCTATCACCGTTAGCATCTGAGTATTGAAAACCACTTGAACCGAATATACCTATCTTAGCTTGTCTAGTACCGTTACCATCTATGAAGTCAATTAGATTCCAACCGTCACCGCCTGAAGCATCTTGTAATACTAAATTAGAATCTGAACCTGTTTTGATTGTTTGCTGATTTCCAAATGTATTAGGAGTATCAATTCTAGCATAATTAGCTGCTGCTATGTTTCCTAACTTTCCTGAATCATCCGCATAACCTGACCTCAATTTGAGCCTATTAGCACCGCTAACATAACTTATATAATAGCCACTAGTAATATTATCTTCTTTGCTAAGAAACACATTAGGGGTTAGGTTTTTGTTTCCGCTTTCGTCGAATCGTTCAAGCTTAAACATATTATTATACGCTTCATCCCAATTACTTATTTTTGAATAAGAATCAGTGATATATTTATTAGTAGTCAAATAAGATGCTAATTCAGCTTCATCAAGTCCACCTCCTACGCCATCTTTAATACTTACAACACCGTTATTAACTGTAAAATATGAATCTGAGAATTGTGCAATTCCTTTCGATGTGGTTGAAGTGATAGGTAAATTGTCAAATATTGAACCGCCTGATTGACCATCTGAATAAGAAATAACATTTCCAGGAACTAATAAATTCCCGAATTCATCTATTGTTATTTTATCAAGATTTGGAATATTTGATTTAGTCCAAACATCTAAGGTTTTCGCATATGCTGATATATCTTGATGAGTTGTTAGATAGTTCTTATCTGTTACCCAATCTTGCGTAGCATAATTAGAAATGTCTTGATATGTCAGATAGTTCCTAGTTGTTACCCAATTTTGAGTAGCATAATTATTTGAAGTCAAATAAGTAGCTAATTCAGTTTCATCTAATCCGGCTTTACTAACAGACACAACACCGTTAACCACATCAAAGTTATTAGGGTCAAATTGTGCTATACCTTTGCTTGTTGTGCTTGCTAATGGTAGATTATCAAATATTGAACCTCCTATTGTTCCATCGTCAGCAAATGCAAGTATATTACCTGTTACTAATAAATTACCTTCGATTGTTTGTGATTCTTCGCCCGTCTTTTTAACTGTGTTGTTCGCTATGGCATCAATATAATCCTTCGCTTCTTCTTCTTTGTAGTATTCAGACAATAAAGTGTTTGTTTCTGCTTTGTCGTAATACTTGGATAAATCCACATTTGAAGAACTTGAAGAAGATGAACCACCCGAATAAGAATTTTTATCTGCTTCCACTATTGAAGCATCTGATAATGCAATTTGTTCCGCTTTAATTGTTGGTTCGTGTGCTATTACAACATCGTTGATTTTTACTAAAACAACCTTACAAAGCGTGTTCGAATTTTTATAGTTTTTGATTTCATTGATTCTATAATATGCGCTTCCTATTTCATCATTTTCAATGTAAATAAGCTTCTTGAAATTCGATTGGTTGATATCATATTTATCTAATAGTAATTCACATTCTACAAGCTTAAAATTCCCGTTTATCTTTGGTTCAACATCGCTTTTATAAAACTTGTTGTAAAGGGTGTTATTCGAAAATGTGTCTTTGTATTCATTGTTGTAATATGTTTTCGAATTATCAAATGAAAAAGTAAGTTCAGAATTTTCAATATCTCCGTTGTAATATGCTGTTCCTGTAACGAATTTTGTGTAGTCTTTTGCAGTGTAATTATTGTCAGAAGTGAATAGTTCCGATAAGCTTGTATTCGTCAAATCGAATTGATTTACAAACAACATCTTCGGTTTAAAGCTTGTCTTTCCAGCTTTTTCGAAAACATTTGATATAAAAACATAGTCATTCATTCGAATAACAGGCGTAGAACTTGATTTTAATGTAATCTTATCTTCCTTCTGTGCTGCTAATTCGTTGTTGTTTAAAACTGATAACGTAGAAAATGTTTTATCATATCTTGTTTTGAAATCCTTATTATAAATGTCTGTTGAATCAAGAAAGCCGAATGTATGTTTATTCGGTAATTTGTAAGTCAGGTCTTTAAAGTTCATTGAATTTGAATCTAACTTTTCAGACCAATCTAATATTTCTTCGGTGTTGAAGTCGTCGAAAGTTTCAAAGATTAATTTTCTGTCTTCCAATAAATCAGAATACACGTGCAAATTAAAAGCCTTTAAGATATCGTTGAAGAAATCCTTTTGTTTGTAATTGACGGGTAAAACATTATTAATATTGATTTCCTTATTTCCTTCGAATAAGTAGTTTTGAATATATCCGTTTATTGATGTATCGTTTTGATAAATTTGAACTTTTGAATTATCATCACATTCAACACAAACAGTCGCTAAATTATTGAATTCAATAAAAATAGGTTCAGATTGAAACGTTTCCGATTTGGCTGTATTTCCTATTTCTAGTTCTCCTAAATCTACGGTCTCATTGAATCCATTCTTTAAAACGAATTTGATAGTTTCTTTTTCGTCTGCGTCTGTGGTGTCTAGTCTTGCTTTTACTGTAAAATCAAATTGATAGATTCCTGATACTTTCGCAGATAATGAAGTCTTTGTTTCTTTTGCTCCGTTCCCTTGATAGTTGTAATCAGAATCTTCTAGGTAATAGTAAATTTGGTTTTTATGGAGTCCGTTCGAAAATTGAACGTAGCTTGAATTTGTTCTATTTGGTTCAAAGTGTGACTTCAAGTAATTATAAGTTGTTGTAAATTTCTCTAATCCTCCGTTGTATGGTAAGTAAAGTTCGTCTAAGTATTTGCTTACATTCTCGCTTATGCTGTAAGTATAACCGTTGTCGAATATGATTTTTTCGAATAGTTCTTTTGCACAAACCGAAGGGTAATAAGATGTAAAATCCTGAGTGAATAAATATCCGTATTTGTATTCGTTATCATTCTGTAAGAATAAATAATTGATTCCTGAACCTGTGTTTATGTTGTGGAAATTATCATAGATATGTTGTTTAGTAATCTTGTGTGAATATCTGTTATCTTCAAAATGAAGTTCTGATAGGTCTTTTTCAGCCATATCAACAAATATATTTAGGTCGTCTTTTGCTACTATGATTTCATATTTATTATTCGGGTAGATGTTTTCTAAATACATTGAACCCCTTAATATTGAAACTTCATCTTCAAATAATTCGGCTTTTACTTTCTTAGATGTATCAAAAGATATATCATTAATCATATCAGCACTTTTAAAAAATGCTGTTGTTTGTGGTGTGATTGGAATAGAAATCGTTTTTGAAAAAGATGTTTTACGGGTTGCAAATTCTACTATGTCTTTCAAAGCGTAAGATATTTCTATTTCACTATTTTCAAAATCTGTTATTGTGTATTCGTCATTTAAGATTAATTTATATTCGTTCATTTAATGGATTAATATTTTTGTGTTTTATATGCCGAAGCATAAGAAAAGTCGATAGGATAATTTATCATCTTCTCGTTTATTCTTCTTAGTGGTTTGATTGCTTTTGTTCCTAATATTACTTCGTTGTATAAGTCGTCTTCGTGTAAAATAATTTTCGGTGTTATCCATAAATCTATTAAACCGATTGATTGCACTTCATTTATGAAATCAGAATAAACCCTAAATTTTTGTGTTGCTGTTGTGTTGTAAGCCTTATGTATTGATTGATTTTCGAATACACTTCTTTTAATATTTAAGCTTTCTTCTGAAACCTTCGTAAAGTCGAAACTATCAACCGCACCCAACGAATTAACATATAGAAAATTGAATGTTTGTTTAATCTTCTTTTCCCTTGTTATCGTGTATTTTATCGGGTTGCTCTTACCTGATAGTTCTTCAACTGTGTAGAAATTTGTATTTTCTGTAATAAAAGTTCCTGATATGCTGTTTAGTTTATCTATTGAAACATCAATTGAAACTAATTCGGGGTTTGTATTGCTATAATTTGCGGTTGTCGTGCGTGTTTGTCCGTCGTAATCTGTTGCTTTTACTCTTATTCCTGTGAAAGATGGATTCGAACCGAAGCCGAAGTTTCCGTTTATCGCTGTTAAATATGATTTGGAGTCGGTTGCAATCAATTTATCAGCGCATTTTGTAAGAAAAGAACCCTTTGAAACGGTTGAAATCATCAAATAATCATTGATATTCTGTCTTTCAAAGACTTGTTTTACTCCATTTAAGGCGAATAAATCCCCCGTTGAAGTGCTTGAAACAGTTGAACCGCTTAAATCTTTACATTCTATGTCTACTTTATACTTAATTAAAGCCGTGTTATTAGTCTCGAATAGGTTAGAACTATTGTAAAAGACCTTAGATTTTGCCGTTTTTGATAGAATTGATTCAATATCTAACACCCCTTTATTCTCTAAATTGGCTTTCGGTCTTAATTCATATTCTAATGCATCGTTTATATACACTTTGAATGTGTAAGTATGTTTTCGTGTTGCTGTTGTTTCATAGGCTGTAAGCTTTACGCCTGAATAAACCGTGATTAACTTGTTTATCGTGTTGATTGAAATTGACATATAATATTTTAAATGTTGTATTTATTATATGTATATATTCGAAATTGTATTTTAGATTTTGTTAAATTTGCTTTTCAAATAAATGAAATTGATTGAGTAATTTAAAACACTATAACAAGATGAAATTAATTCAAAGCGTCTTTTTAATGAAATCAAATAGAATTCAGATAGGATATGATGATAGATATATTACAATTCAAAATACGGAAGATCAGAACTATAAAGGAATAAGTTATTCTACGGCAAAGAATGCAGACTCTTTCAGACATTATGAAACACTTTCTAAAACTGAATTATTAAGAATTCAATACATTCTTCTAAATGCTTATGTATTTGCTTGCGATGTGCTAGACGAATCGATTGAAAATTCAGAATCAAAAGAGACACTTGATAAATACAAAAATTTGGTTCTTGTAATTAGAAAGCATTTACGATATATGACAACTTACATTGACGCTTACGAAGAATTAGTAAACGAATACAAAAACGTTTAACCTACATTATAAAATTGAACTTCTATGACCACGAAAACGGAAAATGAAAAATGAAAGAAAAGAAAGAGCAAATAAAAAAACGTTGGATGATTTTTGCATTTGTCATATTAGCCATTCTTATTTCCTTTACTCCTTATTTATTTTCTCAATTTTACACGGGAATAGATTTTTCTAAAACTGGGTCAATAGGAGATACAATAGGAGGAATTACTGCACCGTTTATAAATTTATTAGCTGCTTTTATTATTTATATCTCTTTTAATGAGCAAGTCAAAGCTAATAAAATTCAAACCGATTCACTCGATAAAATGAAAATTGAGAGAAGAGATGAACAGTTGATTAATATTATTTTTGAAGATTCAAAAAGAATTTTAGATAAAATAGATTCATTTGAAATAACTTCTGATGATTTGAATAAACTTGGTCCTGTTGAAAAGTTTTCACGCAATTTGAAAGGGTTTGAAGCAATTGTTGTTTTTTTCGCTACAATTTACACTATTAGGGATAATCCGATTCTTAAATCAAGTTTTTTAAGAGAAGCACCAATAATCACAATGATTAATAATGATATTCGAAATTTATTAGATGTTATATCTATAATTTCATCTCCTGAGACAAAAGCAATGTATTTTCAACGATACGAAAATCAGATTCATCAAGCGTTTTTTTCATCGTTTTCAGATGAGAAGTGTAATTTTCATTTTGATAGTGAGTATTTTTGTAGCATAGCTTGGGATTTCTCAAAAATAAATATCAAAGTATACGAGAAATTAAAAGATAGCCTTCCTAAAACATAATCGAATATGACTACAAAAGCAACTAAGGCTAAAATCAAAAAAGTAGATTATAATAAAAGGGCAAATATTGCATTAGGTGTTGGAGCTTTCGCCGTGTTAGTTTTACCTTTTATTTTTACTCAGTTTCCTAGTATTATAGATTTTACTGAAACGGGGCAAATTGGCGACACAATTGGCGGAATTACTGCACCTTTTGTTGGCTTGGTTGGTGCTATGTTAGTTTATTACTCTTTCAAACAACAAATGATAGCAAATCAAATTCAGATTGATGCTATCACCGATATTAAAACAGAAAATAGAGATGCTCAATTGGTTGGGATTGTCAATGATCTTTCAAAGAAAATCTTAAATGCAATCAATGAATTTGAAATAACTAGTGATTTTATATTTAAAAATGAAGAATCAAAAGAGAAAGTTGAGAAATTTTTTGGACTTGAAGGGATAGTCTGTTTTTATGCGTTATTAATTAAATACAAGAATGACCGAAGTGCTTATATCAAGCATACGAAAGAGGTTACTCCAATGACACTGTTAAATAATAATATTGGATTATTATTGCTAAATCTTAATAAGATATCTTCAAAAGAAACAAAGGAGATCTATTTAGATTTATATTTTTTACAAATTCATACATTAGTTTATGTTCTATTCAAAAACGATGAATTAGACTTTGAAATTGATTCTAACCATATTTATTCTGCTGTTTGGAAATCATCGAAATCAAACATTAATTTATATAATGGTATTAAGGAAACATTAGAAGAGAATCAAAAAAATGAATAATATACAACTTAAAATAGCTGATTATTTATTAGCTGATTCTTATAAGCGTCGAGGATTTATTTATACTATTCCCGACACTTCATATATTACAAAACTTATTGGAGTAGAACGGAATGATGAATTGTATAATAAGGATATTAATTATGTGAGTAATGTTTTTTTAAAAGAAGAAATTTTTAAAGAAAATTTAGAATTTGATGGTAGTTTTTATAGAAAAAGAAAATTTATTCTTGATTTGAAAGGCATTGAATTGCAGCAAAAATTTGATTCTTATTCAGCTTATTATAAATCTGAACAAAAGAAAATTAAAAGAGCTGAGAAAAGGGAAACAATAGGATATAGAATAAAAGTAATTGGCTTTTACATTTCAACTGCTTTATTGATTTTATCTTTTGCATTAAACATTTATCAGGCTTTTAATAAAAAATAAAGGGGCATAATTGCCCCTTTTTATTTATCTGATTTTATTATTTGCCTTACTGCGGTGTTAAAATAATCTTTGAAATTCTTTAACAATTCTTTTTCTAAGTCTGGAATATCTTCGTGAAAAACATATAGAAAATTTTTCGCTGCTTCCTTAGTTCCTTTTCTCGCAATCTTCAACATTATTGGATATAAAGCGTCTTCGGGTATCATACGACTTTTCATCCATATTTTTATATCATCTTTCGGGGGCATAACTCCTGCACCTCTTCCTGAATCCGCCCAAACACCATAAGAAGCCATTTTAACCAATAGTTTGAATTCGTTTTCGTCTTCTAATACTTCGTGTTCAATGGTCTTTTGTAGGTTAATAGAATTGGTTTGATTCAGAATATAAATCATTTCAGCGACGCAATCGCGCCCGTATCGATCTAATATTTTCTTTACTCCATCTTCTACGCTATCCATTGTTCAAAGGGGTTTCGTTTTCGTCCTCTTCGAACTCTGATTTCGTCCTAATTACTGTTTTATATCCTACAATATTGTTATAATGTGAATCAATAATTGATTCAAATGTGTGTTCTTTATCTGCTAAAAAGAAATTATATTTTTCTCTGTTGTTTCTGAACTCTGTTATAAATTGACCTAAGATATATTCAATATCCGAAGCCTGTTTAATCGGGTCTGATTTCGAATCCATTCTATCAATAATCATAACGTCAAATTTTCTAATATTGGCGTTTTCTTTCTTATTGGTTTTCGATGGATGAAGCCAAAGCAAAGGATATTTTAAATCATCGCTTGAATAATCTTCAATGTAATTCGTTTGAACCTGATTTATAAAAGGGTGTTTTCCGAATTCTTTTAACTTCTCAGTTATTTCATATAAACTTACTTGCATTCATAATTGATTGTTTTTTAAATCTCATCATCAACAAAAACAAAAGGTGAATTAAAAATTGTGTCTTGTGCTTTTATTCCTGATTTATCTTCTATTGCGTATTCGGGAAACTTGTTTAAGTTGGCTTTCAAATATTCTGTAATCAATTGCCCGTAAAACGTCGTTACTCTTAGATTCTCTTTTCTTACTGCTTCTGATTCGTTGTATTGAAGTTTTGAAGCGTGGTCAATATCCTTTGTCAATAATCCGTTTTCGGTGTATTTAATATTAAGCTTCTTAGGTATCTTCAATTCAATAGCTGCTAATAAATATTCGTGAATCTTTTCTTTCAATAGGGTTAAATATTGATTTGTTAAAGTGTCGTTTTTAATATCTTCTGACATTTTTTCGAATAGTGTAGAACCTAACACCTTTTGAAGCATCGTGTTTTGCACTTCAATTAACGATCGTTGAATTTTCATATCTGAAACATTGTCGTCTATCTCTGTATTGTTTTTTATATCTTGTATCTCTATGAAAAGAGGTCTTTCAATTAATCCCATTATTCACTATCATTATTTTTTTCGGTTGATGTTGATTCGTTTGAATCTGTTACTTCTTCTGAATCTATAACTTCGTTGTTGTTCCCGTCTTCCTGTCCGTCTACTTCTTCAATATCCTTTTCAACTTCGAAAGGGTTTAACTTTTCAATAGATAAGGTTTCCATATTATTATATTTCATAATCTTATTCGGTCCTTTTAATAAGTCGAATTGGTCAGGCTGTATAACTGTTGAATACCAAATATTAAAGGCTGTTTCTAATTCGATTGAATTTCCTAGTTTTCCAGCGACTTGAATTCCTCCTAATAACGGGTGTGTTAGTCTATGTCCTGTTATCATCTTCTGTAATGTGTTTTCGTTAATGGCTACATAGGTCTTATTCAAGTCGGAAGAATCAAGTTTGTCTATAATTGGCTTATCATTTATGTCTTTAACGAATGAAACCAAAGGCATTTTTGCATTTCGACTTCCTTTTACTTTCTTCATAAAGGCTTTTACATAGGCTATTTGTGCCGCTTTATCGGGTAGGTTTGGAATAGTAATATGGTAAGACGGGTCAAAGCCGTTTTTAAGTGCTGAATATGCGTATATGTCTGCTTCAATATCTGTTTCAATTGTTTGAATAGCTCCGATATAAGAGGGATTTGAATAAAAATAAGTGTCAGGCGAATAAGGTTTATAAACTAATAATTGCGTTCTGTTCTTATCTTTTAATTCTGCTATTTCTTCGGCTGTTAGTTTGTTCGTATTGGTGAACTTTTCTAATAGTGCTTCTCTTTCTTTGATCTTTTCCTTTGTGTTTTCGGGGTCAAATTTTGGAATGTAAACTTTTTTAGGTCTGTATGAACTCCAATCATATGAATAAAAATATCCGTGAATTGTTCCCTTATTATCTATTGGTTTTGCACATCGAACTTTTGACATTTCCATATGTTCAACGCTTAATATTTGTTTCCAATCTTTTGAATAAGTGAGAAGCAAAGCATAAGAACCGAATAGTTCAAAATCAAGTGAAATCTTAGAAAGAATTTCGTTTACGTCTTCGCCGTTGGTGTTGAAGTTCTCTAAAAACTTCGCCGTTTTTTTTGCTGCTTTACCTTCTGTATCAAACGAAATTCCTTTACCTGAAACTTGCGTTTTCTTATTGTAGATAATTGAATTGTGTATTGCTGATGCGTTGTAAAGTTGAACCAGCTTATCGGGGTATTTGTTGTCTTTTCCCCACGGAATATAATCTTTACTTGAACTTATCTTTTGTTCAGGGTATGTAATCCCGTTCATAATGTCGCCTTGTGACGCTAAGTAAATTTCTTTTATTTCTTCGTGTGAAAGTTCAAAGTTTGTATTTTCATTGCTCATTATTTTAGGTTAGTATTTTGCGACTACGTTAGTAGTTTTTTCTTTAGCGTTAATATTTGCTAATGTTGTTTCAATCAATTGACCGTTTGCAAAATCGTTTGATTGTTCATCTATTTGGTATATATATAAATCGTGATTTCCTGACCTTAATTCAACGTTAGATTCATCTAATTCGAATAGTTGATATCTCTTATATTCTGAAATATTCTTAGCGTAAATTGACTTTTCTTCGTTGCTGCTTTGGTGCTTGAACACTAATACAAAATGTTCCGTGTAATTGTTGTGTGTATCAGGATTTACAATCATTATTTTATTCGTTTTCTCTTTGTTAATTTGAATCATTATCAGTTAGTTTCATTTTATTTCATCTATTATTATATATCAATTTTCCGATTTTGTTTTATACAAAAAAAGCAACCTTTAAAAAGATTGCTTTGACTATAATATAGGTCTGTGTATTATGCTGCTATTACTGCTTCGCCTGCTTTGATACTTGCTAAATCTGCGCTTGAAACACTTGGAGCTGGTTTGAATTCTTTTCCTATGAATGTTGGGGTAAGTTTTGAACCTACTTCCAAAGATTCACCACTAGAACCGATTCCCTCAGATAAATCTAAACCGTTTTCAAATCCTAACATAAAAGTTTCACCATTATTCATTTCAACATTTGCACAAATAGTGCTTTCTGATAATGCTTCTAATTCGTTTCTTTTAGCTAGTGTATATCTAACGAAAATCAACGCTAAAGTTTGATCGTTATATACTGTTCCTTCTTTTCTTGAACCTACTGATTTGTCAATGAAGTTTGAACCGCTTTCGTAATCTACTGCGTAATTTTTCCAAACGCCTGCTTCGGTGTTAAACTTTGCTACACCGTCAACAATACTTTGATTAGTTACGTTTTCGAACTCTGTTAAGTTTACGCTTTTAATACCCCCTTGACCTTTTTTAGTTTCTCTATTAATTCCTGTTAATTGTGACATTTATTTAAATGGTTGTTTTTTAATAAGAGTCTTAGAAGGTGTCCAAGACTCTTTTATATTTTGGGGTTTATTATGCTGCGTCCTTAGTGAAAATAGTTTCGTTAGGTCTGATAACTTTTGCACCTAATTTCCAAACTGCGAACAATTCGTGAATTTTTGGGTGTGAATGATATTCAAAAGTTAATTGTTCTTCTTCTGATTTTCCATCTAAACCAATTCTGAAATTCTCAACTCTATCCATAATAAAGTTATCCTTACCTGTTAATCCGAATACTGAACGACAAGTAATGTTTGTTCCTGGAATAACGAATGAGGTTACTACACCTGATTCGTTTGTAAGTTTGTCAACTGCAGTGTTTAGTTTGTTAACTGCTCTAAAATATTTAGTGAACTGTGCTGGAGACATAGCCAAGAAAGTTGGGTATGTAATAAAGTTTTCGTT
This sequence comes from Ancylomarina subtilis, assembly GCF_004217115.1. Classification (NCBI taxonomy): domain Bacteria; kingdom Pseudomonadati; phylum Bacteroidota; class Bacteroidia; order Marinilabiliales; family Marinifilaceae; genus Ancylomarina; species Ancylomarina subtilis. The sequence goes on along the minus strand of NZ_SHKN01000001.1, from coordinate 1,501,988 downwards.
TTGTGCGTAAGCAAATTCAATAAATGCTTCTACTGTTTCAACTGCGTTTTCTGAAGTTAATTTAGTGCTAGGAATATTCTTTCCTGAACCCGCTAAGATTTGAGGTAAAAATCCGTCTCCGTATTCTCCGTCTTCGTCTGCTTCTTCTACCCATAAAGAAATTTCATTATCTCTTTTAATAGAATCTTTTTTCAATCCTACGACTGCGTCTTTGTGTGGTAGGTCTTCAGGGTTTGAACCTGTTTGCATTGCTAATTGTGAAAGCTTAGCTTGTAAATCTTGTGATTTGTAATTTTCCTTGATAAATCTTTCGTAAACTTTAATATCAACGTCTTTAAGTTTTGTTGAACCGCTTGCGTTATTTGTTCCTGTGTAGTCACCTCTTTGGATAACAGTTGCGCCGTCTGATAAATCAATTGCTTTTTCTGAGTTTTTAATTCCTTCTTGTGTTGGTATCCAGTCGAAAGAGTCACCCGATGTAATTAGGTCATTTAAAATAATTCTTGGATTCGCTTTTGCGTAATCCTGCATTCCTGTAATGTTATACATTCTTCATATAATTCTTTTTTTAGTCGTTAAGTCTATTTAATAATAGTTCCTTACGTGTTAGTTTTATTGGTGCTTCTTCTGTCTGTGGTGCTTGCACTACGTTTGATTCACCTATCATACTTTCAAGTTCTGATAACTTAGTTTTGAAGTTTTCGTTTGCCTTTGAAAGTTCTTCTTGTAGTTCTACTACTTTAGCTTCTGATTCTTCTTGTGATAATTTGATTTCCTTGTATGATGAAGCGTGTTTATAAACGCTTACTTCTAAGTCTTCATTAATATCAATTCCGATTGAATAGTAGCCTTGTTTGTCTAAATCTAAATCACCTTCGAAAATTGTTTTTAAAGCCGTTTTAATTACGTCTGTGTCGTCGTCTTCGCTTGGTTCTTCATCCTTAGTTTCTTCTTCGGTTTCTTCCGTCGATTCTTTTTCCTCTGTTTCTGTTGCTTCTGCTTCTTCCTTTTCTTCGTCGTCTGCTAAATCAACATTTTCAGATTCGTTTAATTCTTCTTGCTTTGGTTCTAAATCCTCGTATTCACTTAGATATTCTTTAACCTTTGCAATTAAATTTTCAGCGTTTTTAATCATTAATTATTAATTGCTTTTTTCTTTTAAGTATATATTAGATTTTGATTCTGCTTTTCTTCTATTTTGTGAGTTTTTTATTTGAATAATTCCAAAAGGTCTTTTATTACGTCTTCCTGTGTTCTAGGCTTAATTTCTTCTGAGAAAAATGTTTTCAATTGTGGAAGCATATTTAACTCAACACTAAAACCGTTATATTCTCCGCTTTTAATATCTTTCCATAATTCTGAATCGTGAACCTTTAGAGAAACGAACCAAGTTCCTATTTCTTCTTCTAAACCGTATTCTACTGATTTGTCGTTTTCAAATTCCTTAATCCAACTTTCCTTTAAAGTCACATCATAAGTTTTGTCTTTGTGTTCTAGTGTAAAATTCATAGACTGATTATTAGCAAAATAATATTCGGCTGTTTGGTCTATGGTTTCCTTTGAGAAGTATATATAAGCTTCGTCACCGCCTACGTTATTACGATAGATCTTCTTGTTAGGAATAAGAGCTGCACCCGTTAGAATCATTCTATCATCGTTTGATAGCTTAATTGTTTGCTTCTTTTCATTGTCAGATAGAGCAATAAAATTTGATTGAATCGCAGGCTTATCAACTATCGAAATAGCAAACACGCCCGTATTTTCTTTATCTGATTTATTCAATTTCATTTCATATAATTTCATATTTATGTGTGTTGTGTTTTTAGTCGTTTGTAATTACAAATCGTTCGTTTCTTTCTTTTACTTCGGTCTGTTTTTCAGTTATAGAATGTTCTGTAATATTCACGGGAATAGCTTTAACCACTTGTGAAGCAAGTTCTATTACTCGTTCTTCTGAAATACCTACGTTTGCTTCTCTATTCTCGTTCCCTGCGTTGTTAAGTTCTACGACGGTCGCAGCCATTGCAGGGTTCGTCATAGTTTTTCGGTTTACTATGAATTCGTCCGTTTCTGCTTCTAGAATAGTTCCGCCTGAATAGTGTCTATTTCCACTAATCCAACCCCCTGTTTCGGCTTTGGCTAGTGTGGTTTTCTTCTTAGGTGTTGAAATCCCTGATATTTTAGCAACGTTTTTTAAACCCATTCCCCCGATAGTTATTGACATTGGGATTTTCGCCCACGTTGGAACGGTTTTATCTGCTAATACTGAGTTAATAGCCTGATAGGTATTTATTGAAGCATCTCCAACGGCTGCGGTTTTTGCGAATACTGTGTTTTCGTTGGCTGCTTCTCCCATAAGTCCGAAGACTTTTTTAGTTCCGTCTATCTTTCCTTTATTAGCTAAGTTGTTTATTTCAGTCTGCTTCTTTGCCGATTCGGTTTTATAGGCTAATTCAGCTTTATCATATTTCTTGATAATGGCAGCTTTCAATTTTGCTTTCTGTTCTTCGGTGTATTTGCTTCTATCTATTTCGGCTAAATCCTTTTCCTGATCTAATTCAAGTTTTGCTAAATATCTTTCTTCTTCTGTTTCAAGACCTAATAAATATTCTTCTTCTTCAAGCTCCTTTTGTTCTGCTTTATATGCTGCGTCGTTATCCCTGCGTTCCTGTTCAATCTTCTGTTCTTCTTCGGTCTGCTTCTTCTTATCTGCTACTTGTTTATCGTTCTCAGCTTTTTGAAGTCCTGTCTTTTGTCCTGCGATTTCTTTTAACGCTGCTTGTTTGTCTGCTTCTAGTTGTATTAATGCTGCTGCTAATTGCGCTTCTTCTTCTAAATCTTCTTCTCCTGATGCTGCTAGATTATTACGTTCTTTCTTAATGTCTAGTTCAGCCTGTGCCATTGCAATTTTCTTTTCGAATAATTCGTTTGTTGCTGCTTCGGCTGCTGCTAATGCTTCTTGTTTTTCGGCTGCTGTTTTGGTTTGGTCTGCTGCGTTTGTTAATGCTGTGTTCTTAGCAACGTTTAGTTTTGCTTCTTCAACTAAGAAGTTTCTTCTATCCTGAATAAGCTTGTTTTCTGCTGCTTGTAAGTCTATGGCTTTCTTTGTGTCGTCTACTAATTCTTTACCCTTCTTCTTTATCTTATCATATCCTTTGGTTACTGTATCGACAAACATTCCCATCGGTGAAGCATCGAATAAACCTTTTACGCCTTTCTTTCCATCTTCTAAAGCTCCTTTGAAATCGCCCTTCATCATCTTTTTAAAGGCAGAACCCAAGAAGCCTAACCCCTCGGTTAATGATTTTACTTTATCTAATACAAAGTTTTTGATTGAAGTTCCAAGTTCCTGAACTGTCTTCTTAGGGTTTTCGAAAGCGTTAAATATTGATTCACCTAGATTAATAACAAAGTCCATTAATTCACCCATTACAGCACCTAACGCAGCCGTTATAACTCTAAGCTTTTGCGCTCCTTTTTCTGTCTTGTTGAACCATTGGAATAAGGCAGCCAAAGCGATAACTATTGCACCGATTCCTGTTCCAATTAAAGCAACTTTCAAGCTCTTTAACATTGGTAAGAATTTTCTAACGGCTGTTATTCCTTGACCAAATCCGCCCCCCATAGCACCCAAACCACCTGTGAATAAATTACATTCCGCAAGTGCTTCTTTCATTTTGTTTTTGTAGTCTCCTACTGAATCCTGATGTCTTCCCGTTTCTTCTCTTAATCCTTTTAATTCGTCTGATTGGTCTTGAATTGTTTGTAGTAGTTTTCCGCCTATTTCGACATTTTCCCTTTGTTCCTTTGATAGATTATCATAGGCTTGTCGATTTGCGTTTAAGGAGTTCGAAAGCTGTTTAATACTTCCGTTATTCGTCTGAATAATATTAACCGCAGATTTCTGCGTTCTGTTAATTTCTTGAAGTTGTGCTTTATTTAAAGCGGTTGATTTAGCGTGTTGAAGTTGGGTTATACTTCCATCTTTCAACATTGCGTTTAGTTGCTGCTGAAACTTCTTCGTTTCTAATATCTTCTTTGTCGTTTCATCTAATACGCTGTTTGCGTTTCCCTTGTCTATCGTTAGTATTAATTCTAACTTGTTTTCGTCTGACATTCATAATTTCTTATTTTTTCTGAAAGGCTAATTTGTCTTCCTCATATACAATACGCTTTAACAGTTCTTTGATGTTTCTTTGCATCCAAACATCTAATTCAATGATATTCGAACGGCTAACAGTTTGTAAGATGTGATAGAAACCCCAATAAGAAGACATACTTTCCGTGTTGTCTTCTGCTACTATTATTTCTTCTTCTGTTTCCTCTGTTGGTTCTTCTTCCCGTGTTAATCCGTAGTCATTATATATTGACCTTTTCCAATCAAGAAAACAGAATAGAACAATCTTCGCTTGGAAGTAAGAAATATGTTCTTTGAAAAGTTCCTGATTCTCTGTTTTGATCTGCTTTGTAGTTGCTGTTTCATTCGAGGAATAACAAAGGGTTCTATTCTTAAAACTCTTAATTCGATTGTATGTATTTGTATATATTGAATTAGAATTTTTGCTTTTGATAGGTTTGTATAAAATATTTAAGATTTCAGAATAATTATTGTAAACGTCTTGTGTTAGGAAGTAATCAAGATCAACGAATTCTTTAACTGTCATATTTTCAAAATCTATTAAATTGAATTCCCTTCCGTTAATGTAAAAGGATTTGATAACAGGGAATTGTGCAGTGTTGTCAAAGAATATTAGATTATCGAATAATAGTCTTATTTGCCTTTCTTCAACTTTGTTAATCTCAACTAACGGACAGTCTAAAAGAATCGTAAATATTCGCTTAATGTCCTTTAATTTTAAATTGTCCTTTTCTCTTATTTGCTCGATCTGTGTTCCTTTATCAATAGACAAATCTTCTATTCGTGGTAATGTGTATTCATTCTTATCAATTGTTATAATCATATCGGTTAATAATAGTCTTCATATTCATCGTATGAATAGTCTTCATACGCATCATAAACGGAATAGGTAGAAACACCCGTAGCCGTTAATTCGTGCCTAGCATAATTAGCCATTAATAGTGCATCTACGTGGTCGTCGTGTGCGTCCTTACAATGTTCATATTTTAATTTTCCTGTGGCTGTTCTGCTTACCGTGTAAGTTGCTAATTCGTTGTCTAGGACAGGACATAAATTCGTCGTGGGAAGTGCTAAGTTTGATTCGTTAATATCTCTTATAATCGTTGATACAATCTTTTGTTTTGATTCATTAGACATTGTAAAACGAAAGACATTTTCATAACCTACTTGTTCTTCTAATAGTTCGGTTGCTCCAATCCCTAAACCGTTGGTTTCTGAATAGCCTTTTGCATTATATTCCTTTATGATTGTTCCGATTTCCTTTACTCTTTCGATAAGGGTAGGAGCTTGAATATTTTTTATAAAAGCTACTTTTCCTAATTCGTCTATGATCGTTAAAACGGTGTTGTCTTCTCCATCGCCTGACCAGTCAACACCAAAGAAATATTTCAATTCTTTCTTCGGTTCTTTCCAAGATTTAACAGTTTGTAAGTGTTGGAAATCTCCGAATACTTCTGATATTCCTTTGATAAATTCACCTAAATATTCTTGTCTAAATATTGCGTCGGGTAGTTCTTTTCTTGCGTCTTCAACGTCTTCTTTGTCGTAGTATGGATTATCATTATATGATAGAAAATAATGGCTGTATCTAGTTGCTTTTTCGCTTAAACCATTAATACACATTTTATAAAAATGGTTATATCCTTTGGGAGTAGAAGCGAATATAACTTTTGCGTTTTTCTTTGCGTTGATTGTTGGCTTGATTGCCTTAGTCCAAGCTAATTCGCTTGTAAATGCGTGTTCGTCTGATATGATGAAATCAAACGAATAACTTCTAAACGAGTCGGGTTTATTTGTAGTCTTGAAAACAACCTTTGTATTATTAGAAAATACAATGCTTCTGTTTGCGTCTGTATTGTTTGTCTTGACTATAAGAATAGGGGGAATTGCATCTATTAATCTTTCGAATATATTTTGACATTGACCGTGTGAAGGGCAAGCGTAACAACCTAATTGATTAGGCTTCTTAAATGCGAAATATGCGGTTAGGTTTCTTAATAAGACGGTTTTTCCTGCCTGTCTGCTTCCTCGAATAGAATTATATCTTAATCCGTTTTTATCAATGTCATATAAAATGAACTGTTGTCTTCGGGTTAATCCTTCATAAGGGTTAAATTCTATATCATTATTCAATTATTCATTCATTCTTTTTTATTCTTCTGCTTCTGATTCTTCTTCAAAATCAAAACTTGGTTTCATTGTAAGAACTACGTTCGTTTGTGTTACTTCCTGTTCTGTCTTATCGCTCCACTTATCCAAGTTGACAAGGGCAAATTTTGCGCCCGAAGCTTTGTCTAATAAGTATTCTTCGTAAGTTGCTGATACCATTGAACGCCCGTATTCGATAACCCTTGCAAAGTCATTGTCTCTATGTTTCATTTGATAGAAAGATTCCCTTGAAGCAAAACCACAATAAAGAGCTAACCCAATAATTAAAGGGCGTTTATTTGTTTCGTGACAATGTTCAAAATATTCGTTGATCTTTTTAAGCAATTTCTTAGCATTGGCAAATTTGGGCGGTCTTCCTGTGAAGTTTCCTAATGCGTTTGAATTGCCTTTGTTCTTTGTTGTAGTCATTCATAATTCTATTGTTTTAGTATGTTGTAAAGCCCTGTTACAGCCTTTTCAATCTTTGCTAATAGTTCGTTGTTAGCTTTCATCAATTCTATTAATTCCGCCTTTTCTGTTGGTTTCTTAGCGGTTGTTTTTCTTGGTTTGGTTGTCTTCTCTTTTACTTCCATTTGAAAAACTGATTCATTTTTTTATTCGCTTCCTGATTTCCTTTTACTTTTCCGTATTTCATTAGTAAAATCAAATAATATGGTAGGGTTGTAAGGGTTAAAGTAGTTAGGGAAACTAATGCAGTAAGAATCATTAATAGATTTAAAATGACTTGCGGAATAGTCATAAATGCCTGATAGATTTTTAGTAAAATATTCATTGTTTTTGTGTTTTTTTTATTCTTTTTCATCGTTTTTTATTCAAAAACTGATAGAAATTGTCTTTTTTCTATGCTTTTTTTCCAAAAAAGACGAAGTAGTTTTAAGTATATATTGAATTTTAAATACTTGCTTTTTCTTCCGTTTTGGAATATGGAGAAACAAAAAAAGGCTTCCATTTATGGAAACCTTTTCAATTTTTTGACACGAAAAAAGTGTTGACTTAGATAATATTATAGAGATAATAGATAGGAGTAGAACGGTTTTTTATCCGTTTTTTATTCTTTCTTGTTAGATTTTTTGACACGAAAAAAGTGTTGACTTAGATAATATTATAGAGATAATAGATAGGAGAGGAGCGGCTTTTTCATTAGTTTTTTGAATAGAAATCTTCTATATTCTGTTCTATGAATTCAACCTTTAATCTTTTTAAATATCTTTCCGTTGTGCCTATGTTGGTATGTCCTAAAAGCTTTGAAAGGCTGTAAATATCTCGTGTAGAATTGTAATAATTTATACTGAATAAATGTCTGAAACTGTGCGTTGATAGGTGTTCTTCTGTCATATAATTTTCTTCGTCTTCTTCATTACATTTTTGACATTTAGAAACACAAGTTGTTTTATTATTAATAAGTTTTCGAATTTCTCCGTGTGTTTTACCTTCTAAATAAACATCGTGAAAAATACATTTTTTTGGGGTGTAGTTCTTTTGCATCTGAATAAATTCAATTAACAAATGAACTCTATCTGCTTTTTCTTTGCCTTTAAAGGGTTTTATATTTGCGTCTTCGGGTCTTTCTTGAAGTCCTAAAAGATATTCTAATTCGAAGTCGCCTTTGTTTATTACTTGTTTTAAGCTTTTCAAATATTCGTGTTGTAAATCAGGATGTAAGAAAAACCTTAATGTTAATATTGCTTCCTCACAAAGGGTCATATCGTGTTCCGTTCCTGTTTTAATTGCGTTAAACTTCAAATTTACATTTATGTTTCTTGGTAATAAACCCTTTGTTTCATCTTGATCTTTTTGTGAAACATATCTATCTGTAAAATATATATTCTCGTATGAAATGGTTATTATATCGCTAATTCTTGTTCCTTGTGAATAATATTGAAAGACGTTCCAATTCTTATATAATGTCCTTTCCTTCGATTTAGGAATATAGCCTTTGAAAGTATCAAAAAGATTATCTTCGAATGAAAGGCTTTTATCTTGATTCCTTACTTTCTTTTTATACTCTTTAATTGGGTTTAAAATTAAATGCGGTCTTCTTTTATTACAATTTGAAAAAACGGTTGTGATTTTATCCATATACGATTTAATCGTAGATATTGCCAAACCTTTTGCAGTTAGATGAATTCTAAAATCATCTAAAAAAATGTCGTTGATATCTTCTAATCTTAATTTATGCGGTTTGTTTGTGGTGTTTAAGACATCAATAATATGATTCTTAACATTAAAGAATAAACGTCTTGAATTCTCTTTACCTTCTTTTTCAAGATTTGTTATTAATCGATTGAATTCGGTTAAAACTTCGTCTATGTCTTCGGGTTTGGTTGCTGCTTCAATTTCTTCGGCTTTTTCCTTTTCTTCAAGTTCGGCTAATAGTTGTTCTCTTATTTCAACTTTCTTTTGGTCAATGATTGCATTAATACGTGCGTGGTCAACTCTTTTTTTATTCTTCACATATCCTGACTTTGAATCGAAGTCTTCTTTATGCTCGATATATTCGCCCGTTTTGATTTCCGTTTTTTTATCTCTGGAATATTGAAGTCTTATTACAATAGCAAGACCTTTTTTAGAAGGATAAGTATTTATTCCGCCTTTGATTGTTGGTAGTTTTGGTTCGATATTCATTATCTTTGATTAAATAGAATAAAAAAAATCAGTTTTTTTTGATTTTGTATCATTTGATACACTTTTTAGAATTTTAATGCTTCATATTTGTGGTATCAAAAAAAGGATAAAAAAATCTGAAAATATTTTAAGTTTGTATCATATGATACACTTTTTAAAAAATTAATGCTTCATATTTGTGATGTCGAAACAATTTAAACGGCTTCGAAATCCGATATAAATATAGCTTCTTAAATTAGTGAATGCAAAAATTAGGAAGCAAATTAGGAAGCATATAGAGGTTTGAGGACAAGAAAGATAATTATACAGATAAATAGATATAACTAATATACAATAACTTAAATAAAAAATTATTATGGCTATGTTTTGTTATCAGTGCCAAGAGGCAGCTAAAGGAACCGGATGTACAGTTAAAGGTGTTTGTGGAAAAACCGATGAGGTTGCAAACATTCAGGATTTATTGATGTATGTGATGAAAGGTATTTCTGTTTTCAGTACCAAAGCTCGTGAAGCAGGTATTGAAAATGATAAAGTGAACAACTTTATTATGAATGGTTTGTTCATGACTATTACCAATGCCAATTTTGATAAAGTAAAGTTTGTTGATGCGATTCGAAATGGTCTTAAGCTACGTGAAGAGATCAAAACTCAAGCCGAATCTGCTGGGCTTACTTTCGAAAACCTACACCATTCTGCAACATGGTTTGCCGATGCGGAAAACGATTTTGATGCAAAAGCTCGTGTGATTGGTGTGCTTTCTACTGAAAATGAAGATATTCGTTCTTTAAGAGAATTGTTGATATACGGATTGAAAGGTTTTGCCGCTTATGCCGAGCATGCTTATAATCTTGGCGTTGAAAAAGCTGAAATGTACGCTTTCATGCAAAAAGCTTTACAAGCAACTACTGATGATACATTAAGTGCTGACGATTTAGTCGCTCTTGTTATGGAATGTGGTGCCAATGGTGTGACAGCTATGGCAACACTTGACGAAGCGAATACAGGTGCTTATGGTAACCCTGAAATTACAGAGGTAAACATAGGTGTTAGTGATAAGCCAGGTATTCTAATTTCAGGTCATGATCTTAAGGATATGGAAGAGCTATTGAAGCAAACCGAAGGAACTGGTGTTGATGTTTACACTCACTCTGAGATGTTACCAGCCAACTATTATCCAGCATTTAAAAAGTACGAGCACTTTGTAGGTAACTACGGAAATGCATGGTGGAAGCAAAACGAAGAGTTCGAAACATTTAACGGACCGATTTTGTTCACAACCAACTGTATTGTTCCTCCTAAGGCGGATTCAACATACCAGGATAAAGTATACACAACTGGAGCTTCCGGTTTCCCAGGATTCAAGCATATTGAAGCGGATGAAAACGGAAAGAAAGACTTCTCTGAAATTATTGAGTTAGCTAAGAAATGTGCTGCTCCAACTGAGATTGAAAACGGAACAATTGTTGGTGGATTTGCTCACAATCAGGTGATGCAACTAGCAGACAAAGTTGTTGATGCGGTTAAGTCCGGAGCTATTCGTAAGTTCTTTGTGATGGCAGGTTGCGATGGTCGTATGAAAGGTCGTGATTACTATACTGAATTTGCTGCAGCCCTTCCAAAGGACACTGTAATCTTAACAGCAGGTTGTGCTAAGTATCGTTACAATAAGCTGGAGTTAGGTGATATTGGAGGTATTCCAAGAGTATTGGATGCAGGTCAGTGTAACGATTCATATTCATTAGCTGTGATTGCAATGAAATTGAAAGAAGTTTTTGAATTAAACGATATTAATGATTTACCAATTGCATACAATATTGCATGGTACGAGCAAAAAGCTGTTATCGTATTGTTGGCTCTTCTTTCATTAGGTGTTAAGAATATTCACCTGGGACCAACATTGCCAGCTTTCCTTTCTCCCAATGTGGCTAAAATATTGATCGATACTTTTGGAATTGGTGGAATTGGTACTGTTGACGAGGACATGAAAATGTTTTTAAACTAAACTTCACAACTAAATCATAAATATGTAGTGGCAATATTGTCACTACATATTTTTCAGAATTGTAGTTAGATCATATTTGGGGTAATGACTAAAACTGTTCAGAAAGGTGTTTATTCTTTTTGAGCGGTTTTTGTCTATTTTAGACATCAGTTTTTAGCTGTAGAAACGAAGATTATCAATGAAGAATTGGACTAAGTTTTTTAAAAAACATCATAAGTGGCCATCTCTGGTTCTCTCTTTTTTTATCCTCTTATTTGCCGTTTCCGGTATTGTGATGAATCATAGGGAAGCCTTCTCGTCAGTAGATGTTAATCGCGATTATTTGGGAAGTGAATACCAGTATCATAATTGGAATAAGGCGGCAGTGAAATCTGCCTTAAAGCTTGAAGGTGATACGGCTCTTATTTATGGCAATATAGGTGTTTGGAAAACGACCGATAATTATCAAACTTTTGAGAATTTTAATCAAGGATTTCCCGAGGGAATAGATAATGCCAAGATTGAAAAACTACTTCGAACCAGTTCTGGAGATATTTATGCCGGGACGCTAAAGGGACTTTATAAGTTTCAGAATGATGCCTGGATGAAAATTGAATTACCTGTTTCAGAAAAGCGGGTGGTCGATTTGATTGAGATGAAGGGGGAGTTCTATGTTCTGACCCGTTCCAATTTGCTTAAGAAAGATTCAAATGGTTTCGAGAAAATTAAGCTCTTAGCAAAATCGGATTATGATGGGAAAATATCTTTGTTTAAAACACTTTGGGAAATTCATTCAGGAGAAGCTTTTGGTTTAATAGGAAAACTATTTGTCGATTTTATAGGTTTGATTTTTATTCTTCTTTCAATTTCAGGTCTCATCTATTTCATTTATCCTAAATGGATAAAACGACTAAAAGCTAAGAGTAAAAATGTAAAAGGAAAAGCTAAATTTCTAAAATTTAATCTGAAATGGCACAATCGTTTGGGATATTGGATGATTATTTTTCTGATACTATCTGCACTGACGGGGATGTTTTTACGTCCCCCCTTATTAATTTCTATTGCAAATGCCAAAGTTGATAAATTACCCTTCACACATCTCGATGACCCTAATCCCTGGTACGATCAATTGAGGCGAATTGCATACGACGAAGAATTAAATCGCGTTCTCTTAGCTACTAATGAGGCTATTTATTATTCGGATGATTTATTTGAAACAGCACCGGTATTGTTCTCATCTCAGGCACCTGTTTCAGTTATGGGAGTCAATGTATTTGAGGTGATTAAGCCCGGGCAATATCTCATTGGCTCATTTTCAGGCTTGTTTTATTGGATTCCTGAACGAAACTTAAATTTCGATTATTTTACAAAGAAACCGTATGTGGCAGTTAAACAAATGGGACCACCTATCTCAGCACATCCGATAGCAGGATATTTGCGAGATACTAACGGACGGGAGTTTGTTTTCGATTATAATCTGGGTGTCGGAAATATGACGGATGATAGGCATTTTGTTAAGATGCCTCAGCAAGTTCGGGAAGCACCGATATCATTATGGAACCTTTGTCTCGAAATTCATACTGGGCGTATCTATCAATACCTTTTCGGTAAATTTTACATTTTGTTTATACCTCTGGCTGGTTTGACTATACTTTGGATTTTGATCACAGGTTTAGTTTTATTTCTAAAACGAAAGAAAAAATACTAATGTTAAGATGATATTTAATAAGCTTCGAGTTTTCTCGGGGCTTTTTTTATTGCAGCAATTAGTCTTGGGCAGGCTGATTATCTTAAAAAATGTTTATTTTAGGTATGAAATATAACTTAATTTTTCATAAATGGTAGAATTCGGCTCATATCCTTTAATTATTGCAGGCTGCTTAATCATTTTGCTCTCTTTTCTTTTTTCTAAGTTGGCTTATAAAACGAATATACCTTCAGTTTTAATGCTGATTGGTTTAGGTGTTCTGATACAGTATGGGTTGAAATTGATTCATGTACATGAAATTAATTTTTTTCCAATTCTTGAAGTGATTGGGATTATTGGTTTGATTATGATTGTGCTGGAAGCAGCACTCGAATTGGAACTGAAAAAAGAGAAGACAGAGTTGATTGTAAAATCCCTGCTGATTGCCGGTCTGGGATTAGTTGTGTCATTGTTTGCAGCTTCTGCAATCATACATTATTCGATTCCTGAGATGGATTGGTTGACGTCTTTGTTGTATGCCACGCCTTTATCAATTTTATCCAGTGCGATTATAATTCCAAGTGTTGGAAAGCTTAGTGAAGAAAAAAAGGAGTTTCATGTTTATGAGAGTACATTTTCGGATATTATTGGGATTATGATTTTCTATTTTATGCTCAATTTGGTGGAGTATCAGAATCCCACACCAATATCAGATTCGGTAATCATGCACCCCACGTTTAGTTTTATTATTAGTACCGGCGTTTCTCTGCTTGTTGCTTTTTTAGCGAGTTATATTCTCTTGTATATTTTCCAGTTTATTAATGATGGGGCACGTTTATTCTTGTTAATCTCACTTCTGATTTTGCTGTATGCCGTTGGAAAAATGTTGCATTTATCTCCATTAATTATTATTCTGGTTTTTGGAGTTATAGTTCAGAATAATGAACTTTTTTATCGAGGTTTTCTTCGTAAGTATTTGCATGTAGAGAAGTTTGAAATACTTCAACGTGAGCTTCATATCATAACCAGAGAGTCAGCCTTTGTTGTTCGAACTTTCTTTTTTGTGATTTTTGGAGCGAGTATTGTTGTTTCCAGTATTTTTAATTTTAGGGTTTTAGAAGTCAGTCTACTCCTGTTAGTTAGTATATATGCAATTCGTTGGCTGTTTCTTCGTGCTTTTATGGGAATTGATATTTTCCCACAACTTTGGATTGCACCACGAGGCTTAATAACTGTGTTACTGTATTATGCAATTCCTCCAGAATATGGGAGTGAATCTTTTGATTCAGGAATACTCTTGTTTATCATCATCGCCACCAGCTTAGTTATGACATTTGGTTTGATTGGTTCTGCAAAAATACAGGACATTCCCTTAGTTATTAATCCAATTATCGATGAGGATAAATTCGATGATGAACCTTCTCATGATGTGATAAATAAATCTGAAAAAGAATCTATTAAGGAATAGTTTAATCGTTTATTTTATTTCAAAAGCTAAACTCAAAATAAAATTTCTCCCGGGAGCAGATATTCCTGACGAATAGGGACGGTAAGCTGTGTCAAAGATATTTTCGATGCTGAAGCCTAAAATAATTTTATCTCTAAACACATAGCTGTTATTTAAGTTGACGCAAACCCATTCCGGGGAGTAGGGAAGACCATTGCGATCTTTTGCATACATGTAAGCCTTGCTTTTTTCTGTATCAGCTAAATCTCGATTGGCAATTTCACCATTGTAATCAATTGATAGCTTCGATTTTAATTTTTTTGACTTAAATTTCAAAGCTACAGAAGCAAAAGTAGGCGGTACATGTCTCACAGGTGTTCCATCTTTGTATTCTCCCTTAGAACGGTTGTAATAGGCATCCAGTATGAAATTTGATGAGAGTTGTGCTTTAGCTTTTAGGCTTAAGCCATAAACAATGGCTTTGTCGTCATTAACTATGGCTTGCACCTGACTTTCCACACCATCATACATCAAAGTAGATTGTCCATCAAATGTAAAGTCTCGTCGTACCATTGCATCTTTTAAGATGGAGTAAAATGCATTGAAGTCGATAAAAAAGTCTTTGGTGATATTTTTACTAAGGCTAAAATCAAAGTTGTAGGCATATTCTGATTTTAAATCCTTATTGGGAACAACAACCTTACCAGGTTCAGAGTCGAAAACCTTACCAATATCATCGATATTTGGCGCTCTAAAACCGGTTGTCATATTTAGTTTTAATAAATAGTTATTATTGGTTTGTAAGGTTGCGCCTAAACTCCCATTTAAAGCTCCGGTATTTAAATTAAGACTGGTGAAAGGAAAAGTATAGAAATCCTTGTTGAGTTTTGATTTTATCCAGACATGGGAATAACGCAACCCACCATTAAATGTCCACATATCATTGGGTTTCCATTTTACATTTGTATAGGATGCCAAGCTGGAATAGCTTGAGTTATCCGGATACCGACTTGCTAAAGGAGAAGTTGTTGAGTTTAGGACATTCTTTTTATAGGCTGTTGAATTTAAGTAATTGTATAAATATTCAAAGCCATAAAATAAATCAATTTCAGAATTCAGTTTTTTATTAAAATCCAGATTGGTTGAGAAAATATCCAGAGCCTCAAAACGTTTACTAATATCATTGTTATTCAATTTTCTGGAATGTCGACTTTCTTCGTAAGTTTGATAGGCTGAGATAAGTTTAAAGTTATCGAATAGAGCATTGGTGTTTTTGTTGGTGAGATTTAACGAATGGAATTGTAATCTTTGCGGGCCATAATACCATTCGGCATATTTCAGTTTATCACCGGAGTATTGTGTTAATCTGTCGTAACGGGGAATATCAGAGGTGGAAGAATAGAGAAAGTTATACTGTAAATCTGTGTTTTTCGAAACGTTATATCTTAGTTTTTGGATGATATTTAGTTGATTAAACTGACTTCCTTCCTGGACATAAGGTTTTGAGTTTTTCACAATTTCATCCACATCATTCTCTCTGATAACGTATTCGGTTCTATTGTATTGGTTGGTGCCATTACGTCCCATTGTTAAATCGGAATAGTCAGAATGACTAATGTTTCCCGCATAGCTCCATTTATGATTTCCAACAAAATAACGGGTATGAAAGCCTAATTCGTGATTTGCTGAGGCATATCTGGTTTTGTGATTTAATTGGAAGTTTATAGAGCTGTCGGTAGATAATTGAGGTTTAATGGTATGAAAATCCATGACACCACCAATGGCATCGCTACCATAAATAACGGAACCCGGGCCCAGAATAACTTCGGCTGATTCCAGGCTGTTTGGATCGATATTAAGAAGGTTTTGTAGGTTTCCGGATCTATAGATGGCATTATTCAAGCGCACACCATCGAGAACAATTAATACCCTATTAGCAGCAAATCCTCTAATCATTGGGCTTCCACCTCCCATTTGACTCTTTTGAATAAAGATCTGTCCGCTTTCTTTTAGTAAATCAGCTGAGGTTGATACTTCACTGTTTCTGATTGCTTTATTATCAATTTGAATTAAATTCACCGGAACTTCTTTGGGGTTTTGTTCCCATTTATTCGCTGCAATGGTTACCTCATTTATTTTAAACAGTTGTGGTGTAAGTTGGACAATGAATTTTTCTTCTGCAATGGTTTTATAAGGCAAATGTAAATTCTGAAACGAGGGATGCTGAAAAAATATGATTGCGTCTTTAGAGAATTTTGATAAATCGGCTTGCCCAATTTTTGAACTATTAGTAGATGTTTTTTGAGTGTAAATATAGACATCCTCAATGGGTAGCTGAGTTTTCTTATTTATAATTTTAATCGTCTGTGATTGAGATGCAAATGAACAGATTAATAGGAGCAGGATGAGTAGAAATTTTTGCATATGATATTTTTAGGCTCGATTTGAAGTCTAGTTTAAATTCAAATTGTATTTATGAACAATACAAAATTAGAATAAACTTTGAAATAAATCATAAAAAACAAAAGCTTGTCGATGTTGACAAGCTTTTGTTTTTCTATGAACGATTTTCCTTTATTCCATAGCAAGTTGATCACCTTGATCGTAAACTATATCCTTAGGAATGTGAGCTCTTTGAATGCGATATAAGTCGTTAAGAAGTTCGTTATGAATATAACCTTTATCCTGAATTAATTCAGCAGCTTTTTCATAATCGCCATTTCCCTGAATCTCTAAAACTAATTTGGATAGTGACTCAATTGCTTTCTTCATTTTATAATCGTTAATTTTATATGTTCCGGTTTTTGAGTCGTATTTAAAAGCTTCTTGCTCTTTGAAATAATTGAAACGAATCATATTCGCAACCCCCTGTGCATCTGTAACCCCAAATCGGACTGAACGGAAAACGTCGGCCATATGTGTTACATAGTTATCCATCAGATCAACATCTTTAAGTTCATTCATTTCGTGCAATTTGGTAATGAAGAACATTCTCAGTACATCATTTTTAAGTTCGCGAATAATTGCGTGATGTTCCTTAAGTGCGTCTTTAACGCTTCCCTTATTATTTATTGTTTGTGAAATTCCAAGACTGTTACTGATCTCATAAAAGATTGTATTTTGGAAGAAAGAGTTAAACTTGACATGTTTTCTTTGTTTCTCATCGATGACAAGATTAGTAATAGGTTGCAGGATTTTTTGGAATTTTGCTTCAACAACATTCTTGAAGTGAACTTTTCTGGAATGGGCGACCACACGTTCAGTTCCAATTGGAAGATTCAACCCAATTAGTTTATTCCCTGCATTGCAATAACCTGAATTGTACAATACATCGTAAATCACAATATCTGAATTTTCTACAGGTGTTTCAGACTTGTACTTATCTTCTACAGGTAAGTTCTTTTGCAAGTATGGAAGAAGTAGGGAGAATTTTTTAACTTCATCTGTCCATTCCATATTTCTTAATAAAATGAAGGCGCCATAAGAGTATTTTGTCCAGATCAAATGATCTTCGATATTTTCAATAGGCCCAGCAATAAAGTCAATTTTATTATCTTTCAAATTCAACCAAAGTGCGTCACTTTTTTCAAAGTTATCGGTTAATAAATCTTCTGCACGCTGCAATAAATATTTTTTAAAATCAGGACAGTCACAAAACTCGGCACCTTTACGAATATGATCAACAGCTTTACTTATTTGATCTTTATAGGCTTTGTGATAAGGCACAACTTTCAGATTTCCTTGTGCATCTTTTTTTACAATTGTTAATGGCTCAAATTTTTCATTTCCAGGGATTGCAAAGAAATCATTTTGGTTGATGTCACTTGGGAAAAAACCGATACCAAGTGGGCGAGGAGGGAAATCGTCAGTGAAAGGAGCGTTACCATCTAATCTATCCCAGGGACCATAATTAATCATGGCGTATGCTTTCATATCAGGATCATTACCAATTTTATTTAGAAGCGCATTTTTATCACCATAAGCTTGTTTCCAGTATAATTCATCAATGGCATCTGCAGCTTTTAAGAGGTGAGAGAGCAGTTTGACATGCCCTTCAGATAAGCTGCTTAAATCAGCATTTAGCTTAACTTTAGCATAATTAGCCAACTTACGTTGCATGACTGTGTCTTTTGTGGTTTTTACTTCTTTTTTTGGGGATTGACAGGCACTGAAAGATAAAAGAAGCATGAAGAAACTTAGGCAATAAAGGGTATAACGTTTCATAATAGTGAGAGTTTGGCGTTAGAAAATTATTCGATTTCTGTTAGTAATTATTCTTTGCAAACAAATAATAATGAATTGTTTAATTTCTAAGTTAAGGATTGTTTCTATTAATTACAAGAAAATTTTTTAGGACTCATTGTTAATTAACGGATGAGTAAAAGGAGACATATTAAAAATTTTATTTTCGTTTATGCTAAAAAAAAACTTGACTGATAGCTTTCAGTCAAGTTTTTTGTTTAGTCTCGGATTATCTCTTTAGGATATTCTATTCTGGCGTGATAAATATTAATTAGCATTTGGATGAATATCTTTTTGACTTGGTGAATATTTTTAAAACTAATATCTGCCATTTCAAAACGATTTTCAGAAATCTGTTTGTCAATAAGACTGATAACCAAATTTTCGATACTTTCAGGTGTTTTTTCTTTCAGACTTCTTGACGCTGCTTCTACGGAGTCAGCCATCATTAGCACAGCTGTTTCCTTTGAAAATGGATCTGGTCCGGGGTAAGTGAACTTTTCTTCATCAATCTCCTTATCGGGATATTTATTTTTGAAAGAGGTATAGAAATACTGCACACGTCCTGCACCATGATGAGTTTGAATGAAATCGATAATTTGTTGTGGTAATTTGTGTTTCTTTGCGATTTGTATACCATATTTAACATGGTCGGTAATGACTTGTGCCGATTTGTCAAATTCCAGACTATCATGAGGATTCCTATTGGTCATTTGATTTTCAATGAAATATACCGGGTTTTTCATTTTCCCAATATCATGATAAAGAGCCCCGGTTCTCACCAAAAGGGGATTACCACCGATTTCGTTAATTGCAGCCTCAGCTAAATTGGCTACGGTTAGGGAATGTTGAAAAGTTCCGGGTGCATGCTGAATCAATTGGCGCAAAACGGGGTGGTTTTGATTCGCGAGCTCAATTAAAGTCACATCGGAAATAAAACCAAAAAGCTTTTCGAAAATGTAAATAAGAGAATATGAGAAAGTCAATAAAAGGCCGTTGATGGCAAACCAAATGAAATTCTTCCATTCAATTTCCTGAATGCTTCCCTCCTGAGTAATGGCGAAAGCAAAATAAACAATGCTATAAGTGAAGAAAGTAATTATGGCTGTGATAACAAGTTGACCCCTACGTTCAAGTTGAGGCAAAGAGTAAATAGCCATAATTCCTGCTGATAATTGTAAGAAAAGAAACTCAAAACTATTGGGAGCTAAGAATCCATTTAAAAGCAAGGAAATAATAAAAATAAACAGAGCCGATCTGGAATCGAGAAGCGTTCTAAGAACAACGGGAATCAATACAAAAGGGATGATGTATATGTTGATGATAGGGAACTTCATAGCAAGGCTTGAAAGCCCGACAAATATCACAATCAGAAGCAAAATAAACAGAAGTTTCTTATTATCTTCCAGTATCTGTATTCGAAAGTTCCTTAGGTATAAGAAAAGCAAAATCAGACAGGCTAAAATCAATAGACTTTGTCCTCCCATAATCAGATAATGGCTCTGTGAGGAGCCCAGAATGCTCTCGTATTCTCTTTTTAAAGATTCCAGAACTCTAAAGGTATCATCATCAATAATATCACCAATTAAAGTGATACGGGTCCCCGCTTTAACTAAACCTTTGGTCAGAGAAATACTGCTGAGCATGCTGTTTCTAACTTTCTCAGACATATCCTCATTGTAAATAAGATTCGGTGTTAAGTAGGTGTCCAGATTTAAGTTCTGGAAAAAAACATGATAGTTTTGATCCTTAAAATCATCTTTTAAACTCTTGTTTATAAACTCGTAGGCTGTTTGAGGTGTGTATAAGCTTTTGGTTTCAATCTTTTCGCTAATATTATTCAGAGAACGATTAATTTTTTCGGGAATTTGAAGTTGGTCTGTTGAAGCCTCAATAATTCCGACATCATAAATACCTGATATAATGTCTTGGAAATAGAGACGAATACGTTTTTTTTCTATTGATGTGCTTGATTCGTTATAGTTTAAATTTTTGAAATGCTCTGTTTGAATGTAAGCATTCCATTTCTTGTCAAAATCAGCATTGAATTTATTGCTTACATTAACTAGAACTTCAGGTTTGTATTCGTAGTAAGGGGAGAAATTAGCTAAAAGGCTGTCTCTGTTTGCAGCCAGCTCAGCTTCTGTTTTATGAATGGCAAAGTCAAATGGTGCGATCAATGTTTCGTGCATCCATGGTTTTCCTTTCTGATATTCATATCTGAAGTTACCTATATTCGGATATATTAGAGATAAGACTCCTAGAGTGATAATAAATAGTAAAACACGGTATATAACTTTTGTATTCTGTCGAATCCAGCGAATGTATTTTTTCATAATTTATAGATTGGAATCAGTTTTAAACCTAAATTTTGATTTAAAATGTTTAGATAAAAGTAATCATTATCCTTTAAAATTAGGACTTATTGTTTCTTTTTGCTCTAATCTTAAACCTCTGAGGAAAAAGATGAAGATTGATTTGAATTATTTATATATTTGATACAATTACGTTCAACAAAAGAATTTAATATTAATCTGTTCCTAAAACTTGTATTGCAAATGACTTATGGCATTTCTGATTTAAGTATCATTCCCGTTCGAAGTGAACCCACTGAAAAAAGTGAGATGGTGAGTCAAATTCTTTTTGGTGAGCATTTCGAAATAATTGAGGCGACTGAAAAATGGTCGAAGGTTAAGTTAGCCTTTGACGATTACGAGGGTTGGGTTGATAGCAAGATGATCACTAATATTGATGAGGTCCTTTTTAATAAACTGAATAAGGAATTTCCTGTTGTTGCAAACGATACGTTCAATCTGGTTTTTCAGGAAGAGGATTATTCTAACAAATTAATTGTTCCGGGGAGTTCTTTCCCTTTTTGCGATTTAGAGAAAAAGACTTTCTTTTTAGCCGATAAGCTTTATCATTATCAAGGTGTGGTATCATCAAATGGAAAAAAGCAGGAGGATTTAAGGAATTCTATTATTGAATCGGCACTCAAATATTTCAATGCTCCTTATTTGTGGGGAGGACGCACACCTTACGGGATAGACTGTTCAGGTCTTAGTCAGATAGTCTATAAGTTGAATGGGATTTGTTTGCCACGTGATGCAAGCCAGCAAGTGAAAAAAGGGGAGGTCTTAACTTTTGTTGAAGAGGCCTTGCCTGGTGATTTGGCTTTTTTTGATAATGAAGAAGGCCATATAACGCATGTGGGCATTATTTGGGATAGGCATAAAATTATACATGCTTCGGGGAAAGTTCGTATAGATAATGTGGATCACATTGGTATATTTAATGTGGACACCCAACAATATTCGCACAAACTGAGAGTAATAAAGAGGATTATTTCCTGATCTAAATTTTTAATATCATAATTGATGCCGTTATTCTCGAATAGCGGCATTATTTGTTTTCGGTAATAATATCTGAAAAGAATATGTTTATGGGCGATACCGTCTTTCCATATAAAAAGGAATTAATCTAGATGAAATCTAAATAAGTTTAGATATTTTTGCTTGACATTAAATAAATGATGTCTTAAATTTAGTATAATTATTACTACACGTTTAATTAAAAGTTTCTATTATGACTTATTTTATTTCAGATGAATGTATTGCTTGCGGTTCTTGTATGAATGAATGCCCCGTTGATGCGATTTCAGCTGGAGATATATTTATAGTCAATGCCGATGATTGTATTGATTGTGCAGCTTGCGCCGAAGTATGCCCAGTTGATGCAATTTCCGAAATCTAGTTCTTATTAAATAAAATTGTAAGGGGGGATATTCATGGTTGAATATCCTCTTTTTGCAAATATCTTTTCCCTTGATTTAAATAATTACAACTCCTGGTCAAATTTTCTAGATTACTATAAAGAGGTATGGATTTTTGCATTCCACTTGTTTATTTCATCAATATTTTGATGAGATTGTTATTCTGAAAGAAGATTTTAACAGTGAATTAGTTCATCTTGAGCTAATTTTTTTATTAAAATGTGAGAAATTGAGAAAAAAAAATAATTTCATTTATCTCAATATAAATCAATTAGCTCAATTTAAGATGATCCTATTCTAATTTTAAAACAAATTTATATATGATTAAAAGATATTAAGATGTCGTAGTGTTTATAATATGTAGGATTGTTTCTTGATATAATGTCAATAATTACAAGCAAACTAATATATTATGTTTATTGTCAATTAAAGTGTTTTTTTGCTTATATTAATTTAATATTACGTTTTTTATGTGTAAGAAGTTGTGCTTGAGTGTATTGTTAAGTGTTAAAAATTTTTAAAAGATGAATTTATTAGTTAAATTATCTTCTTGTTGACCACAAGTTTATAATTAACTAAAAATTTAATCTATGAAAAAACTTACCTTAATTGTTTGTGTTTTCATGTTAACATCTTTAATTGTTAATGCACAAACGAAGCAAATTACTGGTACGGTTACAAGTGCTGATGATGGCATGGGAATGCCTGGAGTATCTGTTGTTATTAAAGGAACAACAGTAGGTGCGAGTACCGATATTGATGGAAAGTATATGCTAGAAGCAAAGGCATCGGATGTTTTATTATTTAGTTTTGTGGGTATGGTTTCCCAAGAAATCCCCATTGGAAACCAAACTGTTATTAATGTTGTTATGGTTACAGAATCTATTGGAGTAGATGAAGTAATAGTAACTGCGTTAGGTATTAAAAGATCTAAAAAAGCTCTGGGATATTCTGTCCAAGAGGTGAAATCTGATGAGCTTACAAAAACTGGGACTCCCGATTTGGCAAAAGCACTTCAGGGAAAGGTATCTGGTATTGATATAAAATTATCCAGTGGTATGCCTGGTGCTTCTTCACAAATTGTAATTCGTGGGTCACGTTCATTTACCGGAAATAATACGCCATTGTATGTGGTAGATGGAATGCCTATCGCGAGTACTGCAGCTTTTAGTACTGGAAACAGTGTTACTGGTGCCGATATTTCCAATAGAGCACTGGACCTGAATCCTAATGATATTGAAAGCATTAATGTACTTAAAGGCCAAGCAGCTGCTGCATTATATGGACTACGAGCTTCAAATGGGGTTGTAATTATCACAACTAAAAGTGGTAAGGGCGGTAAAAAAGGGAAACCAATTATATCATTAAATCAAACGACAAGTTTTGATATTGTCTCTAGAACTCCCGATTACCAGAAAGTTTGGTCCCAAGGTAATGCTGGTGTTTATGGTCCAACAACCTCTTTGTCATGGGGAGCAAAAATTAATGAACTTCCTAATGATCCAACTTATGGTGGAAATGGAAATGGACATGAAGGAATGTATAAAGTTCCTCAATTAGAAGAGGGAGGTCTTGATCCATGGGTAACACCTAAAGTTTTTAATAATTGGGACGATTATTACGAGACAGGTTATACATCTACAACTGGTATAAATGTGAGTCAAGCCACAGAAAAAGGAAACTTTTCTATTGGTATTGGATACACAGAACAGGAAGGTATTGCTTTGAGTACAGGAATGGAACGTTGGAATGCCAAAGCAGCTGCAGAAAGTAAGCTTAATGAAAATTTTACGGTTGGATTTTCTGCAAATTATGCAAAAACAGAAGTGGATAAGTTATCAGGTGCTAATGATGCATCGTTGGCAGGGGTCTTGTCCGCTCCTAGTAGTTATAATCTTAAAGGTTATCCTTATCATGTGGTTGGTGATCCATATAGTCAAATTTATTATCGCTCATTAACTTTTGATAACCCATACTGGCTCGCACACAATAATACATTTAATGAGAAAACGGATCGTTTCTTTGGTAATGCATTTGTAACATTTGAAACAGCATTAGCAGCTGATTTAGATTTCAGAATTAAATACCAACTTGGTATTGATTCTTATACAACACATTATCAAGATATTTTTGGTTTTGGAAGTAAGGGGAAATCAGGTTCAATAAATAATTATGGAGTAACCGATCAGACCTATAACTCACTCATAACTGCAAGTTTTGATTGGAAAATAAATGATGATCTTCAGTTTACTGCAATTTTAGGTAATGAGTTGAATCATAACGAAACAAAGACCTATGATCAATTTGGGCAGGAGTTTAATTTTGGCGGATGGAATCATATTGATAATGCTAATACGGTAACAGCATCTGAGGCACAATATAAGGATCGAACTTTTGGGTTATTTAGTAGTTTATCTCTATCATGGAAAAATATGATATTCCTAAATATGACGGGAAGAAACGATGTCGCTTCTTCTATGCCAAGAGATAATCGTTCATTCTTTTATCCATCAGTATCACTTGGATTTGTAGCTTCTGAACTTGAATTTGTTAAGAGTATAAATTGGATAACTTTTGCTAAAATTAGAGGGTCTTATGCTGAGGTTGGACAAGCTGGAACCTTTTTGGAGAATTATTATACGAAACCAAATTATGGAGGGGGCTTCTGGACTGATGAACCCATTACTTATCCATTAGATGGTGTAAATACTTATATTCCTAATAATGATTTATATGATCCAAATCTTAAGCCTCAAAATACTAAATCTTATGAAGTTGGTATCAACTTAAAGTTTGTCAACAATCGATTTGGAGTTGATTATACATACTCCAGACAGAATGTAAAAGACCAGATTTTTAATATTCCTTTAGCTGGTTCTACCGGAGCCGGTAGTTTGACTGCTAATGGGGGTGAGGTGCACACAAACGGACACGAAGTCGTTTTGTACATTACACCAATTGTCACATCTGATTTTACATGGAATGTTAATATTAATTATTCGAAGATTGATAATGTTGTTGACAAATTAGCTACTGGAGTTGAGAGTATCTTTTTAGGTGGCTTTACAACGCCTCAGGTTCGAGCCGGTATTGGTGATACATACCCTGTAATTTATGGATCTCAGTATAAAAAGAATGAGTTAGGACAGATTTTAGTCAATGAGGATCCTAATGCGTCTGATTATGGTATGCCGATGTCGGGTGAACCTGGTGTAATTGGATCTATTTCTCCTGATTTTATTGTAGGGGCTTCAACTAATTTTATTTATAAAAACTGGTCATTAGGAGCAACTTTTGAATGGAAAGAAGGAGGCCAAATGTATTCAGGATCCAATGGTTTGTTAGATTTATATGGAATGTCAAAGAGAACAGAAGATCGGGAATCTACCTTTATTTTTGAAGGATATAAAGCAGATGGATCTAAAAATGATATTGCCCGTGGCGGACCAGGTGACCCTAATGCAACACAAGTTCTTTTTTCTGATGTATTGACAAATATTGATGAATATTACATCCATGGAAATTCTTTTATCAAGCTTAGAGAACTATCACTGAAATATAATTTCCCTAAAACGATTATTCCAAAAGTTGATCTAACATTGTCAGGTTTTGTAAGGAATATATTGCTATGGACGGAGTTGGATAATTTTGATCCAGAATCTTCTCAGGGTAATAATAATATGGCTGGAGGATTTGAGCGTTTTTCATTACCTCAAACCACAAGTTTTGGATTCAGTGTAGATGTTAAATTCTAACCATTAATTTATGAACAATATGAAAAAAAATATTTATAATATTGCGATAGTCTTATTTGCAATTACTTTAAGTTCTTGTTCTGAAGATCTGATGGATGATATTAACAAGAATGTGAACGATCCTGCAAATGTGGCTTCAAATTTGATCATTACTGATGTAATGACCAATTCGGCTTTCAGTGTAACCGGAAGTGATCTTGCATTTTACTCTTCGGTTTATATTGAGCATAATGTAGGTTCTTTCAATCAAATGTATAATGCTGAAATTAGATCAAATGAACCAACGAGTAGTACGACTTATAATAACTCATGGAATTCGATCTATCAGAATTTACTAAATCTTCAAGACATAATTGTAAAATGTTCCGAAGGAGGATCTGAGGAAGGTAATTTCTATAATTTGGGTATTGCTCAAATTTTATCAGCTTATAATTTAGCTATTTTAACCGATGCTATGGGTGATGTTCCATGGTCTGAAGCTCTTCAGCCGGGTGTAATTTTTACACCTGTGATAGATAAACAAGAAGCTATCTATACTGACATTTTTTCTTTTTTAGATGATGCAATTGCTAATCTTAATAAGGAATCCACATTTCCATATTTAGGAAATCAAGATTTCATATACGGGGGAGATGAAGCTAGTATTGATAACTGGATCAAATTCGCTTACGGATTAAAGGCTAGGTATACGATGAGGATGTCAATGAAGTCTCCAAATTATGATGATGTTATTACATTTGCTAATAATTCTTTTGCTGATGCTTCTGAGCAAGCTCAATTTGATTATAATGGGACGTCCTCAAAAAGTCCGTTTCAGCAATTCTTTTTAGATAGAGATTATTTTGGTGCGAGTACGAGTTTGCACAATAAATTAACGGCAAGGAATGATCCTCGAGATGCTATTTTCTTCAAGCCTTATGACGAAGGAGGAACTTTGGAGTTTGCTCCTAATGGAGCTCCGAGTCAGGAGCAAGGGAAATATGGTATTTCAGCAATTAGTTCCATTACAGCGCCAACTTACCTTATGAGTTATCATGAAATTGAGTTTTTAAAAGCAGAGGCATATGCAAGGAAGAATGATCTGGTTAATGCAAAAATTGCTTTAGAGGCAGGAATCGTTGCTGCTTTTGCAAAGACGAATATTGATATTTCAGAAGCTGATGCTATGGATTACTATACTGATGAAGTGGAACCTGTTTTATTAGATCAGGCTACAACTTTAAAAGAGATCATGGTTCAGAAATATTTAGCATTTTTTGAAGAGGAAGCTTTTGAAGCTTACAATGATATCCGTAGACTAAGAGCCATGGGCAACAATTTCATTCAATTAGATAACCCATTGAACTCAACAAAATTTCCATTGCGATTTACTTATGGGTCTGAGGATGTCACGACCAATGTAAATGTTCGAGATGCTTATGGTGACGGATCATATGTTTATACTGAAAATGTTTGGTGGGCAGGTGGTTCACGATAATTCATATTTTATAATTTAAAAATAAGAACAATGAAAATATACAAATTATATAGTCTGATTGTCGCACTTGCAATGATTTTTGTAGCATGTGACGACACCAATGAGAATTTAGTTGGATCAAGAGGGGTTGCTGTAATTCCAGTAATTACAGATGTGAATCCTGCTTTTTATACTTCAGATTTAGCAAATTCCTATGTTCAATTTGTAGTTGATTTGCCTGAAGGGATGACTGTTGATGCGGCAGAAGTTCAAGTGACCTATAAAGGTAAGAATGCTGTTGTTCAGGAAATATCAACATTCCCGACTACTATAACTCTGGAAGCTCTTGAAGTGATTTCAATTCTTGGAATTAATGCGAGTGATGTTGCAATTGATGATTCATTTCTTTTTCATGTTGTAACGACCTCTAATGGGGCTTCATCACGATCAACTGCTGCCTTAAATGTGTTCGTAACATGTGAGTTTGATCCAGCAATGGCAGTAGGTAGTTATCACGTTGTTTCAGAAGATTGGGAAGTTGTTGGTGATGTGACTTTTACCGCAGATCCAGATGATCCATATAAGATATTTGTAACTGGTATTTTTGAAATGGAAGGTGGGGCTGCAAATGATAATAAATTGGAACTTAATATTGACCCTAATTCATTTAAGGTTGGTGTTGTTAAATCAGTTTTAGGTCCAACTGCACCTTGGGGAGCATACACGAATTATTATTATGGCCCTGGTGGAGGTTTGTTTAAATCATGTGACGGATCTTTTGAAATGCAATTCAAAATCACAGTCGATGAAGGTTCATTTGGAACCTATAATTTCTTATTTACAAGGAATTAATTTAGTTAGATTTTAAGTAAAAGAGCAAAAAACTAAGACCGCTTCAAGCTCTGTTTGAAGCGGTCTTTTTATATTTTTATTTAAAACCCATTCAACTCCATGGTTACTGTTGGAATAAGGAGAAGGAATCCTAATAAGATAAGAATGGCCATAAAGCCTCCTATCCACTTCACCCACTTGTCGTAAGGAATTTTAGCTACACCAAGCACCCCAATTAATACTCCTGATGTTGGCGTAATCATATTGGTAAAACCATCACCAAACTGGAAAGCCATCACAGTTGCTTGACGGGATACACCAATCAGGTCTGAAAATTGTGACATCATTGGCATGGTTAAAGCAGCTTTTGCTGATCCTGAAGGGATAATCACATTAATTACATTTTGGATAAAATACATCATGCCAACCGAAGCGATTTTACCAAAATCATTCATCGATTTTGAGATATAGAACAGGATAGAATCAATGATTTGACCTTCTTCCAAAACAATCAGAATCCCACCAGCTAGACCAACAATAAGTGCTGCAGATAGAATATCGCTAACACCTTCAAGGAAAAGTTTGGTGATGTCGTTAGCCGATTTATTGTAGGCAATACCCGAGAAAATTCCCATGGCAAAGAACAAGGTTGCAATCTCCATGATGTACCAACCGTACCCCATAACACCTACAATCAGAAAAATGATTGTGAAAAGTAAAAGGTTCAGAATAAAGAAATGAACTGATTTACGCAATGACACAAAGCCTAATAAAGCAAATAATGCGGTTACAATTGGCAGTACGTAAGTTGTGGTTTCGGCATTACCGATTTTTAAGGTGCTTTGTGGGTAATAGAATGAGAAACCAATCATTGCAGCTAGTATAATGATATAGCTTATCCATGCTGAAATCGGGGTGTAAAATTCAATATTTTCAACATCTGAGTCGTGATGTTTTCTCCAGTAATTGTCATCGGTATAAACCAATGATTTTTCGGGGTTTTTACGAACTTTTGCTGCATAACGCAGGATGAACGTGAACCCGATAATATTAATTACAAACCAGCAGAAAAAGCGGTATTCAATACCCGAGAATAAGGGTAGGTTTGATAAACCCTGCGCAATACCAATTGTAAATGGATTTAGGAGTGCTCCAGCAAACCCAAGCCCCGCTGCTACAAAGCAGATGGCAACCCCAACAATAGAATCATAGCCCATTTTAATGGCCATCGGAACAAAAATAATGGTAAAGGCAATGGTTTCCTCACTCATCCCAAAGGTGGCTCCAAAGATGGAGAATATGAGCATGATTAGCGTCAGTATAATATTGTTGACGCCTATTTTCCGAATGAACTTGTTTTTTTCGAGCTTTTTGGTAAACTCCAGAAAGGAGTAGATTCCCACATCAATTGACTTACTGGCATTCATAATCCAAAAGGCACCACCAATAATCAGGATAAACATGATGATATCGGCCTTATCAACAAAGCCTTTGAAAAATGAGGCAAAAACTTCCCAGCTTTGTCCACTATTTTCCACTTGATGATAGGAGTCTTGAACAATGACAGAACGGTCGGTGCCGTTAACATTTACAACGGTTCGATCATATTCTCCTCCTGGAATAATCCAGGTTAAAATGGCAGATAGAATCACGATTGCAAATACAATAACGTAAGTGTGAGGTACTTTCTTAAACATATTTTTTAGTTTGAGGTATTAGTCTTGAGACTTATCAGAAAGAGCATCGTTTTCTAAACTCGATCTTCAAATTTCGAACCGTAAAAATAAGAACATTCCATAGAATACAGTCAATATTATTTATATAATGAATTGAGCTTTGTATGTTTTCGAAAAGGTTTGCAATTTTGCGATTTTTAATTGTATTAAGGTGTAATATTCTAGCATTTTTTCTACTTTCGCAAAGGAGTTAAATTAACAATTATCAATTCATTACAGTAATGAATGAGTTGATAATCATTAGTTATTAATTGGATATAGTATGAAATTACTTATTAAGAATATAAAACGATTGGTTCAGGTTGAAGATGAGCCAAGAAGGTGGGTCGCTGGTGCCGATATGGCAAAGCTTAATTGCATTGATGATGCCTTTTTATTAATAGATGAGGGGAAAATCGAAGATTTTGGACAGATGGCTTCTATCCCTGATTTTGATGAGATGGAAGGTGCTGATATGATGCAGGAAATTGATGCTACCGGACGTATGGTTTTCCCATCTTTTTGCGATTCACATACCCACCTGGTTTACGCCGGATCTCGTGAGATTGAATATACCGATAAAATTAAAGGCTTGTCTTATGAAGAAATTGCCAAACGCGGAGGTGGAATTTTAAATTCAGCCAAGCGTATGCACGAAGCAACTGAAGACGAATTGTATGAATCTGCTATGGAACGTCTGCATGAGATTATCAGTTTGGGAACCGGTGCTGTTGAGATTAAATCAGGATACGGTCTGACTGTTGAAGATGAGTTGAAGATGTTGCGTGTGATTAAGCGATTGAAAGAAACCACACCTCTTACGATTAAGTCTAGTTTCCTTGGAGCTCATGCGGTGCCTGCTGATTACAGAGGACGTCAGGGCGAATATGTTGATATGGTAATCAATGAGATGATTCCTTTGGTAGCAGCGGAGGATTTAGCTGATTATATTGATGTGTTCTGCGACAAGGGTTTTTTCACCGTTGAAGAAACCGATCGTATTTTGAATGCGGGTATGAAACACGGTATGCGTCCAAAAATTCATGCCAATGAGCTGGATTATTCAGGTGGTATTCAGGTAGGGGTTAAGTACAATGCCCTTTCTGTTGATCATCTAGAATTTGTTGGAGATGCCGAAATTGAAGCTTTAAAAGGATCGGAAACAATGCCAACTGTTTTGCCGGGAGCTGCTTTCTTCTTAAACATGGTTTGCTCTCCGGTACGTAAGATGATGGAAGCTGGTTTGCCAGTAGCTTTGGCTTCTGATTTTAATCCGGGTTCATCGCCATCGGGTAATATGAAATTTATTCTGTCATTGGCTTGTATCAATTACAAGATGTTGCCTGAGGAAGCCATTAATGCGACTACTATCAATTCGGCATACGCTATGGGCGTTGAGGATGAAGTGGGAAGTATTGCTCGTGGTAAAATCGCTAACGTATTTATTACAAAAGAAATTCCATCCATCGAATTTATGCCCTATGCTTATGGTAGCAATTTAGTGGACACGGTTATCCTTAAGGGACAGGTATTATAATAATTAACGATTAATAATTGAGGATAAGTAATAGTCCCTAATCATTAATTACTCATTGATAATTACTAATTACAATATAATGAAACAATTAATCGAATGTGTTCCTAATTTCTCTGAAGGGAACGACATGAATATTATTAAGCAGATTACAAACGAAATTGAATCTGTTGAAGGGGTAAGCCTTGTTGATGTTGATCCGGGTAAAGCAACTAACCGTACGGTTGTAACGATGGTTGGTACACCTGATGAGGTTTTAGAAGCAGCTGTAAAAGCTGTTAAGAAAGCGGCTGAGTTAATCGATATGAGTAAGCATTCTGGTGCTCACCCACGTTTTGGTGCAACTGACGTTTGTCCATTGGTACCAGTTGCTAATATCACTATGGAAGAGACTGTGAAATTAGCACATAAATTAGCTGAGCGTATTGGTACAGAGTTAGGTATTCCTGTTTATTGCTACGAGAATGCTGCACGTATCGAAGAGCGTAAAAACCTTGCTACATGTCGTGCAGGGGAGTACGAAGCTGTAAAAGATCGTATTGGAACTGAACGTTGGAAACCAGATTTTGGTCCTGCTGAGTTTACTGAGGCTGTTGCTAAGTCGGGTGTGACTGCAGTAAGTGCTCGTAACTTCCTGGTAGCTTACAACTTTAACCTAAACACAACTTCTACTCGTCGTGCTAATGCTATTGCATTCGACGTGCGTGAAAGAGGTCGTACCAAGCGTGAAGGAAATCCTTCAACTGGAAAAATCGTGAAGGATGAGAATGGAAATCCAGTAATGATTCCAGGTACATTGAAAGCGACTAAGGCGATTGGTTGGTTTATTGAAGAATTTGGCGTTGCTCAGATCTCAATGAACATGACGGATATCTCGATCACTTCAATCCACCAGGCTTTTGATGAAGTTTGTGCTAAGGCGCAAGCTCGTGGTATCCGTGTAACGGGATCAGAGTTGGTTGGTGTTGTGCCATTGAAAGCAATGTTGGATGCAGGGAAGCATTACCTTCGCATGCAAGGTCGTTCTACAGGTATTGCTGATCGCGAAATCATCAAGATTGCGGTTAAGTCACTAGGTTTAGATGAGCTTTACCCATTCGATCCGGATAAGAAAATTATCGAGTATATTCTTGAGAACGAAGCTAAAAAAGGAGCAAAGAAATTGGTTGACATGAGCTTAACGGCATTTGTTGAAGAAACTGCTTCTGAATCGATGGCTCCGGGTGGAGGATCTATCTCTGCTTATATGGGTGCCATGGGTGCTGCTTTGGGTTCAATGGTTGCTAACCTTTCTGCTCACAAGCCAGGATGGGACGACCGTTGGGAAGAGTTCTCTGATTGGGCTGAGAAAGGTAAAGAGTACCATACAAAGTTGAATTGGTTGGTTGACGAAGATACCAATGCTTTCAACAAAATTATGGATGCTGTTCGTATGCCTAAGAAAACTGAGGAGGAGAAAGCTGCTCGTGCTGAGGCAATGGAAGAAGCAACCAAGTTTGCAACTATGGTTCCTTTCCAAACGATGGAGCTTTGCTTAGGTTCTATGGACGTTGCTAAGGCTATGGCTGAAATCGGAAACCCTAACTCAGTAACTGATGCGGGTGTTGGTGCATTAGCTGCTCGTTCAGGTGTTATTGGTGCTTTCATGAATGTGAAGATCAATGCTGCTGACCTAACTGACAAGGCTTGGGCTGCTGACATCATCGCTAAAGGACAAGCCATTGTTGATAAGGCACAAGCTCTTGAAAACGAAATTGTAGCTATGGTAAACGCTAAGATCTAATAGCAAACCACACTATATAGTATTAGCCCCGATAGGTTCTCGAACTTGTCGGGGCTTTTTGTGCATTTACACTTTTAGTTTCCCCTCTTGGTCCCAGAGCGGAGTCGAAGGGCAGGAGGAGTACCCGAGTATGCGAGGGGGGAGGTGGTTGTAAAAGTTTCCTGGGCGTTCCCTTCGGGGCAGGCTTTTCGCTACAACTCCTCGTATGGCTTTCGTACCTCAAACCATCCTGTGGGGTTTCCACTGCAAATAAGCGAAGCGATTCACGAATACAACTCAATATAGACATGAATGAGTAATTCTTAATGCAACTATATTGTATTTTGTGTATTTTCATAACTTTTATTAGGTTTGTATTGGTTATGATTTCTTGTTGAATGTGTTGATAGTTTAATAGAATTATTAAAATGAAATATTTAGTAATAATTATATTGGTGTTCGTTATATGTGATGTATATGGTCAGGCTGATGAAAATAAACTAGCTAATACTATTTGGCAGTCTACATCTGAGGATTATATTTATTTAGTTTACAACGATAATAAAGTATATGATGTGACTGATTATACTAGTGCTGGTTACCCGGAGGGAGGAATAACAATATCGGCTAATCTTTATGGTTTTTATAGTAAATATGACCTTCCAAGTATTGATAGTTTAAAGCAAAGTGGTAAATATTATTTTGAAATTGATCCAGAAGATCTTGAAGAAGGGGAAAGTTTTGAGAGTGAATGTGGTGAAGTGGAAATTTATAAAGAAGGAGATGAAACCATGATGAATATTTATTATAGTAACTCTCAGCAAATTGCGATTTACCTGAAGGTGGACGAGCTTCCAATTAAAATTCAAAAATATTTAAAGAAGAAAGGGATAGAGACCCCCGCTAGTGCGAGCTTGTAGCTCGTATTCTGTGTAGCAGAAGAAGAACCAAGCTGTAGGTTGATTATAATAGTCAACATATGATTTTATTCTTCATAATTTCAATATATTGTTTATTTTAGAGAGAATAAAAAGCAAAAGGTTTTGAGTCGAAAATATAAGTTTCATAACAAAGAAGGCCTGTACTTTCTTAGCTTTGCAACAGTACATTGGATAGATGTTTTTGTTCGGTCAGAATACAAAGATATACTTGTCGAAAGCATAAATTATTGTGTTGAAAACAAGGTTTGGTGATTTATGGATGGGTAATAATGACAAGTCATGTTCATTTGATTATTGGAACAAAGCAGGAGCCCATGCAGAATATTGTTCGTGATCTTAAAAAATACACATCTAAAGCCATTGTACAAGCCATTCGAGAAAACCCACGGGAAAGTAGAAGGGAATGGATGTTGTGGATTTTTGAGCGTGCAGGGAAGAAGAATGGAAACAATATGAACTTTCAATTTTGGCAACAAAATAATAAGCCAATTGAATTAAGCGATACTAAAATGATAGATCAAAAACTGAATTATTTGCACAATAATCCTGTTGAAGAAGGTATCGTGATTGAGTCACATCACTACAAATATAGCAGTGCAATAGATTACGCCGATGGAAAAGGCTTAATAGAAGTTTCGCTAGTATAGAAACCACAAGTCACAGACTTGCGGTATGGGGGGGTACTGATGAAATAAATGGCTACGATGAAAGAGTCAGTAAAAGCAAAGATGTTTATAAACAATTAAACCCAACTGAATAATGAGAAATGTATTAGTATATCTGTTTTTATTTTTGAGTTATAATTTAATAGCACAATCAGAGATACACTCACAGGAAGAATTTAAAGGTATTTGGAAAGGAGTTTCTAGAGTAAAGGAACCTATGTCTGATATTAGTAAACGATATTTAATCTATAACAACGATAAATTATTGAAGTTTAAGTTAAATTCAAAATGTGGAGTATATGTTAAGAATTTTTGGTTTTCAAATGAAGACGAAGATGAGTCAATAAAAGCAAATGGTAAATTATCGACACCAGGTCGGTATTATGTGCAAAGTATTGAGAACTCTATGGAGGAAATGAGCAGTAGTTTAGGTAATTATTATGAAATAGGAAAAGGATATGAAGGTGAAGATGATGATGACTACTTGATATTATTCTACAATAGATATAAGAAACTCGATAGATTACCTAAATTAGTTTTATCATGGTTATATCAACAATCTAAATATGATAAAAGAAATTATATTTTGGAATTTTTAGAAATTGATATCCGAGAAATAATATCTAGTAATGCTTTAATTTATAATGACCAGAAAGAGAAAACAAATGAATATCTGTCAAAAGGTGATATAATAGAGATTTTATCTATTGATTCTGGATTTGTACATTTTAATTTCTTAAGAAATGATGAAACTGTAATTACAGGTTTTATTAGACCTTCTGATATTAATAACACCCCTTTCTAGTGTAATATTATTGTCAGTGTGGTGTTAGGTCAATTATGATATAAATAAAAAAATAGTTTTTCTATCAAACTTAAAAATGATTAAACAAAAACAGGCCAACTACTACAGTTGGTCTGTTTTGTATACTTTTGTTATTCTATTCATTAAAGCCAGTCTGGTCTTTATTTGACATGTCCCGGTAGCTATCTATATGATATAGATAAGTTGTTTATGTCAGGGCGTGTTATATCATGAGAAGTTATTGTATGGGTTTAAAACCATGCCCATACACATCATTGGTGTTCAAAGTTGCAATGAAAGCTTCCGAATCAATTTCTTTTACAAAGCTTTCCAGTAAGCCAAGTTCTTTTCTATTTAGTGCGGTGAAGATGATGATATTTTAGAATATTACGATGTGAATGGTAAGTTGACATTTAAGTATAAATTTAATTATAAAGAAGGAGGATGGGAACTTCAATAATTTTCAAAAAACACCAAGGAAAGTGCATTCTAATTGATAATGAGTTTTATTCTTATTCTTTTGAGCGAAATGTTTTTAAGAGAGTCTCTTTTTCAAAACATACTTCAGATTATTCAGATATTATTCAAAGCTTAAAGTCAAAGGGTTTTTGCTTTTTAGATAGCAGAAAAGAAAAAAAACTAGTAGAGCTGAATTGTACAAATATTATAAATAATTTCTATGATAAACATAGGGATTTCTTTGTTGCTATAAAACCAATTAACACAGATGATGTGTCCGAGTTTTTCGATTTTGAGCTTGATATACAAATTGAAGGCGAAAGAATTAGAAGTTTTTACACCATGGTAGAAGATGATAAGGAGACATTTAATAATGACTATATTACTTTTGAGGCTAAAATTGTTGATGGTTCATTTCCTGCTGATTTTGTAAAGCATATTAAAAGTTTAGATGCAAAATTTGGTCCCCGCTACCAAACAAACAATTGGCACCAATCCGATCAATGGAGGATGATGGATGAATATAGAATTCATATATCACGTATAGAGAAAATATTTTTAACTAAATTTTTCATTAACCCTGCCCATATAGGAACTGATAAGCATCATGAGTATAACGGCAAAAAAGAAATATTAGAACTTGATTTAAGAAACCCTGATATTGATATCTATAATAAAATTAATGCCATTGAAAATTGTGTTGAGATTGAGTGGTTGTAGTATAGTAACCCCATCTGCCGCCAGTTTGTAACTGGTGGCCATTCCAAAACTCTCAAGCCTATGACTAGCGGCTGTAAGTACCTTATGATAACCTCGATTTTATAAATATTGTTACATTGGTTCGTTTTTACTAATGAAACTATTATGAGTCGTAATTATAAATTTAGGGATCAGGAAAGTCCATATTTTATAAGCTTTGTAACAGTACATTGGATAGATGTTTTTGTTCGGTCAGAATACAAAGATATACTTGTCGAAAGCATAAATTATTGTGTTGAAAACAAGGTTTGGTGATTTATGGATGGGTAATAATGACAAGTCATGTTCATTTGATTATTGGAACAAAGCAGGAGCCCATGCAGAATATTGTTCGTGATCTTAAAAAATACACATCTAAAGCCATTGTACAAGCCATTCGAGAAAACCCACGGGAAAGTAGAAGGGAATGGATGTTGTGGATTTTTGAGCGTGCAGGAAAGAAGAATGGAAACAATATGAACTTTCAATTTTGGCAACAAAATAATAAGCCAATTGAATTAATCGATACTAAAATGATAGATCAAAAACTGAATTATTTGCACAATAATCCAGTTGAAGAAGGTTTTGTGATTGAGTCGCATCATTACAAATATAGCAGTGCAATAGATTATGCCGATGGAAAAGGATTAATAGACGTTTCGCTAGTATAGAAACCACAAGTCGCAGACTTGCGGTATGGGGGGAGATTAATCGCTATTTATTAAAAAAAGCAAAAGATGAAAAATACGAAAGAGAATATAATTTAAATGCTGAAGGTTATGAAAATTAAGATGTTATTTATAGTTCTTTTATTCACGGTAATAAATGTTAATGCACAGGTTAAGGTTTTTTTAACTAAATCTGATTCGATACTACATACCTGCTTAAATATTGAAAACCAGATGTTAGATACTGTTATTGTTTCGTCAAAGTTCAAAAACTTTTATTTAGGATGGGAGTCTTCCCAAGGAATAAATATTCTAACATATAAAAACGATAATTTCTTTAGATTGGCTAATTATGGAGATATGCAGGATCAGCAGTACATTAATATTGCGAAGGAAAGGTTTATCTTTATTCCCCCATCAACGACGTTGAGCTTTGATATAAATCTTAGGAGATATTTTTATAATATAAAAGGAGATTTGTCGGTTGAGTTCGAGATTAATTATGTGTTTACTCCTTATACTCGAAAAGAAAACACTGTCCCTACAATTAATAGAATAACAACAAATAGGATAAAAGTTGAAAATGGTAGCCTACTTTTTAAATAATTGCTTTGATAGTATCTTCTCACTAATGCAATTTTTTAGCTCGTATTCTGCGTAAGCAGTAAAAATAAAGAAGTAAAACATCAAAGCGCACTACCGTAAAATGTTTGTGGGCTTTGTTTGTATTCTTGTGTGCAAATTACCCGCTATAAGCCTGTCTTGTTTTAATATTCCTAATCGATCGCATCGAGGGTATATAGAATATGTTCACGGTCGTTCTCCTTAAATTGTGAAATATCGTTTAGGCGTTGCCCCCATCTGCCGCCAGTTTGTAACTAGTGGCCATTCCAAAACTCTCAAGCCTATGACTAGCGGCTGTAAGTGCCTTATGATAATCTCGATTTTATAAATTATTGTTACATTAGTTTGTTTTTACTAATGGAAGTATTATGAGTCGTAATTATAAATTTAGGGGTCAGGAAAGTCCATATTTTATAAGCTTTGCAACAGTACATTGGATAGATGTTTTTGTTCGGTCAGAATACAAAGATATACTTGTCGAAAGTATAAATTATTGTGTTGAAAACAAGGGTTTGGTGATTTATGGATGGGTAATAATGACAAGTCATATTCATTTGATTATTGGAACAAAGCAGGAGCCCATGCAGAATATTGTTCGTGATCTTAAAAAATACACATCTAAAGCCATTGTACAAGCCATTCGAGAAAACCCACGGGAAAGTAGAAGAGAATGGATGTTGTGGATGTTTGAGCGTGCAGGGAAGAAGAATGGAAACAATATGAACTTTCAATTTTGGCAACAAAATAATAAGCCAATTGAATTAAGCGATACTAAAATGATAGATCAAAAACTGAATTATTTGCACAATAATCCTGTTGAAGAAGGTATCGTGATTGAGTCACATCACTACAAATATAGCAGTGCAATAGATTACGCCGATGGAAAAGGATTAATAGACGTTTTGTTAGTTTAAACCACAAGTCGCAGACTTGCGGTATGGGGGGG
This sequence comes from Ancylomarina subtilis, assembly GCF_004217115.1. Taxonomy (NCBI): domain Bacteria; kingdom Pseudomonadati; phylum Bacteroidota; class Bacteroidia; order Marinilabiliales; family Marinifilaceae; genus Ancylomarina; species Ancylomarina subtilis. The sequence goes on along the minus strand of NZ_SHKN01000001.1, from coordinate 1,463,028 downwards.
AGGCCTTAGAAGGATTGATATAAAAAATCTGAATGATTTAAATCTACGTCTTTCTACAGGTAATGAAATGGGAGCTAATAGTAGATGGGTTCCTGGTGGTTTTACTGATGGCGGAGTACCAGAAGGAGTGGTAAACCAAATACCTAATAATAGTGATTTTGTCAAAATCAATAAATTAAATTTTGATTGATATGAAAGAGTATAAAAAAGTAGTTTCTGCTATTCAGAATGAAGAATTGATTTCTTATCTCGAAGGTAAAGGAGCCTACAAAATTGATTTGCATCATTGGGTTGGTGCTAAAATACCAACAGATATTACTAGAGTTTTGTCAGAGGGAATATATATAGCATTTCGAAAAGAACCTAAACTAGATGTAAAAAAAAGATTTGAAGAAGCTTTGATCTCCATGATGGATAAAGAGCTTTTTGATCTATATTTAGTCACAAAGTATACGTATGTCCAAATATTGAATGAAATAAAATATCAAGATTCTCCATTTTCGATTGATTGGGATAACATTTTGCCCAAATTGAGATTTTCTTTAATAAGGAATGAAGATAAATTACGTAGTTATTTTGAATGGGAAGGTGAAGGTGAGGAGAATGGAGTATGGGAAGAGATTTCTAGAATTAATAGAATGTGTTTTGAAAAGTGTAAAATATCATTTTTTTAATCCCCGCTAGTGCGAGCCCCGCTAGTGCGCGATTGTATCGCGTTCAAAGTTATACATGAATTTTCTGGTATAGCTATGTAGAATTAAACCAACAAATATGACCTGGCAGAAATGCCAGGTTTTTTTTGTATCCATGAATTTATGTTACTTTAATATTCTAATTTATATCCCCCACTGTCGCACGAAACAAAGTTCTGGAGCGGGGAGCAATAGATTACGCCGATGGAAAAGGATTAATAGACGTTTCGCTAGTATAGAAACCACAAGTCACAGACTTGCGGTATGGGGTGTTAAAGTCAGATGATGACTTGATAACAGATGTGATTGGTAAATTGCGTTGTGCTAAGGCTTCTAATAAGTCGAAAATATTTATTGGTTCTAATGGTAGGTATGTGTCAGGTACGATTCTTACTCCAGAAATTTATATTGAAATATACCTTAGTGAAAAGAAGACTAGGTACGACTATTATGATATAAATCTGGAATACACAAAAAGTGAATATAATGCCTCTAAATTTAAATATGATTTTGGTAACGATATATATATATATTAATCAATAAGGAAAAGGCTGGGGTGTTTGATAATTATGTTAATAATTATGATTTTACAAAAGAATATAATAATGTTTCTCAATTAATTTCTGAAAATAGAGAATCTGAAGCCATTGATGAATTATATAATTATTCTTATTGCATTTATGAAAAATTATCAATAATTGAGCGGAAAAAACTGTTATCTGCATTTGCTGGCAAAACAAACTTGTTAGAGAATTACGAAGACATGGTTCTTAATTTAATACGATCAACATATTCTTCTGATGATAAAGGGGAGATTGTTAAGGTATTAGATCATATATTTAATGAAAAGGCGGAAAGAAGTTTTTTTGGAGAACTAATAGATAAAAGGAAGAGATCTTTATTTGATGTTTTGAGTACCAATATTGACAATTTTAATGGTAAACAAAACTATGCTGAGTGGATAAAAGAGTTAACGAATCTTTTTACTGCGGCATATAGCGAAGAATTAAAAACAGGCAAATATCCTGAGTCAAAAACTGTATTTCCGAGTGGGTTTGTTATCAAAAATTCCACACCTTATTATTTTTATAACTGGTCAAAAATCGGTGGTATGAATGTCCAATTGAAATCTGATAAATATAGAATACCCCTTGTTAATGGAGTAATAGACCTTAATCCTAATGATATTGTGAATGTTGGTTTTAATCGTAAGTTTACATTTATACCTGAAGGAACAAAACCTGTTATTGCCATACCTGCATTTTGTTTGGCATATTTGTTGAATCACGAGGATGATGCAATAAAAGAAGACATTGCAAAATTTATAATTACCTGTACAAATATTTATGGTGCGGGTAGAAAATTAATTGTGACTAAAGGAAGTAAAATTATACCTTCGCTGTTGTTGTTGAAGGATGTTGCTGATCCGGTATTTAGCAACAATGACTTTCAAGATTGGGCTAAGAGAGAATTAGGAATGTCCAAAGATTTCTTCACATATTGGGATTATATAAATGCTTTAGAAATTACAAAAGCAAACGTAAACACAATAGTTGGAGTTGTAACCAAACAAAATTGGTTTGGAACGTTCTATACAAATTGGAAAGCAGTACAGGCAAATAAAGCTTTGAATAACAAAATTTCAAAAACTACGGTAGATGAATTGAATAAGGCTATTGAGGATGTGAAAAATCATTTAGATAGTGAAAATATTATATACTAATTATGAAGATATTTTTGTTGAGAAATTACGAATATTCAGTTGCTCTTGCAATACTATTTGCAAGCATAGCATATTTCTTAACTCCTACAGCATTTGTTTCGTCTATGGGTGTTGGTAAGGGTGTAATAGATGATATTCGTTTAGAACGAGAATATAGTTCTTCTGTTAAATCAGCTTCAAGAGGTTATTCTGATTTTTATGAAATAATATTGAAACAGGATCAGGTTCCTTATAGGTGTTATTCAATAAGTGAAATAAATTATTTTGGTGCGAAAAATCTATTAGAGAAAAATGTATCAATTCAATTTAACAATAAGGGTGAGTATAAAATAATTAGAGACCTTAAGGTAGGTGGACGATCAATTGTTAAAAAAAATGATAGGGGATTCGTTCCTTTTTTATTGTTATCATGTTTATTCATTCTGGCGATATCATGGTGTATTTGGGGATTTTATATTACCTACCTTGTTTCGGATGAAAAGAGGAAAGAAATATTAGGGAAATAGTTTCTTGATATCTAATTGTTGCCCCCCTCCCCCTGCTAGTGCGAGCTTGTAGCTCGTATTCTGCGTTAGCAGTAAAAATAAAGAAGTAAAATATCTAAGCCCGCTACAGTAAAATTTTGGTGGGCTTTGTTTATCCTTTATAAGTGCAAATTGTTTCACGAAACTTATTACTCATTCCGAAAGCTTTCGGAATCCTAAAGGGCATACTGCTGCGGCTTGGGAACTGCCTTTAAAGGAACAGGAGAAACCTTTGGGTGATTATACTCAGCCTCTAAGAACCCCGAATTCTTTTGGGTAAATGTCAGGGGATGACTAATATTTCCATTTATTGAGAGCCTCTCAAATTAGAATTAAAAGAATTGCAAAGGCCAGAATCTCAATCGAGAATCTGGCCTTTATACTATTCCTAAATCTTAATTCAAAAATCTAGATTCCAAGCAGTAAGCTATCTGGATCTTGTCCCATGGTGATCATGCGATGTGGATTCTCAATCAGCTCTTTAATCTTCACAAGGAAACCAACAGAGTCTTTTCCATCAATCACACGGTGATCGTATGAAAGAGCGATATACATCATTGGGCGGATCTCAACCTTGCCATTGACAGCTACAGGGCGTTCTACAATATTGTGCATCCCCAAGATACCCGACTGTGGTGGGTTTATTATTGGTGTACTCAATAGTGATCCGAAAACCCCACCATTGGTAATGGTAAAGGTACCGCCTGTCATTTCATCCAAACTGATTTTTCCTGAGCGAGCCTTATTAGCCAAGCGCATTAGTTCTCTTTCGATATCGGCCAGACTCATGTTTTGCGTGTCTCTAATCACAGGAACCATCAAACCTTTGGGTGTTTGAACGGCCATTGCCACATCCATATAGTTTGGGGTGATAATTTCATCACCATCTATCATTGAATTAACCGCAGGATGGGCTTTTAGAGCAATACTCACAGCTTTGGTGAAGAAGGACATGAATCCCAATTTGATGTCATGTGTTTCGACAAATTGCTTTTGGTACTTCTTTCTCAATTGCATCACAGCCGACATATCCACCTCGTTGAAAGTGGTTAGCATGGCCGTTTCGTTTTTCACCGAAACCAAACGGGCACTTAACTTCTTACGAAGGTTAGTCATTTTCTTGCGATCGATATCTCGAGCCACAGGTTCTTCCTGAGTGAAGGTAGCAGGTGCCTGATTTTTATTCGCCACAACTTGCTCGATATCTTTTTTCGAAAGACGCTGTAGTCCGGCAATCACATCATCAACTGAAAGCTGGTTTTCTTCCATCAGTTTTTTAGCTACCGGAGAAATTTTAACATCCTTGTACTCTTCTGAAGTTTTGACAGGCTCGGCAGCAGTTTTTACAACTTCTTTTTTGGGAGCCTCTTCTTTGGCCTCAATTTTTGGAGCAGATGGTGCCGCTGATCCTGCAAAACTGGTGTCGATGGTACAAGCAACTGACCCAACAGCTACAGTATCACCTTCGTTTGCTATAATTGAAATCTTACCGCCTTCATCGGCAACAAGCGTTAGAGTGGCTTTGTCTGATTCGATTTCAGCAATTTCCTGTTCTTTCTCAACTATATCGCCATCGGCGACAAACCAATTGGCAATTTCAACTTCGGATATGGATTCTCCCGGGCTGGGAATTTTTATTTCAAGCATGTTTTTGATATTATTAGTTGTTGGTGTTTTTGTGTTTTATTTTTTGATTCTGATTCTTACATCAGTAATTTGCTTTTCTGATCCTGGAAATATTCGTGCTGACGGTGGATATCTTCCTTTGAACTTCCAACCACACATTGCAAGCCACAATATTTCAATTCTCGTTCACAATCGCATCTTCTGAATACCTTACGGATGATTTCATTTTGTCCGATATTGTGAATTTTCGCAAGCCCAGTCGCTGGACTACCACTAGCAAGTCTTGCTACGGGTACCAGTTCTACATTTTTAATGTTGTAATTGATAAACTGCCATGGCCCCATATTCTCAGGTTCTTCCTGTACCCAAAGGTGTAGAATCGCTTTAGGATATCTAGCCAAAACGTCGTCCACTTGTTTTTGTGGGAAAGGATAAAGCTGTTCGATACGAACCAAAGCCACATCCTGAGCGTTAAGTTCTGTTTTCTTAGCAAGTAAGTCGTAGTAGATTTTACCCGAACAGAAAACCACTCGGCTCACTTCTTCGGCAATCACGTTAGTGTCATCAATCACCTCCTGAAATTTACCTTCTGCCAAATCATCTAGAGTTGAAACACAATTGGGGTGTCGCAATAAACTCTTAGGCGTGAAGCATATTAAAGGAATTCTGATGTCTCGCTTAACCTGACGACGCAAAGCATGATAATGATTGGCCGGTGTTGTTGGATTAATAACCTGCATGTTGTTATTGGCGCAAAGGGTTAGAAATCGTTCAATTCTCGAGCTGGAATGCTCGGCACCTTGTCCTTCGTAACCATGCGGTAAGAAAAGAACCAAGCCATTTTTAATTCCCCACTTGTCTTCTGCAGCACTGATGTATTGGTCGATTACGGCTTGGGCCACATTATGGAAATCGCCAAACTGCGCTTCCCAGATGGTTAATCCTGAAGGATGCGCTAAAGCATATCCATATTCAAAACCCAGAACTGCATATTCACTCAAATGCGAATTGTAGATATGACAAGGGGCTTGATTGTCGCTAACATGTTTTAATGGGAAATACTTTTGTGCCGAATCATGTATGGTCAGCGATGCATGTCGGTGGGAAAATGTTCCACGTTCTGAATCCTGTCCACTAATTCTGACACCATGGCCTTCATCCAGCAAACTGGCATACGCCAATAACTCACCCATAGCCCAATCCAAACGATCTTCACTAATCATTTTTTTACGATCTGCCATTAACTTACCCACTTTCTTGAAAAACTGAATGTCTTTGGGTAAAGTCGTAATTTTATCGGCCAATTGGAGGAGCTTGCTTTTTTCAGTTTTGAAAGCAGGTGTTTCCAAAAAGTCTTCATTATTGGAGTAACGAATTCCTTTATAGTTTTCTGCTAAGAAGGGTTGAATGTATAGCTTCTTAATTTGTTTAGAAAGTTCAAATTTCTCATTAAGAAGACTGTTGAATTCTGTCGTTAGCTCTTTCAGATTTTCAGTTTGGTAAATTCCTTTACTGATCAGGAAGTCGCCATAAATATCTCTGGGATTTTTGTGCTTGGCAATTTGGTTGTATAATAATGGCTGAGTAAAACGTGGCTCATCACCTTCGTTGTGGCCATATTTTCTGTACGAAAGAATATCGATGAAAACATCCGTCTTAAATTCCTGACGGTATTCCATAGCTAATCCGATTGTGTAAATCAGAGCTTCAACATCGTCACCATTGATATGGAAAACAGGACATCGGGTCACCTTAGCCACATCGGTACAATACGTACTTGAACGGGCATCGAGGTAGTTCGTTGTAAAACCAATCTGATTGTTCACAACCAAGTGAATGGTTCCCCCTGTTTTGTAGGCTTGCAAATCAGCCATTTGAACCGTTTCATAGACAATCCCCTGACCTGCAATAGCAGCATCGCCGTGAATGACGATTGGGACAAGTTTGTTCTCATCGCCCTGGTAATCGTTGTCAATTTTAGAGCGTGAAATCCCTTCAACCACAGCTCCCACAGTTTCAAGGTGAGATGGGTTAGGCGTTAGATGAAGTTTCACTTCATTGCCATCATCGGTTTTAACCGTATTGCCATATCCCAGGTGGTATTTGACATCACCCAGGGCGATATCATCTTCAAATTCTTCGCCAACAAATTCCTTGAAAATATTCTCGTAAGGTTTTTCAAGAATATTAGCCAGGACATTAAGTCTGCCTCGATGCGACATACCAAAAATAAATTCCTCAACCCCCAGCTGAGCCCCTTTTTCAATCAGGGCATCAAGGGCAGGGATAAGGGTTTCGGTTCCTTCAAGAGAGAAACGTTTTTGCCCGACGAATTTTTTGTGAATATAATTTTCAAAACCAACGGCTAATTTCAGATGATAATAAATATGCTTGCGCTGCTCATCGGTGAAATTAGGTTTGTTTTTACTGGTTTCCATTTTGTGTTGCAGCCATTTGATCTTGTCTGGCGTACGCAAATAAAGGTATTCAACACCTACCGAGTGACAATAGGTCTCTTGAAGATGTTCCAGAATATCCTTAAGTTTTGAAGGACCAATTCCCAATTCGTTACCGGCTTGAAACACGGTTTCCATATCGGATTGAGACAGATCGAAGTTCTCAATGTCAAGAGTAGGGAAATATTTACGACGTGTACGAACAGGATTGGTTTTTGTAAACAGGTGACCTCGCTGACGAAAGGCTTGAATCAAGTTAATCACATTGAATTCTTTACTCATCGATTTAGCAGGAACAGTGCCTGATGCTGCAGTTTGAGCTTTACTTGGGAATTTTTCAGAAGCAAAGTCAAAGCCCTGGAAAAATTTTTGCCAGGATTCTTCAACCGAGTTGGGGTCTTTTTTATAGGACTGGTATAAGGCATCGATGAATTCGATTTCGCTATTACCTAAAAAACTGAATTTATCCATAAAATTATTAAGTTGTTGGGTCAAGTTTTGTTTTTGTTCTGATTCAATCAATAAGACGAAAATGACTCTAAGACTATCTAATAAGATCGATTTTTAGATCCTGTTCTTAAATATTTAGAGCATTCGACCTGTTGATAAACGCAAGTATTAAATTATAAAAAATAATTTAGAACGCTTGTACATTAACAAATGTATTAAAATTGGGTCTTATCCGAATGTTTATAAAGGATTAAAAGATAAAAAAATCATCTTTTTTTTTAATATGCACATAGAGGTTTTCTATCAATCGGAATGCATGTGCTTTTTTTAATTTAAAGCATAGTTTGTCACGCAATATTTGATGGCTAATGGGAATTGATTAATTTTGATTGAGCTTGTTTTAAAAGCCATCTGTTTTTAACCATAAAGATCATATGAAATTCAACACGATACCTCGTTTTAGCCTCTTTTTTTTAGCCATTCTTCTTTTTTCTTGCGCATCGCAGAATGCTTCTGACACTTTTGAATTGCAAAGGGGAGATCTCTTGTTTCAGGATTTGGATGGCAGTTCCTTATCTGATGCTATTGAAGAGGTGACGGCCGAAAATAAACCCATGAGCTTTTCTCATGTCGGCATAATCGTACCTGACGAGAATGAAGATTTAGTGGTTTTGGAGGCTATAGGTGAAGCTGTTCAATTGACCTCGGTTGACAGTTTCTTAACCCGAAGTTTGAATACTGACAGAATGCCTAAGGTTCGTGTTGCCCGTTTAAAAAAATACCATCAGGCTCGAATTCCCGAAGCCGTGTCCTTTGGGAAAAGTTTACTGGGCTTGCCTTACGATTCGGTTTATTTAATGTCTGATTCAAGCTATTACTGTTCCGAATTGATTTACGACATGTTTAAACATTCAGGCGATGGTTCTGAAATATTCAAGTTAAAGCCGATGACATTTAAGGATTCTAAAACGGGAAAGTTTCATCCGGTTTGGCTTGATTATTATAAGAAACTGGGCGTTGAAATTCCTGAGGGAGAGCCCGGCTGTAATCCAAACGGTATGTCAGAATCTAAAGAGATCGATTGGGTTTTCGATTACAGTAAATAAAGAAAATCTCAAGGTTAAAGGATAAAGATTAAAAAGTCTAAAGGTCGGAAAAGTCGAAAAGTTTAAAGGTAAATTGAAATTCAACTAATGACCATGACAACCGATAACGAAACAAAGCTTAAAATATAGCTAAATACACTCATTCATAATAGATATGTCCACTTTTTTAAAACAAGTCACCAAAGAATTATTTGAGCAATATGGCGATCAATTAGCCAATTGCTTATTGGTTTTTCCCAACAGACGTGCGGGTTTATTTTTCTCAAAATACTTAAACGAACTGGTGACTAAGCCGACATTTTCGCCGGAGGTTCTGACGATTAATGAACTGATCAAAAAATGGTCACCTTTGATGGTTGAGGATAATCTGGCTCTATTGTGTCGTTTGTATAAAATTTATTGCTCTGTTTGTAATAGCAAGGAAACCTTCGATGAGTTTTACCATTGGGGCGAAATGATATTGGGTGATTTTGATGATCTGGATAAGTATCGTGTGGATGCCAAACATCTTTTTCAGAATTTAGCAGATGAGAAAGAGATTGAAAATATATTCGATTATCTGGATGAAGAACAGATTGAAGCGATTCGCTCTTTTTGGAGCACCTTCAATCCTGAAAAATTATCGGAACATCAGCATCAGTTTGTTTCGGTTTGGGAGCGCTTGTTTACGATCTATTCAAACCTGAAAGAAGAGTTGACCAAAGAAGGATTGGCTTATGAGGGAATGGCGAGTCGATTGGTTGTTGATAGCCTCGAGAAGAAGGAGGTTGAGATTGATTATGAGAAGATTATTTTTGCCGGATTCAATGCCTTGAATAAATGTGAGAAGGATATTTTTTCTTCTCTTAGAGATATGGGAGTGGCCGATTTTTATTGGGATTACGATGAGTCCTATGTGAAAAACCCCTATCACGAAGCGGGTTTGTTCATGCGCGATAATTTGAAACGTTTCCCAGCCCCCAAGAGTGCTATTTCCTTTAAAAATATTGTCGCAGAACGAGCTCCAATCGAGTTTATCTCCTTATCGTCGGAAGTTGGTCAGGCCAAGTTTGCACATAATTATCTGAAGACATATGCCGATCAGAAGGATGTCCCTTTGGAAGAAACGGCAATTATTTTGGCTGATGAGGAGCTGCTTTTGCCCGTTTTAAATTCGATTCCCAAGAATGTGGAGCATGTGAATGTGACCATGGGATATCCGGCAAAAAACACGCCGGTTGCGAGTTTGTTGGGCTTGATTATCGATCTTCAAAAGGGAGGACGGAAACAAAAATCGGGCTTTGTTTTTCATCACAAGCAGGTGTTGTCACTTTTGAATCATCAGTATCTGAATGCCATTAATCCTGAATTGGCTGATAGCTTAGCTCAACAAATTATAAAGAGCAATTGGGTGCATGTCGATCGTAAATTATTGGTTGGCGATCCGGTTTTGGAAAAATTATTCGTGCCTTTAAGTTCGGTTGAAGAGGTTTCTTCTTATTTGCTCGATCTATTGCAAGCCATTTACAAAAATCTGGACTTAAATAAAGAAGATGAGGGGCGATTGGATAAAATTGAGAAGGAATACATCTACCATCTGTTTTTAGCGATAAAACGTCTCACGGGCCTTTTAAATGAGCATAAAATTGAGATAAAATTGGATACTTTTTATCGTTTACTGGATAAAATGATTCAATCATTGAGCATTCCTTTTGAGGGAGAGCCGCTGGCAGGCTTGCAGGTGATGGGGATACTCGAAACCCGTCTGCTCGATTTTAAGAAAATAATTGTGCTGTCGATGAACGAGGGAAAGTTGCCAAAAACAGGAACCTCCAATTCCTTTGTGCCTTACCATTTGCGTCAGGGTTTTGGCATGCCAACCATCGATCATCAGGATGCGATTTTTGCCTATTATTTTTATCGACTGATTCAGCGTCCTGAAGAAATTAAACTTTTATATAGCACACAAAGCGATGGGATTCGAACGGGTGAAATGAGTCGATTCCTGTATCAATTGAAATACGAATCGGCCTTTCAGGTTGAAGAGAAGCATCCTTCTTATGATATCGTTCTGTCCAATGCCAAGCCCATAAGTATTGAGAAAAATGAACGAATTCTGAAACAATTAAATGAATATTGCGAGGGAAACAAACGACGTTTTTCGCCATCGGCACTCAATTCATATATGGGCTGTAGTCTTCGCTTTTATTATCGTTATTTGGCTGGAATGAAGGAGCCTGATACCATTTTGGAAGAGATTGATCCGCCCATGTTTGGTAACCTTTTTCACCAGGCAATGGAGAAATTGTACGAGCCTTTTATCAACAAAACAATAACGAAAGACGATCTTGAAGCTTTGAGAAAAGATAAGAAGAAGCAAACGATAGTTTTGGAAGAAGCTTTTAAAGAGTTGTATTTTAATTTAGATAATAAAAAGTCGATTGAGATTGTTGGTCGAAACAGATTGATTTTTAATATTCTGATGAAATTTATTGACCGACTGTTGAAGGTGGATACTGAATTTGCACCTTTTAAAATGTTGGCTGTTGAAGGGCCTTATAGCATACAAATCCCATTAAAATCAGATGGGAGAAAGGTTAATATTGCAGGGATTATTGATAGAGTCGATCAGGTAGACAACACCATTCGTGTGATTGATTACAAAACGGGATCAGCTGAGCTGGTTTTTAAGGATATTGAATCGCTCTTTGATTCCGAGAATAAGAAACGAAATAAGGCGGCATTTCAAACCTTTTTGTACTGCTTGTTTTACGATATGAAACATGGTGATGATCTGGCCATATCGCCTAATGTTTATGGTTTAAAATCAATTTTCACGCCAAAATTTGCTTGTGTTCTCGAACAAAAAGAAGGCAGAAGTAAAGGGGTTCCTGTGGGCAGTTATTTGGCTTACAAACAAGAATTTTTAGATGGATTTACAGATCTTTTAGAAGAGATATTTAATCCGGAGATTCCGTTTCGTCAGGTTGAGGATGTCGATGTTTGTCGAACTTGTCCGTATATTGAAGTTTGTCACAGATAAATAGAATTTCCAATTATTAGCTAAGCCATTATGCAACGTATCCTGTTTATTTTTCTTTTTCTAAGTTTTTCTTTTGTGTCTTTTTCACAGAAGAAATACACAACAGAAGACAAGAAAGCCATTAAATTCTATAAAAAGGCTCAGGAATTAAGCCGATTGAGACATACAGATGAGGCTTTGGTTTATTTGGAGAAGGCTGTGGAGCGGGATAATCGTTTTATGGAGGCGCTTTTGTTTTCAGCCGATCTTTATAGCGATCAGGGGAAAAGTCAGAAGATGATTGCTGTTTATGAGCAAGCTGTTGCCATCAATCCTTCTTTTTTTCCCAATGCCCAATTCAATCTCGCCAATGCCTATTTGAAACAAGGGAAATATGAAAAGGCTTTAAGTGCTTATCAAGCTTTTTTGAATATCGGTAAAATATCAGTTCGAAACAGAAATATCAGTTTGCATCAATTAAAATGTTGTGAGTTTGCTCTGGAAGCGATGAAGCATCCAAGTGATTTTAATGCACAATGTTTAAGCGATTCCATCAATACAAAGGCGGATGAGTATTGGCCAAGTTTAACAGCCGATGAGCAAACATTGATTTTTACACGTTTGATTCCTACAGGGCGATTTGATAAAAATCAGAGAGAGCTATTTCAGGAAGATTTCTGTTATTCTGAAAAACAAGATGAAATCTGGATGGAATCCCAAGCCTTATCCGAAGCCATAAATACTGATAGGAACGAGGGTGCTCAGACGATTACGGCTGATGGTCGTTATATGTATTTTACAGCTTGTGGACGAAAGGATGGCAGAGGCCGATGCGATATTTATTATTCGAAAAAAGAGGGTGATACCTGGTCGAAACCTATCAATTGCGGGGCCAATATCAACACAAAAGCATGGGAAGCCCAGCCGAGTATTTCGGCTGATGGCCGTTGTCTTTATTTTGTGAGTAATCGTAAATCGGGTAAAGGCAAGATGGATATCTGGAAATCTGAGCTATTGGAAATATTAGAGGATGGCAGACAGCGCTGGACTCAGGCTGAGAATTTGATAATTAATACAGCAGGAAATGAAATGTCCCCGTTTATTCATGCCAGCAATAAGTATTTGGTTTTTGCATCCGATGCTTTGGTGGGGATGGGCGCTTACGATCTGTTTCAGGTTAATCGACTAGCAAATGGAGAATGGTCCGAACCTAAAAATTTATCCTATCCAATCAATACTTACAATGATGAGATTGGCTTATTTATTAATGCCAAAGGGGATAAGGGCTACTTTTCGTCGAACCGGGTGGCCTCAAAGGGCCGGGATATTTATGAGTTTGATATGCCTCTTGATTTGCAACCTCCTAAGGTGAGTTATTTAAAAGGGAAGGTTTACGATATGGATGATAAGAGACCCTTATCAGCAAAATTAATTCTTCTTGATATCGAAAGTCGGGATACGATTGCTTATCTGTATTCTGATAGACAAAAAGGCGAGTATTTGGTTTGTTTGCCTGAAGGTCAGGATTATCTGTTCCACGCTGAAGCGGATGGCTATTTGTTTTATTCCGATCATTTTAAAATGAAAGAGGGAGAGTTTGACCAAGCTCAAAAGAAAGATATTCCTTTGCAAGCCATCCAAGTGGGAACAGAAGTTGTTTTAAAAAATATTTTCTTTGAAACAGATTCCTGGGAAATCAAACCCGAATCTGAAAGTGAATTAAACAGTCTTTATAATTTACTTGCTTTGAATAAGAATTTGAGCATCGAAATTGCCGGACATACGGATAATACCGGATCAGAATTAAAAAACCAAACCCTATCAGAGAATAGAGCCAAAGCGGTTTATTCCTCTCTAATTAAGAGAGGCATTCAGGCAGATCGATTGTCTTTTAAAGGTTATGCTTCGAGTAAACCAATTGGCGATAACAGAACAGAAGAAGGAAAGGCGATGAATCGTCGGACTGAATTTAAAGTGATTAAGAAATAAATCAGATAACAGATAAACGATAAGTTATGCTACCGATATACTTAGATTACAATGCCACAACTCCGATTGCAAAAGAGGTTGGAGATGCCATGAAACCTTTTTTGTATGATCATTTTGGCAACCCGTCCAGCTCTCATGTTTATGGACAGACTTGCAAGAAAGCGGTGGAAAAAGGACGTCAGCAACTTGCGTCGTTACTCAATTGTAAAGCAGGGAATTTGATTTTTACCAGTGGTGGGACTGAGTCTAATAATTATGCGATTAAGGGTTATGCTTTTGCTAATAAAAGCAAGGGGAATCATATTATCACAACGCGTATCGAACATCCGGCAGTGAGTGAGGTGTGTAAGTATTTGGAAACGGAAGGTTTTGAGATCACCTATTTGCCTGTCGATGAAACGGGGCGTGTTCAGCTTACTGATGTAGAAGCGGCCATTCGTCCTGAAACCATTTTAATTTCGGTGATGTATGCCAATAATGAAGTAGGGACCTTACAGCCCATTTCAGAGATTAGTGCCATTGCAAAAAAACGGGGCATTGCCGTTCATTCCGATTGTGCACAGGCCGTGGGGAAAGTCCCTGTGGATATTCAGAAACTGGGCGTTGATTTGTTGACGGTGGCCGGGCATAAGCTGTACGGACCTAAAGGAATAGGTGCATTGTATATTGCTGATGGCATAAAATTGCAAAAACTCATGCACGGTGCCGATCATGAAAATAATCTAAGAGCCGGAACCGAAAATGTGCTTGAAATTGTTGGCTTGGGTGCAGCAGCAGAATTGTGTGAGGCAAATTTGTCAACAGGCATGGTTCACGATAAGGTTTTGATAAGTCGATTGAAGAAAGCTTTATCAGTTCTTGATGAGGTGCAGTTTAATGGAAATGCGGATTTTTGTTTGCCTAATACATTGAGCGCCTCTTTCAAAAATATTGAAGCCAATACGCTATTGGCAAATTTACCGCAAGTGGCTGCGTCAGCAGGGGCAGCCTGTCATACCGATTCGATTTCGGTATCAGCAACCCTTGCAGCCATGCAGATCGATCAGGCCTATGCAATGGGAACCATTCGTTTTTCAGTTGGAAAATACAGTACCGAAGATGAAATGGATCGGGCATCAGAAGTTATTATTCAAGCGGTTAATAATTTAAGAAATTAAGATGATGAAATCAGCCAGTGAAATGTGGGACCAACGTTATGCAAATGAAACGTTCGCTTATGGCACCGAACCGAATGCGTTTTTTAAGGAGGAGCTTTTGAAATTAAAAGCAGGTCAGATTTTGTTGCCAGCTGAAGGGGAAGGGCGAAATGCTGTGTTTGCGGCAAAGCAATTGTGGCAGGTCGTCGCTTTTGATCAGAGTAAACAAGGTCGACAAAAAGCTTTGGAATTAGCACATGAAAATCAGGTAGAGATTGAATATGTGACGGCAGGTTTTGAAGATTTTATCACAGAGAAAGAGCACTTTGATTGTATTGCTTTAATTTATGCGCATGTGCCGGAGAATAAGAGAAAGGAGTATCACGCTTCAATTACCCAATATCTAAAGCCAGGGGGTGTATTGATACTTGAAGGCTTTTCAAAGGAACAACTGGGGAAAGCATCGGGCGGACCGGGTAAAGTGGAAATGCTCTTTTCAAAGGAAAACGTGTTAAATGACTTCTCAGAATTGGAAACGATAAAGCTACAAGAATTGGATGTAGATCTCTCTGAAGGGGCGTTTCATCAAGGAAAGGCTTCTGTCATTCGATATATTGGAAAGAAAAAAGCATAGACAATAAAAAGGACTGCTGGTATTGCAGTCCTTTTTTAATAAGTGGCTTATGATTTAATCTAAACAAGAAAGAATGAGTTTTTCGGCAAATTGGGTTGAGTTTTTCATCAGGTTTTGATTAAGCGTTCTCATTTTACCAGATTTTTTATAAAGCTTTTTCCTGGCAAACCAATCCTGACAATTTGTTTGTATGGCTGGTGTTCCCTGTTTGCCATACTCCGGAAGCGATTTGTAATGGATATCGTTTAGGATAAGTTTCGTTCCTTTCTGATTTTGGGTGATACTTAGAGTGAATAGGAGTTCTGTTTGAAATGTCGAAGGTTTCTCACTCAAATAAATAAGTGTTTTTCCTTTGTAAACGAATTTTTCAGAATTGACCTGAACAATTTCACCAGAAACAAAGTGATCGACGGATTTAATCCAATTTTGATACTGATCAAATTGGAATTCTTGTTGGTTCAATTGCAGTTCAACCTGTAATTCACCGTTGGAATCGATATTCGATTTGATCGAGTTTTTGTTTTGTGCCCAAATGGAGAATTGACACAAGATGAGTATCGGAATAATCATAAATACTCTCATGCTATGAATATTTTAGTAAAAAGTAGATTTTTATTTAAGTCTCTTAAATGTAGCTTTTATTTACGATAATTCCAAGCTGATTTTTGTTGTTATCTCCTCTATCTGTTGTAATGCTTGCAATTGTTTTCAAGGTATTCGAAATCGAATACGATGTATTTATGTTCACCGTGACAAACTTGACAAACTTGACACTTGGATATCATGTAGGTATCTAATACTTTTACATGAGCAGATACAAAAGAAGATAAATCTTGCTTTTGTTGATCACATCAGTTTGATGTTTAATTTGCATATTAGTGCTTGTATCATTCGATCGAGTTTTAAATATGGTTTAGTTGTAAGTAATAAAAAAGGGGCGGAGGCCCCTTTTTTTATTTCTCCTTTCTCTGTTATTATTCCTTAATTTTCTGTTTTATTCTAATTGGGATTCCTACTTTTGTTTGACACGACGACAATTTATTACATCAACCATAGATAAAAACCCTTTTGTTAATATGATTTTAAAGATTCCAAACTTAAAACATTTAGTTTTAGCTATTTTCTGTTTTTTGAGTTTGTCAAGTTATGCTCAGTCCGTTTCGCTGGGTACAGAGCCATTGTCCTCAATGTTTGAAAAAGATGTCTCCTGGGCCGATTCCATAATGGCGGGCATGAACCAGGATCAACGCATTGCTCAGTTGTTTATGGTGGCTGCTTATTCAAATAAGACCTCTGCCGAGGAAAAGAAAATTTTGAATCTGATCGAAAAGTTTCAGATCGGTGGTTTGATATTTTTTCAGGGCACTCCTCAGGAGCAAGCTCGTTTGACCAACTTATATCAAAGCAAATCCAATTTGCCACTTTGGATTGGAATGGATGCTGAATATGGTTTGGGAGCCCGACTAAAGCAAACATTAAAATTTCCGCAACAAATTACTGTTGGAGCTGTTCAGGATAATCATTTACTTTTCCAGTTGGGTAGAGAGATGGCGATTGAATGTCGAAGAATGGGCATTCATGTCAATTTTGCCCCCGTTTTGGATGTCAACAGTAACCCTAAAAATCCGGTTATCAACTCACGTTCATACGGTGAGGGAAAAATTAATGTGGCTGATAAGGGCATTGCTTTTGCCTCAGGCCTTCAAAGTGGAGGTGTTGTGGCCGTAGGAAAACATTTTCCGGGTCATGGGGATACCGATACCGATTCTCATCTCGATTTGCCTGTTGTCGATCGTTCAAGAGAGGCGTTGGATGATGTTGAACTGCATCCGTTCAAGCAATCGATAGAAGCCGGGATTGGTGGCATAATGGTGGCTCACCTGAATGTACCGGCTCTGGATAAGGAGGCCAAAGCAGCAACTCTATCTCAACCTATTGTAACCGGTTTACTAAAAGAAGAATTGGGTTTTAAAGGCTTGGTGTTTACTGATGCTCTAAACATGCAAGGGGTTAGAAAGTTTTATAAACCGGGAGAGGTGGATGCCAAGGCAGCTATTGCGGGTAATGATGTGCTTTTATTTTCAGAAGACGTGCCTAAGGCCATTGAAGAGATAAAGGCAGCTATCGCAAGGGGAGAGCTTTCGCAGGAAAATATCAATCAGTCTTGCTTGAAGATTCTGAAGACCAAATATTGGTTGGGACTCAACAATTATAAAGCGGTGGAGTCTGATCGTCTGTGGTCGGGATTGAACACACAGCAAGGTATGATTTTACGACGCATGTTGATTGAAAATGCCATGACAGTGGTGAGTAATAAAGACGATTTGTTGCCATTGAAACAATTGGATACTTTACGAATTGCCTCTGTTGCAATGGGAGCCAGAAAACGCAACCGCTTTCAGGAATATTTGGGTCGCTATACCCATATCGATTTTTATCAGATTGATAAGAATGCATCTCAAAAACAATATAACACGCTTTTGAAGAATCTTGAGTCGTACAATTTGGTTATTGTGAGTAAGCACGACAGTAATTTGAGGGCATCGAAAAAATTTGGAGTGACCGATCAGACCGTTTCATTTGTGAACAGCCTTTCGAAACGCAAGAAGGTTATTTTTGATTTGTTTGCCAGTCCGTACGCACTTGACTTTTATAAAAAACTCGACCGACTGGAATCAATCATCGTGTCGTATGAAGATAATATCGAGACACAAATGGCATCCGCTCAAATTATTTTTGGAGGCATAGGAGCCAAGGGACGTTTGCCTGTTTCAGTCAATAAGGATATCCCGGAAGGAACAGGTATCGACACAAAAAAAAACAGGTTGGGGTATGCCTATGCGGAACAAACGGGTTTTGATCCTTCTCAACTTAAAAAAATAGACTCGATTGCTTTGGATGCCATTGAGCAAAAGGCAACACCCGGCTGTCAGATTTTGGTTGCGCATAAGGGACGTATTATTCTCGATAAAGCTTATGGTTATCATACTTACAAGAAGAATGTGAATGTTAAAACATCTGATCTGTATGATTTGGCATCGGTGACTAAGGTGGCGGCTTCCTTACCCATTTTAATGCAGCTGGTTGACGAAGGGAAGGTCGATATCGATGGCCAATTGGGCGATTATTTGTCTGTGGCAAAAGGAACCAATAAGGACACCCTGGTTTTGCGTAAGATTTTAGCACATGAGGCTCGCTTATTACCCTGGAAACCTTTTCATCGCGAAGCTGTGGACACCGCGCGTTTGCGCAAAGACCTGTTTAGTCGCGATTCGTCGAGAATCTACCGGGTGAAGGTTGGCAATCATCTTTTTGCGAATAAGAATTATCGCTTTCGTAAGTCCATTTTCAGTTCAAGTGCTTCAAAAGAATATCCCGTTCAGGTGGCTAATCATTTATACATCAGAGAAGGGTATAGCGATACCATCTACAAGCAAATACTGGCCACTGAATACCGTGAGACCAATGGTTATAAATACAGCGACCTGGGTTTTATCTTGCTGAAGAAATTGTTTGAAGAGCAGTTGTCTTGCAGTATGGAAAGCTATGTGAAGAAAAACATCTATCGGAAGCTCGGTGCGGGCACTTTGGGCTATCATCCCCGTCAGCGATTTAGTTTATCGAGAATTGCGCCTACTCAAAGGGATCAATTTTTCAGAAAGCAGATGATTAAAGGGTATGTTCAAGATCCTACAGCAGCCATGCTGGGGGGTGTAGCGGGTCATGCCGGAGTTTTTGGTAACGCCGAAGATTTGGCTAAGCTCATGCAAATGTATTTGCAGAAAGGAAGCTATGGCGGTGTGACTTTTTTCCAACCTGAAACCCTTGAGGCATTCAGTTCTCGTGCTTATCCTGATGGAGAAAACAGAAGAGGAATCGGTTTTGATAAGCCTTTTTTAGATCGTACAGATACCACAGGACCTACAACAACCAAGGCTTCTCCTCATAGTTTTGGACATACAGGTTTTACCGGAACCATGGTTTGGGTTGACCCGGATTACGATTTGGTTTATGTTTTTTTATCGAACCGTGTTTTTCCTGATGAGTGGAACACCAAGTTGATGAAGATGGATGTGAGAACCAAAATTCAGGAATGTCTTTATGATGCTATTGTCCCACCAGTGCTTATCAATCCGATTGAGAATATTGTGGACACTACCACAAGCTATAAGGCTGATTGATTAGGTTTACGTTTAAATAGCGTTTGTCATCAGTGACTTCTATGCCTAACCATTCCGGTTTTTCAAATTTCTGATCTGCCGACTCCAGTTCAATTTCCGCCATTACCAGACCCTTATTTTCTCCCTCGAACACATCAATCTCCCAATTCATTCCGTCAAGCTCAATAATGAATCGGGTTTTCTCTATTTTTTTCTCACATTGCGATAAAAGCTCTTCGGCGTCTGTCAATGGAATCTCGTATTCATACTCCAATCTCGATAGGGGATTGGTTCCTGTTTTGATGGTTAAAAAACCTTTGTTTTTTGTGATGCGAATTCGCAGACTTTTCCCTTTCTCACTCCAAAGGTAGCCTTGAACGATACGATTCCCTTCAGCAGGTAAATTCAGAAGATCTTCTTTTATCAGGTATTTGCGTTCTATTTCGGTTGCCATGGTTTTAAAGGTTAAAGTTGATAAGGATAAAGTTTAAAGGTTAAAGTATAAAGTTTTGTTGTCGGTTTTCAGTTGTTGAGTACTGATTGGAGTTGAAGTGCAATTAATATGCATCAAATCTCCAAATTAGCACATCACCACGTCCTCACATCAATTTACTTGATTTTTCGATTTCCCGTATTCCCAATGATCAATCATATTTTGTGCGGCTTCCTCAGCCATTTCAATTCGGGTTTCGATGCAAGCTGTGCCGATATGTGGAACCAAGACCACATGATCGAGTTCTAAAAGCTGTGGTGTAATTTGGGGTTCATTTTCGAATACATCCAAAGCTGCACCGGCAATCTGTTTATTTATTAAAGCTTGTGTCAGGGCTTGTTCATCAACAACAGGGCCGCGAGCCGTGTTAATCAGATAAGCCGAATGCTTCATTTTTGCGAGTTCTTTTTCTCCAATCAGATGATGGCTTGATTCGTTCAAAGGACAATGCAAGGATATGATATCAGCCGTTTTTAGAAGCGCATCAAAATCGCAAAATTTGATGTTCAGATCCTTTTCTTCATTTGCCGAAAGTTGAGTGCGATTGTTGTAAATCACCTTCATGCCAAAGGCTTGTGCTTTTTGAGCCACCGATTTGCCAATTTTACCCATACCGATAATCCCTAAGGTTTTTCCCCGAAGGGTTTGCCCCAGATTGCGCATGACGCCCCATTTAAAATCATCCTCGGTACGAAGCCTGTGGTTGCATTCAGCCACACGTCGACTCAACGAGAGCATCAAGCTTAAACAAAGTTCCGCTGTTGGCTCGCAAACGGCCTCAGGGGTGTTGCAAACTGCAATGCCCTTTGCTGTGGCAGCCGCCACATCAATATTATTGTAACCCACGCCATAATTGGAGATGATTTCGAGTTTTTGACCAGCTTCAATTACTTTTTTGCTCACGGGCTGATTAAAGATGGAAAGCAAGGCTTCGCAATTGGGAATATGTCCGATGAGTTCATCTTCTGAGAAACAGTCCTTTTCAGGATAAATCAGATGATAGGATTGACTGAGAAGCTCAAGTCCTTCTTTGGGAATGGCATATTGAATAAGGATGGTTTTCTTCACGATTTGATTTTATTGTTTTTTCTAAGCTTAAGCCGCTGGGCTCTTACTTTTTTCTTGATAAAAAAGTAAGCAAAAAATCAACGGCTCCAGCGCTCGATGACCCATTACGACTCAAAGACTAAAAAGAATGAACTCACTCGTTCCTCGTTCAAACAGCATTCTTTTTTTTACGTCTTCTCGTCTATGGGTACCCCATCTGCGCCGCTGAGGCCGACCCTACAATAAGTGATGGCCTTTTAATAAGAAATCACAAATGTTAGTTTCTGACAGTTTCTTGTTTGAATCCGAAATTAGGGATTAAATAAAGAATGACCATGAATTAGAGAGAAATTTATCTTTCTGATTCATGGTCATTTTATTTTTCAAAGCTTTAGTTCTGCTTAAGGAATGCGCATAAACTTGTGCGACTGTAAGGAGATATTCCACTTGGGATTGTTCTTCACATACTCCACAATGGCTTTAATGTTGTGAACGTATTGGCTCCATTCCGATTGCAGATAAAGCAAACAATCGTCACCCACCAATTTGGCGTGCTCTTCAGCCAAGGCAAAATCCTTTTCCAAATCGAAAATGATAAACTTCAATTCGTTGGCTTTTTTGTATGAGCTTTCAACGGGTGCTTTGTTCGCTTTGGGCGATAAACAAATCCAATCCCACTCACCAGTGATTTCGTATGCGCCTGAAGTCTCCAGGAAATTCTCGATATTGTGCTTCTTTAGCTCGGTACACAAAGGCTCCAAATTGTATAGCGATGGCTCACCACCGGTTACCACCACCGATTTGGCAGGCGATTCAACCGCTTTGCGAACAACCTCTTCAACCGAGATTAAACGATGCTCTTTAGGGTTCCACGAAATTTTAGAATCACACCAACGGCAGCCTATATCGCAACCGCCAATACGAATAAAATAGGCAGGTTTACCCGTGTGGTAACCCTCGCCCTGTATGGTATAGAAGTCCTCAACCAAGGGTAAATCGGTTCCGGCTTCGAATATTTCTTTGTACTTATCTCTCATCATGATATTTGCTTACAAACTAAATTTAAAGTTTTAGTCTTTGCGGAGATGGTATCTGTCTTGCGATGAGCATCTGCCATATCGCTCAAAATAACGCTTATAAAAATGGATGACAAAAATAAGTGCTTTATTAGGATTAAAAAAGGAATGGGGAAGTCTTTTTTTGTGAAAGCCATCATACACGTGGTTCGAACTGATTTTTTCGATAGAAATGCGATTTGAAACCCGAATGGGGTAACTTTTTGAAAGGACAACTCATTATTCGGATGGGAAAAGTCATCTTTTCCTTTTTTAGAGGAATTGCCAACGGCAATGCACCAGCATTTTGAACTGTTGAGCAATTTCCAAAAGAAACGAGTTTCCTTTTTGTTTTTTCGTGGAATTTCCCACGGCAATGCCTTTAAATTTTGAAAAGTTGATGAATTTCCGATGGAAATAGGCCAACAAATTGAAAAGACGATCAATACTTAAATGGAAAAAGTCATTTTCTTGCTTTTTTGAAGAGTTTCCAACCGCAATTAGCCCCTATTTTTAAAAGCAGACAAATTCTTTAGCCTTGATGCTCAATAAAAAGAGGCTGAAAGTAACGTTACGACTTATTTTTCTAAATGCATGGTAATAGTATCGGGAGATTTTTTTAGTCTTTAAATTTTGCAGGGAAAGATGATATCCTTAAATAGAATACATTATTTAAGGTATTAATTAATATATTTTTTTTAATACTAGCGAAGTAGTAATTTTAGGATTATTGATGCATTTTAATTCAAAAGCCTAATATAATGGATCTAAAGTTTATAGAACATGGTAGTTCATATTATGTAGTAGATAGTGTTAAAATTGAGAAAAAAACTAGTATTTATCCACCTATTGATATAATCAAAATAAGAGGTGAAGAGAAATCTATTAACACTGATAATTCTTATGGACGTTCTTCGTTTAATTATGTAACTGATAAGGATATGATTGAAAAATTAACAGGTATCTATAAAGAGTTTCTGAGTAGGAAAACGACTAATGTTTGTATTATATTTCAGCATAAAATAGGTGAAAATGATATATGTAAAGTGCTGGAATTAGGTGATAATTCAACAGCTATAATTGAAATTCATTTTTTTAAAAGTAATATTTAAGAGCTTTGTCCAATTTACCTTATAACTGTACCTGTGATTGTTTACTTTACTCTGAGCTGAAGCCTATCAAGTTATCTGATGATTTATCACGTTTAAGAAAATTCATCATATAACTTTTGGGAGATGCGAGTGTTTCGAACAAAGTTTCTCAAAAGCCTTAAGTTTCCCCCCGCTGTCGCACGATTGTATCGTGTGATTAACTAATTCAAAATAACAAAAACTCTATTTTAAAGGGGCAGCTTTGTTCTGTAGAAGCCACACGAAAGGATTCGTGCGGCAGCCTCTGAGCTGAAGCCTATCAAGTTATCTGATGATTTGTCACGTTTAAGAAAATTCATCAGATAACTTTTGGGAGATGCGAGTGTTTCGAACAAAGTTTCTCAAAACACTTAAGTCTCCCCTAAAATTTGTATTTTAAGACTATTGTATCACCCTTGCAATCGTCTGCCCATGAAAAGCCCGTTCGAAAATACCAGTCTAAAGAAGTTTGAGAATTTAATCGAAAAGAAATACCTGGTTTATAATAGCCTATTTCTCAATTTGCCTTATCAAGGGGTTGATGTTGGGCAGCTTCTGCCTTTGCTTTCTGCTTATTGTGAAGAAAGCTTGAGTGTATCAAAAAGTCCCATTGCGATCATCGATTCTTTTTTTGATACACATACCCATCTTAAAACAGAGAATGAGAGGAATGATTTCTTGTTTCGTGTGATTTCTTACGTTGAGAGGCAAGTCGTATTATTCGATAGTGTTGAAGATGCTGCTTTGCCCGAAATTCGAGAGAGTGCTGATGATTTACGATTATCTGATTTGATGAGTCAAAGCAAGAATGGGGGGCATGGGGAAGACATCTATCAAAAGCTTGATACGTTTAAAGTTCATATTGTTTTAACGGCACACCCCACGCAATTCTACCAGCCCGCAGTTCTCGATATTATGAGCGAGTTAAGAGGACAGATTGTGCAGAACAATGTGAATGAGATTGATTTATTATTGAACCAATTGGGCCTAACATCACTGATCAATTCGGAAAGTCCCACACCTTTGGAAGAGGCCAAGAATATCATTTATTTCTGCAAAAATGTCTACTACAACGCTATTGGTGAACTCTATAGCCGGATGAAGTGCAAAGTCACCAATCTGGATAATCCTGAGATTGTTTCCTTGGGGTTTTGGCCGGGAGGCGATCGGGATGGGAATCCTTACGTCACCAGTGAGATAACTAAAAAAGTGGCGGATGAGCTAAGAATGTCTCTAATGAAATGTTATTACTCCGATGTTAAGCGACTGTGCAGTAAAATCACCTTTAAGCATGTTGACGAGAAAATTGAAGCACTCAGAGAAAAGCTCTATCTGGCCATGTTTAACGCCGACTATTGTTTGCCATATCGATCTATATTGGATCCTTTGCTGGAGATTAAACAGATTATTCAGGAAAAGTATAATGATTTGTATTTAAACGATCTTCAGAATACAATTGATAAGGTGACTATTTTTAAAACGCATTTTGCCAGTCTTGATATCCGACAGGATCATTCTGCACATAAGCAAGTCATCACTTATATCCTAAGGGAAGAGGGCTTAATAGAGAAGAGTATTGAAGAACTTTCAAAAGAGGAACTGATAAATATTCTTCTGACGCAGGAAATTGATTTGTCTAATTTTTATGCTGATGATCCACTTATTGCCGACACGATAGCCAATATCATTCAGCTTTCTTCCATTCAGGTGTCAAATGGAGAACAAGGCTGTCACAGGTATATCATCAGTAATTCTGAAGATATCTTTTCCATACTATTCGTCTTTGCTTTATTCCGATGGACGACTAATGATATCAGCTATATCAATTTTGATATTGTTCCCTTATTTGAAACCATGAAAGGTATGAGTGAGGCTAGTGTGATTATGGAAAAAATATTCAATACAGTGCCTTATGCTGATCATCTGAAACGAAGAAATATGAGGCAAACCATGATGTTGGGATTCTCTGATGGAACCAAAGATGGGGGCTATTTAAAGGCAAACTGGTCTATATACAAAACCAAAGAAGCTTTGACCGCCTTGTGTGAGAGGTATCAGATCAAATCCATTTTTTTCGATGGCAGAGGCGGACCACCTGCTCGCGGAGGCGGAAAGACACATCGCTTTTATGCTTCGCAGGGAGCCAAAATTTCGAATGAAGAAATTCAGCTGACCATACAAGGGCAAACCATTACCAGCACTTATGGTACAAAAGAACAATTTCAACACTCTTGTGAGCAATTGATATCAGCAGGGCTCTACAATTTCACCTATCATGATGAGGCTTCGATTTCTGAAGAGAACCGACGCTTACTCGAAGATTTAAGTGAATTGAGTTTCAGGAAATATAATGCGTTAAAGCAGCATGAAATGTTTATCCCTTATTTGGAGAATGTTAGTCCTTTAAAATATTATTCAAAAGCCAAGATTGGAAGCCGCCCAGCAAAACGCGGGCAAAAGAAACAACTCGAATTAACCGATTTGAGAGCCATCTCCTTTGTGGGGTCCTGGAGCTTGCTGAAGCAGAACATACCCGGTTATTTTGGTATTGGCACGGCCCTGAAAAATCTCAAAGACCAGAATCGCCTGGACGATTTAAAAGCCTTATATAAAGAGGTGCCATATTTTAAGGCTTTGATTTCAAACAGTATGATGTCTTTGTCGAAATGCTATTTCGAACTGACTGCTTATATGGAAAAACAGGATGCTTATAGCGATTTTTGGCGCATTTTGTTTGATGAATATCAATTGTCTAAAAAGATGATTCTTGAAATCACTGAATACGATGAACTGATGGCTGATGAACCGATTTCAAAACGATCGATAGAGAATCGGGAAGCCATTGTACTCCCGTTATTGGTGATTCAACAATATGCTTTACAAAAATTGAGTCAGAATACGGGTAATGAAAGCGTTTTTGAGAAAATGGTGGTCCGATCAGTATATGGGAACATTAATGCCAGCAGAAACTCAGTCTAAGAGTCTTAATCATTTTTAGTGTTACTTCTAATACTTTTTCGCTCTAGCCGCTGGGCTCTTACTTTTTTCTTAGATAAAAAAGTAAGCAAAAAATCAAGTCAGCCTAATCCTTGTTAGCTTTTAGTAGTTAAGCTAATCTCGCGCCTCACGGCAGGCTGACAAAGCCCGCCCAAAACATTTTGATGAAATATGATTAAGATTGTGTGACGGATTTTTATTACTGGCCTCGGCAGCGCAAAAAGTCCATTAAAAAAACTTTACACGTAAGTGCCTTAAAATATCTGTGACTCTTTATTTTTTAATATTTAAAAGTTTCACCCAATTCACACGATAAAGCGCCTGTGGTTGTCTCGTTTCCTCAGTGCTGATGTAGAGCTCATTTTTATCGGTGAAAACCAGGCCTTCGGTTTGGCTGCCACCTAATGATTTCAAATCTAATCGTAGTGCATCACCAGTAAAGAAGTTCTGTTCTTCGATGTTTGTAAAGAGCATCATATAGGTGCGGAAGTTTTTGTAGCCAACCAGTGCCACGGTTTTGCCATCGGCTGTAATGTCGGCCCCGGTCACCATAAAATCCACATCGAACTCTGCAATGGGCTTTAATTGATAGTCACCAGGTTGTTTCGACATGCTGTACAGGCGGGTTTTCTTGTTGGCCCAGTTTTTTGTAAAAAAGTAAAGGGAATCGCCATAGGCAAAAAAGGCCTCACAATCGAAATCGTGTTTCATATTTCGTTTGCTAAAGTCCTGCTGATCGGCCCAGGCAAAAGTGATGGAATCAACCCTCAATTCAGTTTGGGTTAGCATGTCTGTTTTCAAAACGCGAAGCACACGCAAATCTTTTCTGGCGCCTCGGTTGTTGCCAAAGTCGCCTATGTAAATGTAGTTTTCATCCTCAGCCAGATCTTCCCAATCCTTATTGCTGGCATTGTTAATTTGGAGCGTCTTTTTTAGTTCCCCTTTTAAATCGTAAGCCAGTAATTCAGCCGGGCAATCGCTATCGTTAATCACCCAAAACAGGTCATCATGCCAAGCCAGCCCCGATTGTTCATTCACCTTTGGTGAAAGTTGATCGCTGATCAATTCAGGGGAATAAACGATTGTTTTAACCGAATGGGCTTTATGACAACAGGTATTCTGAGCCATTCCTAATGTAGAAATTAAAACAGCCAGGATTGTATAGGTGAAGTATCTCATTTATATTGTTTTTTTGGAATTGCTAATTTACAAAAAATGCTTAGTTATCTACCTTTAAAATAAAATGGCACCAACAGAGCTGACATGCTTGGGAACCTGACCAGCCTTAGCCCATTCCAGCTGGTGGTTGAATAAGTCTTCCATTATTTTAGTCACATTAAAACCAAAGGCCACTAAATTGTAGCGAATTAAGTGGGGCAGATGACAGGCATCAGCACTGGCGGCTTTGCAAATGGTGCAAATTTCGCACGAGTTGGGACCAATGAAACGCTCGGCTTCAGTTTCAGACTTTCTTAAATTCTGTTGCAATAAATCTTTGGCGAAATTATAAGCGGTCAGTGCGCGTTCATCTGATTCAACAAAGGAAAATTGATCACAATCGGTCTTGTATAAAATCAATCGGATGTGTGTATAATTAGCCGCATAGTCCATAAAGGAGGGGCAGTGTGGCGGACAGGTCCATTTATTGGAATAATTCTCGCAACCTGTTTGACAGTAGGCGTTAAACTCTTCAGGATTTAAATAGGGGAGAATGGCTTCTATTGGCAATTCAATTTCTTTGTTTTCAATCTGAATTTCTTTATCCTGAAACAGGGTTTTTATATGTGGTGTCGCTACGGTTTGCATCATCGATATTTTTTAGGCTGATAAAATTACATTTATTCTCTTAAACTGCATTATTGATCGAGGACAGATTGAAAATGTGTTTGTTGTCTGTAGTAGCCATCATTATATTCCGTCGCTAAAAGCATGATCATCATTCGTAATATCTATCTGTGCGACGGTTGTTAGTAAGGTCAATACCCGAGGTTTCAGTCACTTTGTGACTTTACCCCGGGTTATAGATATTCTAGCCCTTTGGGCCTGTTATTTTTATAGACTTATAAAAATATTTATTGGTTCTTCATCAGAAAATACTGGTTCGTGCGTGCCTTGTCAGCCTGCCGTGAGGCGTGCTCCGATTTTAATTACATAGAGTAAACAAGGATCAGGCTGACTTGATTCTTTTATTCGCGAAGCAAATTTTCAAAATGTGCTCATGAGCCCTTCGGTGTTGTCTACTTTTCTCATCTAAGGAGAAAAGTAGAAGCCTAAGGGCTCGAGTGAAATGATTGAAAACAGAATTCATTCATTTTCAATCATGATGCGTGTATGGATTGTTACTTTTTTGTATCTAAATGTTTGGGATTTTTTTAAGAAAAAAAGGATCTATATTAGATGTTTCCTTAACATCATGGAATGAGTTAATTAGGTTTGTTTGAAAATCTTATGACTAATAGAAGGTCTTAATTATAATGATCTTAAATAAGCATAAGAATAGAGTCTGACAGACTAGTTTTTTCGTATATTCGTATTTTAAAATACTTGTGCGAAGCTGTGTATTCAGCTTTATGCACTTAATTCGTTCATTTGAAGCTTTTAAGAAGCGATACTATAAAATCCACCATATGCTCAGTTTTGATGCCATTGTCGTATCAATTGTTTTAATTTTTATTGTTCTCTCTTTCTATAAGGAATGGGTTGGGCCTGCTTTTACCTTTCTGATTGGCGTTGTCGCATTGGGAATTTTTGGCGTGCTGACACCTTCTGAAATTATGGGTGGTTTTGCTAACGATCAGGTTGTTGTCATCCTCATGCTTTTACTGATTGGTGATATCATTCGCGATTTAGGTATTGTAGAGAATCTTTTTGATAAGGTTTTTCAAAGGGCAAAAACGTACCGCCAATTTATGGGGCGAATGATGCTTTTGGTGGGTGGATTTTCAGCTTTTTTGAATAACACACCTCTGGTTGCTGTCATGATGCCCTATGTGCATTCCTGGAGTAAACGCAACAAAATATCCCCGTCTAAGCTTCTAATACCTCTTTCATACTCAGCTATTCTGGGGGGGTGTATCACCCTAATTGGAACATCAACCAACCTGATTGTAAACGGTATGGTGGTGGATCAGAATATTATCCCGGGTTTAAAATCTCTGGATATGTTTGATTTTGCTTATGTGGGGATTCCCATGATGATTATCGGGTCGATTTACATCTTGTTTGTTGGTAAAAAACTCTTACCCGATAATGCAGATACACTGGATAAATTCTCCGAAAATTCACGTCAGTATATTGTTGAGGCCCATGTTCGTCCGGGATCTGACTTGAATGGAAAAACCATTGGTGAGGCAAATCTGCGTAACCTGCAGGGCTTGTATTTGTTTCAAATTAAGAGGAATGGTTCAAAGATTGCGGCCGTTTCACCTGAATTTATATTGGCCGAAGGGGACTGTCTGTTTTTTGCAGGGGCTACCGAGACCATTGCCGATTTGATTCTTGCAAACAAGGGACTGACTTTGCCAACGGTTGGCATGTTGAGTCATAAAAAACAATTGGAGGTGGTTGAAATTGTGGTTTCGCATAACTCCACTCTGATTTCGAAGACGGTAAAAGAAGCCAATTTCCGAGGGAAGTATGACGCTGCTGTTATTGCCATACACCGCAATGGTGAGCGTATGTCTGGTAAAATTGGTGATGTGAAAGTTCGTGCCGGTGATGTTCTGCTTTTATTGGGTGGCGATGATTTTACGGCAAGAACACAACGCGTTCAGGATTTCTACTTTATATCAAAAGTGAAAGAATTCCGTAAACAGGAAAACTATAAGATTGGGTTGTTATTGGGTGGAACGATTCTGGCTGTGATTCTATCGGCTTGTAATATTGTACCCCTGTTCATGACTTTAATTGTGATGATTATTGTGATTTTGGCTTTGAAAATCACCAACCCTAAAGATATTGCCGCCAGTATCGATTTTAATCTGGCTATGATTATTGCACTTTCGCTGGCTTTTGGCACCGCGATGATCAAATCCGGTCTTGCTGAGATGATTGCCGACTTGCTAATATCCGTATTTTTGCCTTTGGGTAAGGTGGGGATACTTTTCGGGATCTATTTAATAACAACCGTTTTGGCGGCTTATGTCACCAATAAGGCTGCCGTTGCCATTATTTTTCCAATCTCATTGAGTATGGCGCTGCACCTGCATCTCAACCCGGAACCTTTTGTTTTGATTGTGGCTTTTGCTGCGGCTGCCAATTTTATGACACCCATTGGTTACCAAACCAATCTGATGGTTTATGGTCCGGGAAGTTATAAATTTGGCGATTTCTTTAAAATTGGTTTCCCATTGACTATTATTTATATGGTGGTTTGTGTATCTATCTTGTCATACATTTACTTTTATTAGGAATGATCATTTTATGTTTTATTGTGTAAATGTTTTGTTTAATTTTAGACAATATTTATTCACATAATATATTGAATGCAGATGAAATCATCTTTACTATTAATCAGTTTTATCTTTCTATTCCATTTAGGCTATTCTCAGAACGATACCACAATTTATTATAAAGCGAATCAAAAGCCGGCGCTGGGTAAAGAAGATGCCTTAGCTTTTACGAAGATTAAAAAGAAAAGTGAGAATGAGTGTAAATTTCTTTATTTTGGTAAGAAAGGAGAGCGATGGATCAGATCAAAGCACACTAGAATACTTACTGTTGAAAATGATTCGACTATTAAAATATTGAATCAATTCACAAGGAATGAATATTATAAAACGTTTAAGCCAGTAGGTGATTATTTCTATATCAAAGAATATCACAAAAATGGGAATTTGAGAATTGAAGGGCTTTCTAAATCGAATATTTATAATCATTGGGAAGGACAGGTTAAGCGATACTTTACTTCTGGGGAATTAGCTTCGATTAGCAGATACAAGAACAATCAGGTAAGAGGAAATAAGAACTGGCTAAAGAATGGGAAACCATTTATTGACAATATTTACACTAATGTTGATGTGATGCCTCAGTTTCCGGGCGGAGAGCTGGAATTGAAAAAATATCTGACTGCTAATTTAAAATACCCGCAAGAAGCTGTCGAAAAAAGATTTTATGGAGATGTTTATGTTAGTTTTGTTATAGATGAGGATGGATCGGTTGTTGGTACGAATATTAGTAAGTCTTTGAATTCAGATTTTGATCAGGAAGCTTTAAGGGTTGTGTCTGGAATGCCGAAATGGACTGCAGGGAAGTTGGATGGCAAACCTGTGAAGGTCTGTTATACGGTTCCAATCAAATTTAGAATGCATTAAATTATGAATAAAGAATATAGAAAAGAGCTTTTATCAGCAGCCATTGAGGCTTGCATAAAAGCAGGGAAAGAGATATTGGATGTTTATCAGTCGGATGATTTTAATGTGCAATTGAAATCGGATGATAGTCCGTTGACCCTTGCCGATCAGAGAGCACACAATGCGATTGTTTCGGTTTTGAATCAATTTGAGATTCCAATTTTGAGTGAAGAGGGAACACATCTGCCTTACGATGAGCGTAAAAACTGGCAAGCATGTTGGATTGTTGACCCATTGGATGGAACTAAGGAATTTATCAAACGTAACGATGAATTTACGGTGAATGTGGCTTTGGTGATTGATGGGAAAGCGGTTGCTGGTGTGATTTATGTGCCGGTGTATAAGCAACTCTATTTTGCTGATGAGCTCTTGGGTTCATTCCGTTGTGATGGTGTTGAGAATGAAATAAATGTATTGGATAAGTTGATAGCAGAAGCAGCGCAACTACCTCTTGACCAGGATCGATCAACAATTAAAGTGGTTGGTTCCCGATCGCACATGAATGAGGAAACTCGCCTATTCA